>CALEJW010000089.1 GCA_937898635.1 uncultured Pseudomonadota bacterium | reverse complement strand
GGCAAGGGCGGCTCGTCACCTTCGGCATGCAGCCGCGGGGACCGGAGACGGGTTATGGCTACCTCCAGGCCGAGGGCGAGCGCGTCACGCGCTTCGTCGAGAAGCCCACGCTCGCGCTCGCGCAGTCGTATCTCGCCTCCGGCGACTTCCTCTGGAATTCCGGCATGTTCTGCTTCACGGCGGGCACGATGCTCGCCGAGATGGCGGCGTGCTGCCCCGAGGTCCTCGAGGCCACGCGGGCCTGCCTTTCCCTCTCCCGGCGCGTGGACGGCGAGGGGCTCACCCAGGTCGAGCTCCACGGCGGCACGCTCGCGGAAGTGCCGGAGATCTCCGTGGACTACGCCGTCATGGAGAAGTCGCGCAAGCTCGCCGTCGTGCCGTGCAGCATCGGCTGGAGCGACATCGGCTCCTGGGACGCGGTGGGCGCGCTGTCCGCGCCCGACGCCCGCGGCAACCGCGTCCAGGGGACGGCGCTCCTGCACGACACCGCCGACTGCTTCGTCCAGAGCGACGGCCGCATGATCGGCGTCGTGGGCGTGAGCAACCTGATCGTCGTGGACACGCCCGACGCGGTCCTCGTGGCCGATCGCGGCCGGGCCCAGGACGTGCGCCACATCTACGCCCAGCTCAAGTCGCGCGGCCACGACGCCTACCGGCTCCACCGCACCGTGCACCGGCCCTGGGGCACCTACTCGGTGCTCGAGGAGGGAAGCGGCTTCAAGATCAAGCGCATCGAGGTGCGCCCGGGCGCCTCGCTCTCGCTGCAGCTGCACCACCACCGCAGCGAGCACTGGGTGGTCGTGCACGGCATGGCGAGGATACTCAACGGCGAGGACGAGATGCTCCTCGACATGAACCAGTCCACCTACATCCCCGCGGGCCGCAAGCACCGCCTCGAGAACCCCGGGGTGATTCCCCTGGTGCTGATCGAGGTGCAGAGCGGGGATTACCTCGGCGAGGATGATATCGTGCGGTTCCACGACAGCTACGGCCGGGAGGCGCCGGGGGCCCTGCCGGAAGGCGAAAGCGGAAAGGCGATTCGATGACCGAGGGGCCGGTGTCCGAAAGTCCACGCAGGGGCTGGCTTCGCGGCCTGCGGCGCGCCAACCTGATCGCGCTCCTCACCGTCGTCCTGCCGACGGCGCTCGCCGCGCTCTACTACGGGCTCGTCGCCTCGGACGTCTTCGTGTCCGAATCGCGGTTCGTCGTGAGGAGCCCCCAGCGCCAGGCGCAGTCGGGCCTGCTCGGCGCGCTGCTGCAGGGCGGCGGCCTGTCGCGTTCCCAGGACGACACCTACTCCGTCCACGACTTCATGCTCTCGCGCGACGCGCTCGCGGAGCTGGACGGGAAGCTCGCGATCCGCGACGCCTACTCGGTGGAGTCCGCCGATTTCCTGAGCCGCTTTCCCGGCCTGGACTGGGACCGCAGCTTCGAGGCCTTCCACCGCTACTACCAGAAGCAGGTGAACGTGCGCTACGACCCCGTGTCCTCGATCACGGTGCTGGTGGTGCGGGCCTTCACCGCGCAGGACGCGCGCAACGTGAACGAGTCGCTCCTGCAGATGGGCGAGCGGCTCGTGAACAACCTGAACGACCGCAGCCGCCGCGACCTGATCGAGGTCGCCGAGCGCGAGGTCCGCCTCGCGGAGGAGCGGGCGAAGGATGCGGCGCTCGCGCTGTCCGCGTTCCGCAGCAAGCAGTCCGTGTTCGAGCCGGACCGGCAGGCCGCGATCCAGCTGCAGGGCGTGGCGAAGATCCAGGAGGAGCTCCTCGCGACGGAGGCCCAGGTCGCGCAGCTTCGAAAGCTCTCGCCGAGCAACCCGTCGATCGGGGCGCTCGAGAGCAAGGCGCAGAGCCTGCGCCGGTCGATCGCCCGGGAGTCCGCGAAGGTCACCGGGAGCAGCGACTCCCTGAGCTCGCGCACGCCCGACTTCCAGCGCCTCGCCCTGGAGAAGACCTTCGCCGACAAGCAGCTCGCCACCGCGCTCGCCGCCCTCGAGACCGCGCGCAGCGAGGCCGAGCGCAAGCAGCTCTACCTCGAGCGGCTCGTGCAGCCGAACCTGCCCGACAAGGCCATGGAGCCGCGCCGCCTGCGCGCGGTGCTCGTGGTCTTCGTCCTCGGGCTGATCGCCTGGGGCGTGGGGAGCCTCCTCGTGGCGAGCATCCGCGAGCACACGGACTAGCGCCGGGAGGACGCCGCCTTGCCCGCCCGGGACTCGCTGCTCCGCTCGCTCGCCATCCAGCGCAGGATCCTGCACGCGCTGCTCATGCGCGAGGTGATCACGCGCTTCGGCCGCAAGAACCTGGGCGTGCTCTGGCTCGTGATCGAGCCCATGCTCTTCACGCTCGGCGTGGCGGCCCTGTGGACCGCGGCCGGCCTGCAGCACAGCTCCGGGATGCCGATCATCGCCTTCGCCATCACCGGCTACTCGTCCGTGCTCCTGTGGCGCAACTGCGCCTCGCGCAGCAGCATGGCCATCGAGCAGAACTTCGGCCTGCTCTACCACCGCAACGTCTGCGTGATCGACGTGCTGCTCACGCGCATCGTCCTGGAGGTCGCCGGCGCCACGGCCTCGTTCGCCTTCCTCGCGGCCGTCTTCACGGCGCTCGACTGGATGTCCCCGCCGGGCGACCTGCTGCTGGTCACCGCGGGGTGGGTCCTGCTCGCCTGGTTCGGGGCGGCGCTCGCGCTCGTGATCGGCGCCGGCACGGCCTACAGCGACGTGGTCGAGAAGCTCTGGCATCCCGCGGCCTACCTCCTCTTCCCGATCTCGGGCGCGGCGTTCATGGTGGACTGGCTGCCGCCCGCCCTGCGCGAGGCGGTGCTCCTGCTCCCGATGGTGCACGGCGTCGAGATGCTGCGCGAGGGCTACTTCGGCAGCGTCGTGCGCACGCACTACGACGCGGGATACCTCGTGGTGAGCTGCCTGCTGCTCACCCTGCTGGGCCTGTACATGGTCCGGGACGCCGGCCGGCGGGTCGAGGTCCGATGATCTCCGTCGAGAACGTCTCCAAGGTGTACTCGACGCGAAAGGGCCCGCGAAAGGTCCTCGACGGCGTGAGCTTCCGCCTCGAGCGCGGCCGCAACCTGGGCATCCTCGGCAAGAACGGCGCCGGCAAGTCCACGCTGATCCGCCTGATCAGCGGCGCCGAGCAGCCGACCTCCGGCAGGATCCGCCGCGAGATGAGCGTGTCCTGGCCCCTCGCCTTCGGCGGCGCCTTCCAGACGAACCTCACGGGCCTGGACAACCTGAAGTTCGTCTGCCGCGCCTACGGCGTGGACTACCGGCCGCTCGTCGGGTTCGTCGAGGAGTTCACCGAGCTCGGCGTGTACTTCCGCGAGCCGGTCTCGCACTACTCCCACGGGATGCTCACGCGCCTCGCGTTCGCGCTGTCCATGGCGGTCGAGTTCGACTGCTTCCTCATCGACGAGGCCATGGTGGTCGGCGACGTGCGCTTCCACCAGCGCTGCCACGACGAGCTCTTCCACAAGCGCCGCGACCGCGCCTTCGTCCTCGTGACCCACGAGGCGCAGGTGATCAAGCTCTACTGCGAGCGCGCGAGCGTGCTGCACGAGGGCCGGCTGCACGCGTTCCCCACGGTGGACGAGGCCTACGACTTCTACCAGGCCACGCTCGCCGAGTCCCCGGCGGCGGTCGAGTCGTGACGGGCGCCGTCACCCCGGGCGCGGCGCCGCTCAGGATCCTCCTCGAGCTTCGCCCCGCCCTGGACGGGCACGCGGGCATCCCGCAGGAGGCGCGCCTGCTCTTCCGCGGCCTGTCCCTGGTCGAGGGACTCGCCGTCGAGGGCCTCATCCAGGCGAGCGGGCTCGTCCTCGCCCGCGGGCTCGCGCCCGGGGGCGACGCGCTGGCGGCCGACCGCCGCCTGGACCGCCTCTCGCGCGTCGTCATCTCGCTCCAGCAGCCGGTCGGCAACGCCTACGCGCACGCGGCACTCATGGCCGTGCGGCAGCTCCTCGGCGGGCGCGAGACGCTCACCCGCTTCGAGGCGACCCATTTCCGCGACTTCATCTGGCGCCGGCTCTTCGCCCGCACCCTGCCGCCGGAGGACTTCGACGCGGTCACGCGCGCCGCCTTCCGCATCGCCCGCGTGCCGTGGACGGCCATGCACCGCGTCGCGCTCGCGACGCGCCTGGCGGGCTACCCGCTCTATCCCCGCCTGGACACCTCGGGGCTGGACTGCATGATCGCCGAGACGCCCTACCCGGGGCGGGTCTCGCCGGGCACGCGCCTGGTCGTGCGCTACCACGACGCGATCCCGCTGCTCATGCCGCACACGATCTCGGACCGGCCGTTCCACCAGGCCTCGCACTACCACGCGCTTCGCCGCAACGTCCGCGACGGCGCCTGGTTCGCCTGCGTGTCCGAGGCCACGAGGCGCGACCTGCTGTCCGTCTTCCCGCAGGCGGAGCCGAGGGCGGTCACGATCCACAACATGGTCTCGCACCACTACCACGACGGGCCCTCCGAGGCCGGGCGCGCGCGCGAGATCGTGGGAACGCGGCTGCACGACGGCGTGTACCGGCCGCGCGGCGAGGCGCAGAAGCCGGATCTCGCGCCGGGCGACGGGCCCCTCGACTACCTGCTGATCGTCTCCACCCTCGAGCCGCGCAAGAACCACGCCACGCTGCTCGCCGCCTGGGAGCGCCTGCGCGCCTCGCGCCTGCCCGGCCTGAAGCTCGTCGTCGTGGGCATGTTCGGCTGGGACCACGAGGCGATCATCCGCAAGTTCCGCCCCTGGATCGAGCGCGGCGAGCTCTTCGTCCTCGAGGACGTGCCCTCGGCGGAGCTGCGCCAGCTCTACCAGCACGCCCGGGCGACGGTGTGCCCCAGCCTCGGCGAGGGCTTCGACTTCTCCGGCGTCGAGGCGATGAAGTGCGGGGGCGCGGTCGTCGCCTCCGACATCGCGGTGCACCGCGAGGTGTTCGACGACGCGGCCGAGTACTTCAGCCCCTATTCCGCCGAGGCGCTCGCCGACGCGATCGAGGCGGTGGTCGCGCCGCAAGCCGATGGCCGGCGCCGGGATCTCGTCGCCCGCGGCCGGCCCGTCTCGCAGCGCTACACCCCCGAGGCGATCCTGCCGAAGTGGCGCGAGTTCCTCCTGGCCCGGGCCGGCCCGCCGGGGGCCGGCTGATGTCCACGGACGCCGACTGGGAGGCCTGGGGCCGTCGCGACCCCTACTACGGGGTCATCACGCACCCGAAGTTCCGCCGCGCGGCGATGACGCCCGAAGCGCTCGAGGAGTTCTTCGCCTCCGGGCGCGTGCACGCGGATTTCGTGATGGACATGGCGCGGCACTTCATCGACCCCGCCTTCGCCCCGCGGCGCGTGCTCGACTTCGGCTGCGGCGTGGGGCGCGTCGCGATCGCCTTCGCCGCGCTCGCCCCGGAGGTGACCGGCCTCGACGTCTCGCCCGCGATGCTCGAGGAGGCCCGCCGGAACTGCGAGGCGCGCGGCGTGGCGAACCTGCGCCTCATCGCCTGCGACGACGCGCTCTCGGGGCTCGAGGGCGACTTCGACCTCGTGCACTCCTTCATCGTCTTCCAGCACGTCCCGACGGATCGCGGCCGCGAGATCTTCGCGCGGCTCCTGGAGCGCATCGCCCCCGGCGGCGTGGGCGCGCTGCACTTCTCGTACTCGAAGAGCCACTACGAGGCGACCCGCGGCCTGCCGCCGCCCGCGCCGGCCGGCGGCGACGCGCCCGCCCCGGCGCCCGGGCCGGACGCCGACCCCGAGATGCAGATGAACAGCTACGTGATGAACGAGCTGCTCTTCCTCCTGCAGCGCGCGGGCGTGCACCGCTTCCACGCGGAGTTCACCGACCACGGGGGCGAGCTGGGCGTCTTCCTCTTCTTCCGCAAGCCCGCGCCGGGCGCCTGAGCGGGCCTTTCAGCGCCGGCTCGCGCGCGCGAGCCCTTCGAGCAGCGCGGCGAGGCTCGCCTCGGGGGCGCAGTCGTCGGTGCGAAGGTGGACCTCCGGCGACTCGGGCGCCTCGTAGGGCCCGTTGAACCCGGAGAGGTCCTCGATCTCGCCGCGCCGCGCCCGGGCGTAGAGCCCCTTGGGGTCGCGCCGCTCGCAGGTGCGCGTCGCCGCGTCCACGAAGACCTCCACGAACCGGCCCGGCGCGAAGAGCGCCCTCGCCTTTTCCCGC
>CALEJW010000088.1 GCA_937898635.1 uncultured Pseudomonadota bacterium | reverse complement strand
GCGTGGCAGCGCGGGCTCGTCCCCGTGGGACGGGCATCGATCCTGCGCGCGATCGAACTGAACGCGACGGCCGTCGAGGCGAACAAGGCCGCGTTCGAATGGGGCCGGCGCGCGGCCGTCGACCTCGCCGCGGTTCGAAGGGCGGCCGAGGGCGACGACCCGCCCCCGGAGAGCCACCGGCCATCGGCGAGCCTCGACGAGGCGATCGCGCGGCGCCGCGCCGAGCTGGTCCGCTACCAGGACGAGGCCTACGCCGCGCGCTACGAGGACCGGGTGCGGCGCGTGCGCGAGGCGGAGTCGGCGAAGGTGCCGCGATCGCAGGCGCTCGCCGCGGCGGTGGCGCGCGGCCTCTTCAAGCTGATGGCGTACAAGGACGAGTACGAGGTGGCCCGTCTTCACGCCGACGGCGAGTTCCTCGCGCGGATCGCGCGCGACTTCGAGGGCGACTACCGCATCCGCGTGCACCTCGCGCCGCCCCTTTGGGCGCGGCCCGATCCTGCGACGGGGGAGCCGCGCAAGACCTCCTTCGGACCCTGGATGCTCAAGGCGATGGCCTTCCTTGCGAAACTCAAGGGGCTTCGCGGCGGCGCCTTCGATCCCTTCGGGCGCACGGCCGAGCGGCGCGAGGAGCGCCGCCTCCTCGCCGACTACGAGTCGCTGCTGGACGAGATCCTCGTCCGGCTCGAGCCGGGCAACCTCGAGGTCGCCGTGGAGCTCGCGAGCCTGCCCGAGCACATCCGCGGGTTCGGTCCCGTGAAGGCGCGCCACGCCGCGCGGGTGGCCGGGCGCCGCGAGGCGCTCCTTCGCCGCCTGCGCGACCCGGCCTCGGGCCGCAAGGCCGAAGCTCGCGCGGCGGCCTGAGCCGGGCTCAGGCGCCCGGGCTCCCGAGCCCTTCCCAGGAGAGGGCGTAGCCGTCCGGCTCCACCGCGAGGAGGGCGCTCGCGCCGAACGGGAGCGTGAGCTTGCGCGCGACGTGGCCGAAGGGAAGCCCGGCGAGCACCGGGCAGGCGACGAGGCCGCGCAGCGTCTCGATCACCTCGGCCATCGCGTAGGGATAGCGCTTCGCGTTGGTGGGCCGGCAGCCGTCGAAGTCGCCAAGCAGGATCGCCGACTGGCGCGCGAGGACGCCCGCGTGGTGCAACTGCAGGAAGAGCCGCTCGATCGCGTAGGGCTGCTCGTCGATCTCCTCCACGTAGAGGAGTCCCCCGTCCACGGCCGGCAGGTAGGGCGTTCCCGCGAGGTGCGCGAGCATCGAGAGGTTGCCGCCCCACGCTCGCCCGGCGATCGTGCCTCGCGGCGCGCCGGTGGCTCCGGCGACGGCAACGCGGTCGCGCGCGCCCCAGAGCGTGGCCCGGAAGTGCTCGACCATGAAGGGATCGGGCTCGCCGTCGCCGAAATCCGCCGCGAGCATGGGTCCGTGGAAGCTCGCGAGGCCGGCGCGCGCGAGCGCGGCGCAGTTGAAAGCCGTGAAGTCGGAGAACCCGACGAAGGCCTTGCCGCCCGCCGCGACGCTCGCCCAGTCGATCGCGGAGAGCAGCCGGCTCAGGCCGTAGCCGCCGCGCGCGGCGAGCATGAGGTCGACCGACGGGTCGTCCAGGAGGCGGTGGAAGCCCGCGAGCCGCTCCTCGTCGGTGCCCGCGAAGTAGCGCCACTGCCGGCGCGCCTCCTCGGCGAGGACGACGCGGTGGCCCTCGGCCTCGAGCCGGCGCACGCCTTCGTCGAGGCGCTCCGGCTCGACCACGCCGGAGAGGCAGAAGACGCCGATGGTGGCGCGCGCGGCCGGGGGCCGCGGCCGGGTCGGTCCGGGCTCAGCCACGGTGGCGGTTCAACTCCTCGAAGGCGATGAGATTGCCGTCGGGGTCGCGGACCACGAAGCCGCGCGAGCCGCGCTCGCTCGTGCCGGGAGGCGCCACGACGAAGTCGCCCGCGGGCAGCGCCGCGAAGCGCTTGTCGATGTCGTGGATGTCCAGGAAGACCGTGGGACGCGCCGGCCCGCCGGTCGCGCGATCCTCCTTGCGCTCGGCGAGGACCAGCTTGATCGCGCCGCCGGAGAGGACCGCGCCGCGTCCCGTGGCGGCGTCGCCCCACGCGGACACCACCGACCAGCCGAGCGTGTCGCGATAGAACGCGAGCGAGCGCTCGAAGTCGGCGGGCTGGAGGTGGAGGTGGTCGAAACGGTCGATCATGGGCCGGACCGGCTAGCCGCGCTGCGCCTGCGCGTCGACGACGGCGACGGCCGTCATGTTGATGATACGCCGCACGGTCGCGGTCGGCGTGAGGATGTGCGCGGGCTTCGCCGCCCCGAGGAGGATGGGGCCGATGGTGATCCCGTCGCCCGAGGCGGTCTTGAGCAGGTTGAAGGCGATGTTCGCGGCGTCGAGCGTCGGCATGATGAGGAGGTTCGCCTCGCCCTTGAGCCGCGAGCCGGGAAAGGCCGCCTGGCGGACTTCCTCGGAGATCGCCGCGTCGCCATGCATCTCGCCGTCGACCTCGAGGTCGGGCATGCGGGCATGGATGAGGGCGAGGGCGGCGCGCATCTTCGCCGCCGAGGGCGCGTTGCTGGTGCCGAAGCTCGAGTGCGAGAGGAGGGCCGCGCGCGGCTCGAGGCCGAAGCGGCGGATCTCCTCGGCGGCGAGCTGCGTCATCTCCGCGAGCTGCCCGGGGGAGGGATCGTCGTTCACGTAGGTGTCGCAGATGAAGACCGTGCGCCGCGGCATGATGAGGATGTTCATCGCGTAATAGTTGCCCACGCCCGGGCGCCTGCCGATCACCTGGTCCACGTAGTGCAGGTGCAGCCCGTGGGTGCCGAAGGTGCCGCAGACCATGCCCTCGGCCTCGCCCTTGTGCATGAGCATGGCGCCGATCAGCGTGTGCCGGCGGCGCATCTCGATCTTCGCGTACTGGATCGAGACGCCGCGGCGCTCGGTGAGGCGGTGGTACTCGGTCCAGTAGTCCCGGTAGCGCGCGTCGCGCTCCGGGTTCACCACGTCGAAGTGCTCGCCGGCCTTCAGGCGCAGGCCGAAGCGCTCGATGCGCTTGTCGAGGACCGCGGGGCGCCCGATCAGGATGGGCCGCGCGAGCTTCTCGTCCACCACCACCTGCACGGCGCGCAGCACCCGCTCGTCCTCGCCTTCGGCGTAGACGATCCGCTGCGGGGCGGCCCTCGCCGCGGCGAAGATGGGCCGCATGATGTAGCCCGACTGGTAGACGAACTCGTTCAGGCGCTGGTGGTAGGCGTCGAAGTCGGCGATCGGGCTCGTCGCGACGCCGCTTTCCATGGCCGCCCTCGCGACCGCCGGGGCGATCTTCACGATGAGGCGCGGGTCGAAGGGCTTCGGGATGAGGTACTCGCGGCCGAAGCTCACGTGCTCCTGCTGGTAGGCGAGGGCGACCACGTCGGACTGCTCGGCCATCGCGAGGTCGGCGATCGCGTTCACCGCCGCGAGCTTCATCGGCTCGTTGATGGTCGTCGCACCCACGTCCAGCGCGCCGCGGAAGATGAACGGGAAGCACAGGACGTTGTTCACCTGGTTCGGGTAGTCCGAGCGGCCGGTGGCGATGATCGCGTCGTCGCGGACCGCCTTCACCTCGGCCGGCTGGATCTCGGGGACGGGGTTGGCGAGCGCGAAGATGAGCGGGTCGGGCGCCATGCGCTTCACCATGTCCGCCTTCAGCACGCCGCCGGCGGACAGGCCGAGGAACATGTCGGCTCCCTCGACGATGTCGCCGAGCGTTCGCGCGTCGGTCTTCTTCGCGTAGCGCGCCTTGTTCTCGTCCATGAGCTCCTTGCGGCCCTCGTAGACCACGCCGGCGATGTCGGAGACCCAGATGTTCTCGAGCTTCACGCCCAGGGCGACCAGCATGTCGAGGCAGGAGAGCGCCGCGGCGCCGGCGCCGGAGACGGCGAGCTTCACCTCGCCGATCTTCTTGCCCACCACGCGCAGCCCGTTCACGACGGCCGCGCCCACGATGATCGCGGTGCCGTGCTGGTCGTCGTGGAAGACGGGGATCTTCAGCCGGTCGCGCAGCTTCCTCTCGATGTAGAAGCACTCGGGCGCCTTGATGTCCTCCAGGTTGATGCCGCCGAAGGTGGGCTCGAGCGCGGCGATGACCTCGATCAGCCGGTCGGGATCGAGCTCGTTCACCTCGATGTCGAAGACGTCGATGCCGGCGAACTTCTTGAAGAGGACGCCCTTGCCCTCCATGACCGGCTTCGCGGCGAGCGGCCCGATGTTGCCCAGGCCCAGCACCGCCGTGCCGTTGGTGACCACGCCCACGAGGTTGCCGCGGGCGGTGAGGTGGCGCGCCTCGGCGGGCGAGGCCTGGATCGCCTCGCAGGCGAACGCCACGCCGGGCGAGTAGGCGAGGGCCAGGTCGCGCTGGGTGGCGAGCGGCTTGGTGGCCGCGATCTCGATCTTTCCCGGCCGCGGGCTGCGGTGGTAGTCGAGGGCGCTGGTCTTGAGGTCGTCGAGCATGGTGCTAAACCCTTGAGCGGCTTGGAATTTGTCGTGAAGTCTAGCATGCGTGGGCCCCCCGGCCCGGGGCCGGTTGACGGCTGCGGCCGCCGTGGCGAAGGATGCGGGCAAGGGGGAACCCGTCAGGGAAAGCGCGCCAGGGCGCGGGAGAAGGGCATGAATCGAAGGCGATTCCTGGGGCTCGCGCCGGCCGCGGTCGCGCTGGGCGGCTGCGACCTGAGCCTCGAGCAGGGGCTCTTCAACGAGTGCCGCGCGAGTGGCGGGCACCGGATCCTGCGCGAGCCCCTGGTGCGGGCGGCCTGGGACGGGGTCGACCCGCGGCAGGTGTGGGACTGCCACGCGCACCTCTTCGGCAATGGCCGAAGCGGCACGGGGATCTTCCTCTCCCCGGCCCTCGACCGGCCCACGACGATCGCCGGCCACGTGCGTCGCGCGATGTACTTCAACGCGGCTTGCGGCGGCGACGACGAGGAGCGCCTGGACGCGGCCGTTCTCGAGCGGATCGTCCATCTCGCGGACGAGCTGCCGCCCGGGGCGAAGCTGGTGCTCCTCGCGTTCGACTTCACCCACGACGCGGACGGAAGGCGGCGCGAGGACCTCACGAGCTTCGCCGTCGCCGATGCCTATGCCGCGAGGGTGTGCCGCTCGCGGCCGGACCGCTTCGAGTGGATCGCCTCCGTCCATCCGTACCGGCGCGACGCGGTCGCGGCGCTGGAGGCGGCCCGCGGCGCCGGGGCGAGGGCGGTGAAATGGCTCCCGCAGGCGATGGGCATCGACCTCGCGCACCCTCGCGCCATCGCGCTCTATCCGGCGTTGCGTCGCCTGGGACTGCCGCTCCTCGTGCACGTGGGCGAGGAGCGCGCCGTCGAGGGCGCCGGAAGGCACGACCTGGGCAGCCCGCTAGCGCTCCGCCACCCGCTCGACCGGGGGGTCCGGGTGATCGCGGCGCACTGCGCCTCGCTCGGCCGCAGTCCCGACCTGGACGCCGATCCCGACCCTGCACGCGCGCCGCTCGCGGACAACTTCGCGCTCTTCGCGCGGCTGATGGACGAGCCGCGCTACCAGGGCCTGCTCTTCGGAGACCTCGCGGCGCTCACGCAGGCGAACCGGGCGGCGGCGCTCCCCGCGATCCTCGCCGCAAAGCAGTGGCATGAGCGCCTCGTCAACGGCAGCGACTATCCCCTGCCGGCCGTCATGCCCCTGCACTCGCTGCGCGGGCTCGCGCGCGCCGGGCTGCTCGACGAAGCGGCGATCCCGGTGCTCTCCGAGCTGCGCCACGTGAACGCGCTCCAGTTCGACTTCGTCCTCAAGCGAAGCCTCTCCTGGCGGGGCGAGCGCCTTCCCGCGGCGGTGTTCGAGACGCGCCGCATCCTGGACCCGGCCCCGCGCGCCGCCTGAGGCGCGTTTCGCACGCGCGACCGCGCCGGCCGCCGGGGGTCGCGCGCACCCTCGCGTGCTAGACTCGAACGAAAACCTTCCCCGCGCGCAACATGTCCGGCAACACCCTCGGCACCCTCTTCACGGTCACCACTTTCGGCGAGTCCCACGGCCCGGCGATCGGCTGCGTCGTCGACGGCTGCCCGCCCGGCATGGCGCTCGCGGAAGGCGACATCCAGCCCGACCTGGACCGGCGCAAGCCCGGCACCTCGCGGCACGTGACGCAGCGGCGCGAGGAAGACCGCGTCGAGATCCTGAGCGGCGTGCACGAGGGAAGGACGACGGGGACGCCGATCGCGCTCCTCATCAGGAACGAGGACCAGCGCAGCAAGGACTACGCGAAGATCGCGGGGAGCTTCCGCCCCGGCCACGCGGACTACGCCTACCTGCAGAAGTACGGGATCCGCGACCCGCGCGGCGGCGGGCGCTCCTCGGCGCGGCTCACCGCGCCGGCCGTGGCGGCGGGCGCCATCGCGAGGAAGTGGCTGCGCGAGCGCTACGGCGTCGTGGTGCGCGGCCATCTCACCCACCTCGGGCCGAAGGCGATCCCCTTCGAGTCCTGGGAGCACGTCGACGCGAACCCGTTCTTCGCCGCGAGCGCGGCGATCGTCCCGGAGCTCGAGGCCTACATGGACGCGCTGCGCAAGTCCGGGGATTCCTGCGGGGCGCGCCTTCGCGTGGTGGCCACCGGCGCGCCGCCCGGCTGGGGCGAGCCGCTCTACGGCAGGCTCGACGCCGACCTCGCGCAGGCGCTCATGGGCATCAATGCCGTGAAGGGCGTCGAGATCGGGGCCGGCTTCGCCGCCGCCGCGCAGCTCGGCACCGAGCACTCCGACGAGATGTCGCCCGAGGGCTTTCTCTCCAATCACGCGGGCGGCATCCTCGGCGGGATCTCGACCGGGCAGGACATCGTGGCCTCGATCGCGATCAAGCCCACCTCGAGCATCCGGCTGGCTCGGCGCACGGTCGACGTCGAGGGCCGGCCTGCGGCGATCGAGACCCACGGGCGCCACGATCCGTGCGTGGGCATCCGCGCCACGCCCATCGCGGAGGCCTTCGTGGCGCTCGTCCTCATGGACCACGCGCTGCGCCACCGCGCCCAGAACGCGGACGTGGCCTCCGGGACGCCGCGCGTTCCCGCGGCGGCCCCGGGGAACCCCGGCGCAAGCGCGGCCTCCGCACTCGAGGATCCCGATCCCGCGGAAGCCTGAGCGGCGAAGCCCCGCGTTGGCGCGGGTTATAATTTCGCCTCGCCGGAACGACCATGAACGCGCTCACGCTCTACGACAAGCTCTGGAACGCCCACCTCGTGCACGAGGAGGCGGACGGGACCGCGCTCATCTACATCGACCGCCACCTCGTCCACGAGGTGACGAGCCCGCAGGCCTTCGAGGGACTCTCCCTCGCCGGGCGCAAGCCGTGGCGGATCGGCTCCGTCGTCGCCACCGCGGACCACAACGTGCCCACGCGCGATCGCCGGGCGGGCATCGCGGACCCGATCGCGCGGCTGCAGGTCGAGACGCTCGATCGAAACGTCGAGAAGTTCGCGGTGCCCGTGTACTACGGGATGACCGACGCGCGGCAGGGCATCGTCCACGTGATCGGCCCGGAGCAGGGCGCCACCCTTCCGGGCATGACGGTCGTGTGCGGCGATTCCCACACCAGCACCCACGGCGCCTTCGCGGCGCTCGCCTTCGGCATCGGCACGAGCGAGGTGGAGCACGTCCTCGCCACGCAGTGCCTGCTCGCCAAGAAGGCGAAGACGCTGCGCATCGTCGTCGAGGGAGAGCTTCCCGCGGGCGTCGGCGCGAAGGACGTCGTGCTCGCGGTGATCGGGCGCATCGGGACCGCGGGCGGCACGGGGCACGCGATCGAGTTCGCCGGCTCCACGATCCGCTCGCTCTCGATGGAAGGAAGGATGACCGTGTGCAACATGGCGATCGAGGCCGGCGCGCGCGCCGGAATGGTCGCCGTGGATGAGACGACGCTCGCCTACCTGGAGGGGCGCCCGTTCGCGCCCGCCGGCGAGATGTTCGCCCGCGCCGCCGCCTACTGGCGCACGCTCGTCTCCGACCCGGGCGCGCGCTTCGACCGGGAGGTCGCGATCGACGCGAGGACGCTCGAGCCCCAGGTGACCTGGGGAACCTCGCCGGAGATGGTCGTCTCCGTGGGCGAGCGCGTGCCCGATCCCGCCCGCGAGAAGGACCCGGTGCGCCGCGAGGCGATGGAGCGGGCGCTCGAGTACATGGGGCTCGATCCGCGCACGCCGATGACGGACATCGCGATCGACAAGGTCTTCATCGGCTCCTGCACCAACTCGCGCATCGAGGACCTTCGCGCGGCCGCCGCGGTGGTTCGCGGGCGCCGGGTCGCCGGCAACGTGAAGCTCGCGCTGGTGGTACCGGGCTCGGGGCTGGTCAAGCGCCAGGCCGAGAAGGAAGGGCTGGACAAGGTCTTCCTCGCCGCCGGGTTCGAGTGGCGCGACCCGGGCTGCTCGATGTGCCTGGGGATGAACGACGACAAGCTCTCGGCCGGCGAGCGCTGCGCGTCGACCTCGAACCGCAATTTCGAAGGCCGCCAGGGAGCCGGCGGCCGCACGCACCTCGTGAGCCCCACGATGGCCGCCGCCGCCGCGCTGGCGGGGCGCTTCGTGGACGTTCGCAAACTCGACTGAACCGGAGACCGACCATGACCCGCATCCTCTTCGCCCTCGTCGCCGCACTCGCCCTCGCGGGCTGCAACACCGTCGAGGGGCTCGGCAAGGACATCAAGAAGGGCGG
>CALEJW010000087.1 GCA_937898635.1 uncultured Pseudomonadota bacterium | reverse complement strand
TCAGTAGCGGGCGTGGCCGGGGGTGCGCGGGAAGGGGATCACGTCGCGCACGTTGGCGAGGCCCGTCACGTAGGCGACGGTGCGCTCGAAGCCCAGGCCGAAGCCCGCGTGCGGCACGGTGCCGTAGCGGCGCAGGTCCCGGTACCAGCCGTAGGCGGCCGGGTCGAGGCCGGAAGCGGCGATGCGCGCGTCGAGCACGTCGAGGCGCTCCTCGCGCTGCGAGCCGCCGATGATCTCGCCGATGCCCGGGGCGAGCACGTCCATCGCCGCGACCGTGCGCCCGTCCTCGTTCAGGCGCATGTAGAAGGCCTTGATCTCCTTCGGGTAGTTCATGAGGATCACGGGCTTGCCGACGTGCTCCTCGGCGAGGTAGCGCTCGTGCTCGCTCTGGAGATCCATGCCCCACTTCACCGGGAACTCGAACTTCCGGCTCGCCCCCTCGAGCGCGCGGATGGCCTCGGTGTAGTCCATGCGCACGAAATCGGCGTTCACCATCGCCTCGAGCTTGGCGATGACGCCCTTCTCGATGCGCTCCTCGAAGAAGGCCATGTCGTCGGGCCGCTCCTCGAGCACCGCGCGGAAGATCGCCTTGAGGAGCGCCTCGGCGAGCGTGGCGTCGTCGGCGAGGTCCGCGAAGGCGATCTCCGGCTCGATCATCCAGAACTCCGCCAGGTGGCGGCTGGTGTTGGAGTTCTCGGCGCGGAAGGTGGGGCCGAAGGTGTACACCTTCGAGAGCGCGAGGCAGTAGCTCTCGACGTTCAGCTGCCCCGAGACCGTGAGGAAGGCCTCGCGCCCGAAGAAGTCCTTCGTGAAGTCGACCTTGCCCGCGGCGTCGCGCGGCGGGTTCGCGAGGTCGAGGGTGGAGACGCGGAAGAGCTCCCCCGCGCCCTCGGCGTCGCTCGCGGTGA
This sequence comes from uncultured Pseudomonadota bacterium, assembly GCA_937898635.1. Taxonomy (GTDB): domain Bacteria; phylum Pseudomonadota; class Gammaproteobacteria; order Burkholderiales; family Usitatibacteraceae; genus FEB-7. The sequence continues at coordinate 7,427 of CALEJW010000087.1, read as the reverse complement.
TGATGGGCGTGTTCACCCACGCGAATCCCTGCTCGTGGAAGAAGCGGTGGATCGCCATGGCGAGCGTGTGGCGCACGCGGGTGCAGGCGCCGATCACGTTGGTGCGCGGCCGCAGGTGCGCCACCTCGCGCAGGAACTCCATCGTGTGCGGCTTGGGCTGGATGGGGTAGGTGTCGGGATCGTCCACGCGGCCGACGACGGTGATCTCCGCGGCCTGCATCTCGAAGGGCTGGCCCTTCGCGGGAGAGGGAACGATCGCGCCCACGGCCTCGATCGCGCAGCCGGCGGTGAGGTGCGCGACCTCGGTCGCGTAGTTGGGGAGCGTATTGGCCGCGACCACCTGGACGGGGTGGAAGCAGGAGCCGTCCGAGAGGTGCACGAAGGACAGGCCCGCCTTGGAGTCGCGGCGGGTCCTCACCCAGCCGCGAAGGCGCACGGGCTCGCCGGAAGGCGCCGCGCCGGCGAGCACGGCCTTGCAGGTCAGGACTTTCATGGGGATCGGGGTCTCGGGGCTTTCGAACCCCGGATTCTACTAAAGGGGACGCTACCCTTCACGAAACCCTGCGGCGACGAAGGGAAGCGTCCCCTTCAGGCGGGCGCGGTGATGACGTTCTCGCCGCGCTCGAAGACCACCTGCGCCCGGCCGACGATGAGGGGATCGAGGGCGCCGATGAGCTCGGCGTTCTTGTTGCCGTAGGGGAGCTTGTGCAGGAGGTAGCGCATCGCCGAGAGGCGCGCGCGCTTCTTGCAGTCGCTCTTGATCACGATCCACGGGGCGTCCGTGGTGTCCGTGTGGAAGAACATCGCCTCCTTGGCGCGGGTGTAGTCGTCCCACTTGTCGAGGGAAGCCTTGTCGATCGGGGAGAGCTTCCACTGCTTGAGGGGGTGCACCTCGCGCTCCTTGAAGCGGCGGCGCTGCTCGCGGCGGCTCACGGAGAACCAGAACTTGAAGAGGTGGATGCCCTGGCGCACGAGCATCCGCTCGAACTCCGGCGCCTGGCGCATGAACTCCGCGTATTCCGCGTCGGTGCAGAAGCCCATGACGCGCTCCACGCCCGCCCGGTTGTACCAGCTCCTGTCGAAGAGCACGATCTCGCCGGCCGTGGGCAGGTGCTCCACGTAGCGCTGGAAGTACCACTGCCCGCGCTCCTCCACCGTGGGCTTCTCCAGCGCCACCACGCGCGCGCCGCGGGGGTTCAGGTGCTCCATGAAGCGCTTGATCGTGCCGCCCTTGCCCGCGGCGTCGCGCCCCTCGAAGATCACGATGATGCGCTGCCCGTGCTCCTTCACCCAGGCCTGGAGCTTGAGGAGCTCCACCTGCTGGCGGTACTTCTGCCGCTCGTAGCTCTTCCTCGAGAGCAGGTTCTTGTAGGGATAGCCGCCCTCCTTCCAGTTGTCGGAGAGCTCGCGGTCGGCCTGCGTGCGCGCGAGCGCGTCGAGCCCGCGCTGCTGGTCGAGCACGGCGCGCAGGATGCGCGTCGCATCTCCCGGGTTCACGCCCTCCAGGAGGTCGCGGATCGCGCTCGCCGTCACCTCGTCCGCGGCGGCGCCGGCCTGCTCCGTGGCGTAGTCCTCGATGGCGCGCGGCTCGAGCACCGGCGCGGTGTCGCCGGCGCCGGCGGGGCGCGCGGCGTCGCGCCGGCGGCGGGAGGGTTTCGCCGCGGGCTTCGCGGCGAGCTTCGCCGTCGGCTTCGCCCCGGCGGGGCGGCGCTTGCGGCGTTGGATCACGGGACGGGAGGCGGGCATGGCGACCTCGATCGCTGGCGGGAGCCGACGGTGCCGGTATAGCACGGGCCCTCGGCGCGGCGCTTAATCGGCGTCAACGCTCCGCGCCGGCCCGGGCATGACGCCCCGGGCGTCGAAGCGCTCGGTCACCGGCCCGCGGCCCGAGAAGCGGTCGAGGGCGAGGTAGATCACCGGCGTGATGAAGAGGGTCACGGCCTGCGAGAGGAGCAAGCCCCCCACGACCGCGAGGCCGAGGGGCTGGCGAAGCTCCGCGCCCGCGCCCAGGCCCAGCGCGATGGGCAGCGCCCCCATGAGCGCGGCCGAGGTGGTCATCATGATCGGCCGGAAGCGCAGCAGGCAAGCCTCCCGGATCGCCTGCGCGGGCGCCATGCCGCGCTCGCGCTGCGCGTCGAGGGCGAAGTCGATCATCATGATCGCGTTCTTCTTCACGATGCCGATCAGCATCAGCACGCCGATCACCGCGATGATCGAGAGGTCCAGGCGGAAGAGCCACAGCGTCACGAGCGCCCCCACCGCCGCCGAGGGCAGCCCGGCGAGGATGGTGATGGGGTGGATGTAGCTCTCGTAGAGCACGCCGAGCAGCACGTAGATCACGAGGATCGCGCCCAGGAGCAGCCACACCTGGCTCGCCTGGGAGGCCTGGAAGGCCGCCGCGTCCCCGCCCCAGCCGGTGAGGATCGAGGCCGGCAGCGCCGCCTCGTCCTTGAAGCGCTCGATGCGCCGCGAGGCCTCGCCGAGCGAGGCGCCGGGTGCCAGGTTGAAGGCGATCGTGATCGCCTGGAGCTGGCCCTGGTGGTTGATGGACACCGGCCCCACGCGCCGCTCGACCTTCGCGATCGAGGCGAGCGGCACCATCGCGCCGCCCTTGGCCCGCAGGTAGATCTTGGAGAAGGCGCTCTCGTCGGCGCGGTCGGCGTCGGCCGCCTGCATGATCACCTTGAAGGCGTCGGTCGCCGTGAAGATCGTCGAGACCTGGCGCTCGCCGAAGGCGCTGTAGAGCGCGGTGCGGATGTCCTGGATCTGCACGCCGAGCGCGTTCGCCTTGTCGCGGTCGATCTCGAGCTGCGCCTGCAGGCCGCGCAGCTGGGCGTCGCTCGTCACGTCCCGGAACAGGGGATCGGCGCGCATGCGCGACATCACCGCCTCGGAGCCCTCCAGCAGCCCGCGGTCGCTCACGCTGCGGAGCACGAACTGGTAGCGCGACTTGCTGATGCGCCCGCCCAGGCGCAGGTTCTGGATGGGGTTGAAGTACACGGTCACCCCGGGCAGGCGCCGCACGGAGGCGCGCAGCTCCTCGATCACGCGCTCCATCGGCGCGCGCTCGCCGCGCGGCTTCATGCTGATGAAGATGCGCCCGCTGTTCGAGTCGGAGGCGTTCACGATGACGGTGTCGATCGCCGGGTTCTCGCCGATCGTGCGGCCGACCTCGCGCAGCAGCTCGCTCATGGCCGGAAACGAGATGTCCTCGACCGCCTCGGCGGTCACGATCACCTGCCCGAGGTCCTCCACGGGAAAGAAGCCCTTCGGGATCGCCACGAAGAGCCCGATGCTCGCCACGAGGGAGCCCACGGCGACGCCGAGCACCGTGCCGCGCCGGGTGAGGCACCAGTCGAGGCCCGCGGCGTAGCGCGCGAGGGTCCACTGGAAGAGCCGGTCGAACCACGCCGTCCACGCGAGCGAGCGGTCGTCGTGGCGCTCGCGGCCCAGCAGGCGCGAGGCGAGGAGCGGGATCAGCGTGAGCGACACCCCGGCCGAGACCAGGATCGCCACGGACACCACCACCGCGAACTCGTGGAAGATGCCGCCGATCACGCCCGGCATGAAGAAGATCGGGATGAAGACCGCGACGAGCGAGAGCGAGATCGACACGATCGTGAAGCCCATCTCGCGCGAGCCCTTGAGGGCGGCCCACATCGGCGCCTCCCCGGCCTCCAGGTGGCGCACGATGTTCTCCAGCATCACGATCGCGTCGTCCACCACCAGGCCCACGGCGAGCGTGATCCCCAGGAGGGAGACGTTGTCCAGGCTGTAGCCCAGCCACTTCATGAACGCGAAGGTGCCGATGAGCGAGATCGGGAGCGAGAGCGCCGGGATGATCGTCGCCACCGGCCGGCGCAGGAAGAGGAAGATCACCCCGATCACCAGCACCACCGTGATCCCGAGCGTCACCTTCACGTCGTGGATCGCCGCGCGGATGGGCTCGGAGCGGTCGATGCGCACCCACAGCTTCACCGAGGCCGGCATCTGCGCGACGAGCGCGGGCACGGCGGCCCTGATCGCCTCCACCGTCGCCACGGTGTTGGCGTCGGGCTGGCGGCGCACGGAGAGCGTGATCGCGCGCTCGCCGTTGGCCCAGCTCGCGGTCTTGAGCGATTCCACGCTGTCCTCGACCTCGGCCACGTCCTGCAGGCGCACGGCCTGCCCGCCCGGCAGCGTCGCGACGATGAGGGGCCGGAACTCGGCGGCGCGGCGCATCTGCCGGTTCGCCTCGATGGTGAGGGTCTGCCGCGGGCCGTCCAGCGTGCCCACGGGGGAGTTCGCGTTGGCCGCGCGCAGCGCCTGGGCGACGTCGTCCATCGTGAGCCCGCGGGCCGCGAGGGCGTCGGGGCGCACGCTCACCCGCACCGCGAAGCGCTTCTGCCCGTTGATGCGCACCTCGGCCACGCCGGGAAGCGTCGAGAGCGTGGGGGAGATGAGGTTCTCGGCGAAGCTGTCCAGGTCCGACAGCGGCATCGCGGGCGAGGTGAGCGAGACGAAGATGATCGGGGAATCGGCCGGGTTCACCTTGCGGTAGGACGGCGGCGAGGTCATCTCCACGGGCAGCTCGCGCTGCGCGCGCAGGAGCGCGGCCTGCACGTCCACCGCGGCCTTGTCGATGTCGCGGTCCTGGTCGAACTCGATCGTGATCGAGGTGTTGCCGAGCGTGGAGGTCGAGGTGACCACGCTCACGCTCGCGATCGTGGCGAACTGCTTCTCCAGGGGGGCCGCGACCGACGAGGCCATGTTCTCGGGGCTCGCCCCGGGCAGGCTCGCCGAGACCTGGATGGTGGGCGCGTCGAACTGCGGCAGCGCCGCGATGGGCAGATCCTTGTAGGCGATGAGGCCGGCCACGACGAACGAGGCCGACAGCAGCACCGTCATCACCGGGCGGCGGATGAAGGGTTCGGAAAAGTTCACGTCGGCGCCTTCGGCGAGGGCGCGCCCTCGCGCCGGCCCACGCCCTTGTCCTCGCCGGCGGGCTTGCCGCCCAGGGTCACGAGGCTTCCCGCGCGCAGGTTCTGGGCGCCCTCGACCACGACCTTCGCGCCGGGCTCCACGCCGGAGACCGCGGCGATGCCCTCGTCCACGTACTCGAGCACGATGGGGCGCGCGCTCACCTTGCGGTCCTCGCCGACCACGAACACGAAGCGGTTCTCCGGCCCCGTCTGCACCGCCTGGACGGGCACCACGGAGGCCCCGGCGAGGCTTCGCGGCGCGACGATCACGTTCACGAACATGCCCGGCCACAGGCGCCTTTCGCGGTTGTCGAACTCCGCCTTCACGCGGATGGTGCCGGTGGCGCTGTCCACGGCGTTGTCCACGAAGTTCACGCGCCCGCGGAAGCTCCCGCCGTCGCCGCCCGCCGCGGCCTCGGCGAGAACCGGCCCCGCGGCGAGCGCGCGCTGCAGGGCGGGCAGTTCCTTCTCCGGGAGCGTGAAGGCGACCTGGATCGGGTCGATCTGCGTCACGGTGACGAGGACGGCGCCGTTGGGCTGCACGAGGCTTCCCGGGCGCACGCCGATGGCGCCGGTGCGCCCGGCGAAGGACGCGTGGATGCGCGTGTTGGCGAGCGCGACCCCGGCCGCCTCGACGGCCGCCAGGTCCACGGCGAGCTGCCCCTGGAGCGACTCGACCTGGTTCTGCGCGGCGTCGAGCGCCGACTGCGAGACGAACTTCTGCGCGAAGAGCTGGCGCTGGCGCTCCAGCGTGCGCAGCCCGTTGGCGAGGTCGGCGCGGTCCTTCGCCACCTGCGCCCGGGCCTTCTGCAGGTTCGCCTCCTCGGCGCGGGCGTCGAGGGTGAAGAGGAGATCGCCCTTGGCCACGCCCTGGCCCTCGCGGATGTGCACCTCGCGCACCGTGCTGGTGATCTGGGCGCGGATGTCCACCGACTGGAGCGCCACCACCGTGCCGTTGGCGCGAATGCGCACGGGAACGTCGCGACGGTCCACGGTGGCCACCGTCACCGCGACGGCCCCGCCGGCGCCCTTGCCCGCCGCCTTCGGCGCCGGACCCCGGCCCGCGAGCCCCCAGGCGGCGAGCCCCGCGACGAGCGCGACCGCGACGACGGCGACGATCGCGCGAACGCCCACTAGCGCACCGCCGCGACGACCATCGCCGTGGCCGCCGTCACCTTCTTCGCGTAGGCGATGTGCAGGAACTCGTTGGGCCCGTGCGCGTTCGACTTCGGTCCCAGCACGCCGGTCACGAGCATCTGCGCCGCCGGGAACTTCACGCCCAGCATGCCCATGAAGGGAATGGTGCCGCCCTCCCCCATGTACGCCGCGGGCTTGCCGAAGAGCGCCTGCGAGGCGCCGTCGAGCGCGGCCGAGAGCCACGGCGCGACGGGCGGCGCGTTCCAGCCCGTGGCCGCGGAATCGCAGGTGAAGCTCACCTTCGCGCGGTTCGGGGGTTCGGCCTCGAGCAGTTCCTTGAAGTGCCGGCCCGCGGCGGGACCGTCGACGAGCGGCGGCAGGCGCAGCGAGAGCTTGAGCGTCGTGAACGGGCGCTGCACGTTGCCGGCGGAGCCCGTGGGCGGCAGGCCGTCGGCGCCGGTGACCGCGAGCGCGGCGCGCCAGGTGCGGTTCAGCACGAGCGAGAGCGGGTCCCGGGTGACGGGCTCGGCGAAGAGCGAGGCGGTGCCCGCGTCGTCGCAGCACGAGGTCCAGGGGAAGCGCCGCCACATCGACTCGCCCAGGATCGCCGCGGCCTGCCGCGCCTGCTCGACGCGGTCGGCGGGAATGTCGCAGTTGAAGGCGGCGGGCTTCACCACGCCCGTTCGCGAATCGTCGATGCGGTCGAGGACCTGCCGCGCGAGGCGGAAGGAGGACGGCACCACGCCGCCCGCGTCGCCCGAGTGCACGCCCTCGTCGAGCACGCGCACCTCCAGCGTGCCGTTCACGAGGCCGCGCAGCGACGTGGTCACCCAGAGCTGGTCGTAGTTGCCGGCGCCGGAATCGAGCGCCACCACGAGCTGCACGTCGCCCATGCGCGGGGCGAGGAGGTCGAGGTAGGCGGGCAGGTCGTAGCTGCCGCTCTCCTCGCAGGTCTCGATGAGGCCCACGCAGCGCGGCCGGGCCACGCCCTCGGCGTCGAGCGCCATCACGGCGGAGAGCGCCGCGAAGACCGCGTAGCCGTCGTCGGCCCCGCCGCGGCCGAAGAGCTTGCCGTCCTCGAGGACGGGGACCCAGGGACCGAGCCCCTCGCGCCAGCCTTCCATCTCGGGCTGCTTGTCGAGGTGGCCGTAGAAGAGCACGGTGCGGCTGCCCCCGAGGCCGCCGGTGGCGGGGATGTCGAAGAAGAGCACGGGGGTGCGGCCTTCGATGCGCACGACCTCCAGCGCGAGCCCGGGAACCGCCTGCGCCCGCACCCAGCGCTCGGCCTGGCCGATCGCCGCCTCGATGTGGCCGTTCGCCGCCCAGTCC
>CALEJW010000086.1 GCA_937898635.1 uncultured Pseudomonadota bacterium | reverse complement strand
GAGGGAGAGGGGAGAAATGGGCTCCCTCTCCCTTGGGAGAGGGCCGGGGTGAGGGTGCGGTCGCGGAGCGCCGGGGCGGGGGCGCGTTCGAGGTCGTCCTGGGCATCGCTGCCGAGACCACCGGCCCCGAGGCCTCGCAGCTCGCCAACATGCTCTTCGGCAACTGCTCCCTGCAGCCGGAGGTGGAACTCCTCGACGTGCGGTTCCCGCCGGGCTACGCGGCGTCCTTCCCGGGACCGGCCTTCGGCGTGGCGGGGCTTCGCGAGCGCACGGGCGCGGGGCCCGCGCGCGCCCTCACCTGCAGCGCGCTCAAGCCCCAGGGCTCGACGGTCGAGCACCTCGCGGCGCTGGCGGGGACCTTCGCGCGCGCGGGCATCGACGTCGTCAAGGACGACCACGGGCTCGCCGACCAGGCCGCGTCGCCTTTCGCGGCGCGCGTGCCCGCGGTGCAGCGCGCCATCGACGCGGCCAACCGCGAGACGGGCGGGCGCACGCTCTACGCACCCACCTTCTCCGGGGGGCCGAAGGCGCTCGCCGCGCAGGCGCGGATCGCGCGCGATTGCGGCGTGGGCGCGGCGCTCGTCGCCCCGATGCTCGTGGGCTTGCCCGCCTTCGTCGAGCTGCGCCGCGAGGCGGGCCTCGTCCTCCTCGCCCATCCCGCCTGGGCGGGAGCGGCGCGCGTCTCGCCCGCGCTGCTCCTGGGCAAGCTCTTCCGCCTCTTCGGCGCCGACGCCACGATCTTCCCGAACCACGGCGGGCGCTTCAGCTACGGCCGCGAGACCTGCCTCGCGATCGCCGCCGCGGCGCGCGCGCCGTGGGAAGGCGTGGAGCCCGCGCTGCCCGTTCCCGCGGGCGGCATGTCCGTGGAGCGGGTCGAAGGGATGATCGCGGACTACGGAAGGGATACGATGCTGCTCATCGGGGGCGGGCTGCTCGACGCCGGCGAAGGCCTGCCGGCCGCGAGTCGCGATTTCGTGAGGCGCGTCCACGCGACCTGACCTCACCCCCGGCCCCTCTCCTGAAGGAGAGGGGAGACTTTCTCCCTCTCCCTCCGGGAGAGGGTCGGGGTGAGGGAACAAGTTCTCCCTCTCCCTCCGGGAGAGGGCCGGGGTGAGGGCGCAAGTTCTCCCTCTCCCTCCGGGAGAGGGCCGGGGTGAGGGGAAACATGGCTGACAAGCTCGTCCGCAAGCACCACGGCGCCTTCCGCTGGGAGGGCGTGGATGTCCTCGCCTACAAGCAGGAGGGAACCGCGCCCTTCCGCGACGTCACGCGCCAGGTGCTCTTCGACGACCCCGCGCTCCCCGCGCAGCTGCGCTACTTCGAGGTCGCCCCCGGCGGCTGGACCACGCTGGAGCGCCACGAGCACGTGCACAACGTCATGGTGATCCGCGGCCGGGGACGCTGCCTCGTGGGCGACAAGGCCCACGAGCTCGCGGCGAACGACCTCGTGAGCGTGCCGCCGATGACCTGGCACCAGTTCCATGCCGCCGCCGACGAGCCCCTCGGCTTCCTCTGTCTCGTCGATCGCGAGCGCGACCGGCCGCAGCTGCCTTCCGACGGCGAGGCCGCGGAGCTGGCGAAGCCCCTCTCCCGCTAGAAGAATCGCGCGGGCGCCCCGGAGGCCGGTGCCCTCGCCCGCCGTCCCGACAAGGCCTCCGCCAACTCGAGGAGAACGGACATGGCGACCTACATCACGCTGGCGAGCTTCACGGACCAGGGCATCCGCGGCGTCCAGGACACGGTCAAGCGGGCGAACGCCGTGAAGGACGCGGCGAAGAAGTTCGGCGTGACGATGAAGGACATCCACTGGACGCTCGGCGCCCACGACATGGTCGTCACCTTCGACGCGCCGGACGACGCCGCCATGACCGCGCTGGGCCTCTCGATCGGCAAGGCCGGCAACGTGCGCACGCAGACGATGCGCGCGTTCTCTCCCGAGGAGATGGGCGCGATCCTCGCCAAGGTGGGCTAGCGGGGCTTGCCGCGCGGCGCGGCGGCGCCTAGGCCTTCCCGCCGCCGCCCGCCGGCCCGAGGATTTCCGCGTTGTGCTCCCCCGGCTTCGGCAGCCCGGAGCGAAGCGATGGCCGGTCCTCGCCGAACTGGATCGGCAGCGCGGGAATCCGGGTCGTCGTGCCGTCGGGCAGCGGGAATTCCAGCATCCCGCCCGCGTTGAGGTGGGGGTCGTCGAAGAGGTCCGAGGGCGTCCGGATCGGCGCGAAGGGCAGTCCCGCCTCCTCGCACAGGCGCTCGACCGTCGCCGCCGGGCGGCGCGCGAGCACCTTCGCCACGAGCGGGATGAGCGTCTCCCGCGCCGCCGCGCGCAGCGTGTTCGTGGCGTAGGCCGGGTCGCGCAGCGCCGGCTCGTCGAGCGCCGCCGTGAAGAGCTCCCACTGCCGCTCGGTGACCACGCCCACGAAGACGCGCCCGCCGTCGGCGCAGGCGAACACGTCGTACACGCCCCAGGCGCGCTTGCCCGCCGACATCGGCACCGGCGGCTTGCCGGTGACCGCGTGCTGCATCATGTGGGTGGAGACGAGCCAGGCCGCGTTCTCGAAGAGGCCGCTCTGCACCTGCTGCCCCTTGCCGGTGCGCTCGCGCTCGCGCAGGGCCGCGAGGATGGCGATGGCGCCGAACATTCCGCCCATCATGTCGTTCACGGGCGCGCCCGCGCGCAGCGGCTGGCCCACGGGGCCCGTCATGTACGCGAGCCCGCTCATCATCTGCACGACCTCGTCCAGCGCCGTGCGGTGCTCGTAGGGCCCGGACAGGAAGCCCTTGAGCGAGCAGTACACGAGTCGCGGGTTCACGGCCGAGAGCGCCGCGTAGCCGAGCCCCTTCGCCTCCAGCGCGCCGGGCCGGAAGTTCTCGAGGAAGACGTCGGCGGTGGCGACGAGGCGCTTCGCCGCCGCGAGGCCCTCCGGCGAGGCGAGGTCCAGCGTCACGCTCTTCTTGTTGCGGTTGAACGCCGCGAAGAAACCCGCCCCCGTGCTGGTGAGGTAGCGCGTGGGGTCGCCCCGGCCCTCCGGTTCGACCTTGATCACTTCCGCGCCGAGGTCCGCGAGCACGAGCCCGCAGGCCGGGCCCATGACCATGTGCGAGAACTCCACCACGCGGATGCCGGAGAGCGGCAGCGGCGCGCTCATGCACCCGCTCCCCGCGCCGCGGGCGCGAAAGTCTTCGGCAGGCCCGCGTCGGGAACGTGCCCGTAGAGGGGCTCGCCGGGAAGTCCCTCGGCCAGCACCTTCCTCGCCTCCAGCAGCCGGCCGATGTCGATGCCGGTATCGAGGCCCATGGACTCGAGGAGGAAGACGAGGTCCTCCGTGACGATGTTGCCGCTCGCCCCCGGCGCGTGGGGGCAGCCGCCCAGTCCGCCCTGCGACGCGTCGAAGGTGGTGACGCCGGCGTCGAGGGCGGCGACGACGTTCGCGAGCCCCTGGCCGCGCGTGTTGTGCAGGTGTGCGCCGCCGGCCTTCCCGCCGATCTCGCGGGCGAGTCGCGTGAAGAGGCGCTTCACCTGCGCGGGATTGGCGTAGCCCACGGTGTCGGAGAGCCCGACCGAGTCCACCCCGAGCGCCGCGAGCCGCGCGGCCATCGCGATCACGTGGTCCTCGCCCACCTCGCCCTGCAGCGTGCAGCCGAAGGCGGTGGAGATGCCCACCTCCACGCCGGGCCGCCGCTCCGCCGGAAGGCTCGCGCGGAACTCGCACACGCGGCCCGCCTGCGCGATCGCCTCCTCGCAGCTCATGCGGACGTTGGCGCGGCTGTGCGCCTCGGAGGCGGAGACGGGAAGCGTCACCTTGTGGGCGCCCGCGGCGATCGCGTCCTGCGCGCCGCGCAGGTTGGGCGCCAGCGCCAGCACGGCGAGGCCGGGAATCCCCACGGCCTCGCGGACGACCTCGGCGGCGTCGGCCATCTGCGGCAGGAGCTTCGCCGGCACGAAGGAAGCGACCTCGATCTCGCGCAGTCCCGCGGCCGCGAGCGCGCGGATCCAGCGGAGCTTCGCCTGCGTGGGCATCGACCGCGCCACGCCCTGCAGCCCGTCGCGCGGACCGACTTCGCTCACCAGGATCTTCGTGGACATCGCTTCCGGCCGCCGCCCCCGGGGGAAAGCCCGATTCTATAGGGGGAGCCCCGGGGCCGCGCGCCCTAGCGCCTCGTCGCGCGCACCGAGCGCCGCCACGCGGCCGGCGGAATGCCGAACTCGCGCTTGAAGGCGCGGTTGAAGGCGGCTTCCGACTCGTAGCCCACGCGTTCGGCGACGCGGGCCACGGCGTCGTTGCCGGAGGCGAGGGACTGGGAGGCGAGCGCGAGCCGCCACCCCGTGAGGTATTGCATGGGCGGCTCGCCGATGAGCGCGTTGAAGCGCTCGTTCAGCGCCGTGCGCGAAAGCCCCGCCTCCCGCGCGAGCGCCTCCACCTCCCAGCCGCGGCCCGGGTCCGCGTGCAGGAGCGCGAGGGCCTTGCCGACGAACGGATCGCGCAGCCCCGCGAGCCAGCCCTGCTGTTCCGCCGGGAGCGAGGCGGTGTAGTGCCGGATCGCCTCGACGAAGAGGAGCTCGGAGAGCCTGCCGAGGAGCGCGTCCGATCCGGGACGCGGGGCGTGCGTCTCCGAGGCGCCGTGCCGCAGCGTGGCGGTGATCCACGCCGCCGCCGGGCCGTCGCCCAGTTCCACGCGCAGCATCCGCGGCAGCGCGCCCAGCAGCGGGCGGCACAGCCGCTTGTCGCAGGCGAGGAAGCCGCAGACGAAGCGCGTGCGCGCCCCGCCGCCGCCGTGGCGGATGCGGGCGAGCCCGCCATCGCCGGAAGGTTCCACGAGCACCTCCGCGCCGACCGGGGCGAGGTGCAGGTCGCTGCCCAGCCGGTGCCCGTCGCCGTGCGGGAACATGATCAGGTCGCCCTCCCCCAGCTCGACCGCGGCGCCGTCGCCGGGCAGCGCGGCCCGGCAGCTTCCCTCGACCAGCAGGTGGTAGATGCTCACCTGCTCGGCATCCGGGAGGATGTGGCGGACGTCCTCGGCGCCGGGCGCGGAATCGATGCACCAGGGCGCGGTGAACTCGGCCTCGAGGAAGAGGCCGCTCGTGAGCTTCAGGACCTTCAGGACCTCCGACAGCGCGTCCATGGCACGGCCCGCCCCGGGAAACGAGTCGCCATCCTAGCGGCGCTCGCCCGCCGGCGACAAGCCTCCGGCGCGGCCTCCCGGGCAATTCCCGCGGCGTCCCGGTCAAGCGACCGGACCCGCGCGGCGTCGCCCGCAAGAATCGCGGCGGATCGGGCAATTCGCGCGTCCCGCGCATCGCCACCATTCGCCTCACGCCGGCCCGAAGCGGCGGACCCGAAAGGAAACGACATGAGACCGAACCCCCGCTGGACCCGCACCACCGTCCGCCTCGCGCGCGACGGGCTCCTCTCCATCGACGACGGCCGCGGCCTGCGGCTGCGCGTGGCCGCCGGCAGCATCTGGCTCACGCAGCAGGGCGACGGCCGCGACGTGGTCCTGCGCGATGGCGAGAGCTTCGCTATCGATCGAGGCGGCCGCACGGTGGTCCAGGCGCTGGACCCGGCGGAGCTTCGCCTCGACCCGGCCGGCGCGAGCCGGCCTTCCCCCCTTGCCCTCCCCCTCATGAAAGGAGCCTGACCATGGACATGACCCTTCCCCCGACCACGACCCCCCGCTACGCGAAGTGCATCGAGGTCTCCAAGCGCATCCGCTGGGACATCGACCGCGACGTGATCCGCGGCCGCTCGTTCGACTTCGCGAAGAAGTTCCTCCCCGACGGCCTGTCGATGGCGCCGCGCCTCGCCTTCCTCACGGAAGCCGAGAAGCGCCTCTTCAGCCAGGTCCAGGGCCGCACCTACGCCAACATGTTCGGCCTGGTCGAGCGCTTCATCGGCGCGAAGATCCTCGAGGTGAGCCGCGACCACTGGATGGGCGACCAGGTGGCGCTGGAGGCCCTCGTGCGCTTCACCGACGAGGAGCTCAAGCACCAGGAGCTCTTCCGCCGCCTCGAGGCGATGGCCGCCCCCGGCATGCCCGCCGCCTACGCCTTCCTGCCGCAGCCCAACGACGTGGCGGGCGCCGTCCTCGCCGCCTCCACCTGGGCCGTCCTCGGCCTCACCTGCCACATCGAGCTCTTCACCCAGGCGCACTACCGCTCGAGCATCGAGCCCGACGACGGCCTCGACCCGCTCTGGAAGGACGTCTTCCTCTTCCACTGGAAGGAGGAGTCGCAGCACGCGATCCTCGACGAGCTGGAGTGGGTGCGCGAGGACGGCAAGATCGACGCGAAGGCCCGCGACAAGGCGGTCGACGATCT
>CALEJW010000085.1 GCA_937898635.1 uncultured Pseudomonadota bacterium | reverse complement strand
CCCGCCTTCCAGGGTGAAGTCGGCGCCGAGCGCCTGGCCCTCGAAGGGACCTCCCGCGGCCGAGATCACCACGTCGCGAAGCCCCGAGGGATCGGAACCCAGCGAGCCCACGTCCACCACCGTGAACCCGAGCCCGTTGTTGCCGATCGGGATGGTCGTCGTGGTCCCCTGCTGGGTGCTGGAGCCGCTGCCGTCGTTCGGGCCGAAATTGCGCGTCTCCCCCGCGCCCTCGCCGCCCGAGGACTTGTCCCCGGCGGCCGGGTTCGTCGAGGAATCCGCGATGAACTGCGGGGTCGGGATGTAGCGGACCTCCCCGCGGCCGGTGACGAGCACCGTCTGGCCCGGCCCGGTGATGAGGGTCTGGGCGCCGCCCTGCTGCGGCGGAAGCCCGGAGCCGGAGAAGTCGCCGAAGGTGACGGCGTGGCTGCCCTCGATGGTGTGATTCACCGTGATGTCGCAGCCTGCGCCGCCCGAGGCGTCCACCTTCGCCGGGTCGCAATCGGCCGCCGTGCCCGCGAAGAGCACGTTGCCGGAGCCGCGGATCCCCACGGTCGCGACCTTGGTCTTCATGACGAAGCGGTCGCGGTTGCGCGCCGCGATGAGGCCGGTGAAGGTGCGAAGCGTGCCGCGAAGCAGGTTCAGCAGGACGCCCTGGTCGGAATCGGGACGATCGGCGTACTGCTCGATCTGGAACTGCGTGTTGGGCCTGAGCGAGATCTTCGCCTGGTCGACCATCGTGAGCTGCGCCATGCCGCGCGAGCCGGTGACGATCGCGTCGCCGGCGTTCACGGGCGTGCCGCGCGTGACCGACACGCGCCGCCCGTCGCTGCGCTGCACGTTCACCTCGCCGGTGACGAAGGTGAAGGTGCCGCTCTGCGCGAAGGCCGCGGGCGCCGCGACGATGCCGCAGAGCGCGAGGAGGGATGCGAGCTTCTTCTGCCGGAACATGGCCGTGCCTCCCTAGTTGATCTCGCAGCGCACGGCCGTCGAGACCTCGCTGCGGTTGAAGTCGTAGATCGAGATGTTGGAGTCGTTGCGCGTGAACGAGTACTGGGCGCGCACCGCGCAGGCCTTGCGGAACTGCCAGTTCAGCCCCAGGGCGAACTCCGTGAACTTGTCCTCGCCCTTGTCGACCGTCGTCGCGCGCGCGAACTCGTCCTTGTCGCGGCGGAAGACGAAGCCCAGGCCGTTGAAGAGGCTCAGGCGCGGCGTGAGCGAGTACTGCAGGTAGCTCCTCACGCCCGCGAGGTTCTTGCTCTTGTCGGTTTCCCCGTCGGGGAGCTTGTTGACCGCCCGGTCGTCGCTCGCGAAGGCCGTGAGGTAGAGGAGCGGCGCGCCCTTCGCCTCGAAGGTGCGCAGCAGGGAGGCGTTCGCGTAGACCTGGTTGAAGTCCTCGACGTCGTTCTCCGGGAAGCGCACCCGCGCGTACTGCAGGCCCACGCCCACCTGGGTGCGCGGATCCAGGCTGTACTTCCAGTCGCCCTGCACGTTGGCCGTGCGGCGGTCGTTCGTGGGCTTGGGTTCCCCGGGCGCCTCGCCTTCCTGGTCGAAGGCCCCGTAGGCCGCCATCACCCGCCATTGCGTGGGCCCGTCGTTCAGCGCGCCGCCCGCGCGCACGTCCACGCCGGCCGAGTTGTAGTTCGATTCGCCGTCGTAGCCGCGCAGCCTCGCGTCTCCCGCGGCGAAGAGGGTCCAGCCGCGGGACAGGGGGTGGGAGTACTCGAGCGACCCGGCCGCGGAGCCGAAGGCCGCCTTGCGTTTCACCGAGTTCCCCGTGGCCTCGATCCCGACGATGCCGAAGGACTGCTGCGCGGCCGCGCCGAAGTCGCCCGGGACGCCGGTGATGTTCGTGTCGTAGCCCATGCCCAGCTCCGCCCAGCCGCGCCAGCCCGCGGTGGTCTGGCGCTTGCGCGCGTCGATCGCCTCGAGGTAGCGGTTGATCGTCTGCTGCGCCGCCGGCGGCGGGTTGCGGCCCGCCAGGTCGCGGAAGGCGGACTCCGCGAGGTCGTAGGAGCCCGTCGCGAAGAAGGTCCGGGCGAGGTCCATCTGCGCGCCGGCGTGGTTGGGGTTGAGCGCGAGGACGCGCTCGAAGGCGATCACGGCGTCCTCGTGCTTGCCGCTGTCGAGGGAGGCCACGCCCAGGAGATAGTCGAACTCGATGTCGCCGGCGAGGCGCGGCTCGAGCTTGATCAGCTCCATGTAGGCCTGCTTCGGGTTCGCCTCGTTCAGCAGGCGGCGCGCCCTGTCGAGGGTCGCGGGGTCGGCCAGGGCGGGCGTTGCGGCTCCCGCGGCGAGGGCAAGGACGAGGAGGCGGGAGGACCAGCGTGCGCGGCTTTCCATGGCAGTTCCCGTTTCGTTTACTGGATGGGCCCGTTTTCTTACAAGCCGGATGCAGTCCCGATGCCTGCTCCCTGATTCCCAAGGACAAAACACCCGACCTGCCATAGGTCTCCAAATACTAGGCGCATGCGCAGGGGAATGCAATTGTTCGCCGCCTCCCGCGATGCCGACTTTTCCTTCAAATACAATGCGATAATTCTGCATTGCCGAATCGCATCCCGGCCAGGGGAAAGCCATGGACGAAACCACCACCCCCGGACTCGCCAAGCCTGACACCGCGACGTTGCTGCGCCATGACCACGAAGGGGTCGCGACCCTCACCCTGAACCGGCCGCGGCAGTACAACGCGCTCTCCTCGTCCCTCCTCTACGAACTCCACGCGGCCCTGGATGCGATCGCCGCCGACGAGTCGGTCCGCGTCGTCGTGATCACGGGCTCGGGTCCCGCCTTCTGCGCCGGCCACGACCTGAAGGAGATGCGCTCGCTGCCCGGCGAGCGCGAGGTCGCCGCCCTCTTCTCCACCTGCAGCGCGATGATGCAGAAGCTCGTGGCCCTCCCGCAGCCCGTGGTCGCGGCGGTGAACGGCATCGCGACGGCGGCCGGATGCCAGCTCGCGGCGCAATGCGACCTCGCCGTCGCCGCGGACAACGCCCGCTTCGCCGTCTCCGGCATCAACCTCGGCCTCTTCTGCTCCACGCCGGCGGTGCCGCTCACGCGAAACCTCTCGCGCAAGCGCGCGGCGGAGATGCTCTTCACCGGGGACTTCATCGACGCGGAAACCGCCCTCGACTGGGGCCTGGTGAACCGCGTCTGCCCGCCGGAGCGGCTCGGGGAGACGGTTTCGGCCCTCGCCGACACCCTGAAGGCGAAGCCCCGCGACGCGCTCGCGCTCGGCAAGGCGCTCTTCTACCGCCAGCTCGAGACGGACCTCGTCCGGGCCTACGAGGACGCCTCGCGCACGATCGCCTGCAATTTCGCCGGGCCCACCGCCACCGAGGGCGTGGACGCCTTCCTGCAGAAGCGCCCGCCGAACTGGAAGCGCTGAAGGCGCGCCCTCGCGCGCCGGCCTCAGTCCCGGGGCCAGCGCCCTCGCCGGCGCCAGTCGCGAAGGACCTCCCGCGCGGCGTTGTGCCCCGGCACGCCGGTCACGCCCCCGCCCGGGTGCGCGCCGGATCCGCAGAGGTAGAGCCCCTCGAGGGGCATCCGGTAGTTGCCGTGGCCCAGGACCGGCCTCGCGCTGAAGAGCTGGTTCAGCGTGAGCTTGCCGTGAAAGATGTCGCCCCCCACGAGGCCGAACTCGCGCTCGAGGTCCAGGGGCGAGAGGATGCGCCGCGCGAGGACGCTCGCGCGGAAGTTGGGCGCGTGCCGCGTGACGAGGTCGATCACGGCGTCCGCGGCCTTCTCGCGCTCCCCGTCCCACTCCCGGCCGCCCGGCAGCGCGTAGCGGAAGTGCTGGCAGAAGAGGCTCGCCACGTGGGCGCCCGGCGGGGCGAGCGTGTCGTCCACCGTGCTCGGGATGAGGACTTCCACGACGGGCTCGCGCGACCACCCTTCCTCGCGCGCCGTGGCGTAGGCGCGGTCCATGTACCCGAGCGTCGGCGCGAGGATGATGCCCGAGGCGTGGTGGGGCGCGCGTTCCCGGCCCGGCAGGCAGGTGAAGTCGGGCAGCGCCGAGAGGGCCACGTTCATGCGGAAGGTGGCGCTCTCGCACTGGTAGTTCGCGAACGCCTCCGGCCACGCCGCGCCGCCGGCGAGCTTCGCGACGAGCCGCGGGTTGGCGTTGGCCACGACGACGCGGGCCGCGACCTCGGTCCCGTCGGAGAGTGCGAGCCCCGCGGCGCGGCCGCGCGATTCGAGAATGCGCTCGACCGCCACCCCCGTGCGGATCGCCACGCCGCGCGCGGCGGCCTCGGCCGCCAGCGCCTGCGCGATCGCGCCCATGCCGCCGCGGGCGTGCCCCCAGGTGCCCTTCTTGCCGTTCACCTCCCCGAAGACGTGGTGCAACAGCACGTAGGCGGTGCCCGGCGACCACGGGCTCGCGAAGTTGCCCACCACGCTGTCGAAGCCGAAGCAGGCCTTGAGGGGCTCGGACTCGAACCAGCGCTCCAGCCAGTCCGCGGCGGACATCGTGAAGAGGTCGAGCACGTCGCGCTGGGCTTCCCGGTCGAGGCCCGCGAGGCGCCGCCCCGCCTTCCACGCGCCGAAGAGCTCGCCCACGCCCCCGCCGACGTTCGGCGGCGTCTCGAGGAGGAGCCCGCGCAGCACGTCCGCCACGCGCTCGAGCCGGTCGTAGTAGGCGGGAAGGCGCTCGGCGTCGCGCGCCGAGAACTTCGCGACCTCGGCCTGCGTCGCCGCCAGGCCGCCGCCCACCTTGAGGTAGCGCCCGTCGTCGGTGGGCAGGAAGTTCGCGACGGGCCGCTCGATCACCTCGAGCCCGTGCTCGGCGAGGCGCAGGTCGCGGATCACCTTCGGGTTGAGGAGGCTCACGGTGTAGCTCGCCGCGGAGTTGCGGAAGCCGGGGTGGAACTCCTCGGTCACCGCCGCGCCGCCCACCACCTCGCGGCGCTCGAAGACGCCCACGCGCAGGCCGGCCCCGGCGAGGTAGCAGGCGCAGGCGAGGCCGTTGTGGCCCGCGCCGACGACCGCCACGTCCAGGCCGGGCGCCGCGCCGCTCACGCGAGCAGGAAGGCGCGCACGGCCGCGGCCTGCGCCTCGTCCATGAGCATCGGCGCGTGGCCCGTGCCGGGCACCACGTATCCCTCGGTCCCGGGCCTCGCGAGCATCTCGGCGTGGATCGCGGGCGTGAGGAGGTCCGAATGCTCGCCGCGGATCACGAGGACGGGCCCCCGCACCGCGGCCCAGGCCGCGCGCAGGTCCATGTCGGCGAGCGGCCCGGCGCGGAAGGGCGCGGCGATGCCCGGGTCGTAGCGGAAGCGCCACCGCCCCGCCTCGTCGAGCCGGGCGGCGTGCACCGCGAGGTGGCGCCACTTGGCGTCGCTCAGGTTCCCGAAGGGGCTCACCGCGCGCATCGCCGCTTCCAGCGCCTCGATCGAGTCGAAGGCGGGGTCGCGCCCGACGTAGGTCGCGATGCGCTCGAGCGCCGCCTTGGGCACGACGCAGCCCACGTCGTTCATCACGAGCTTGCCCACGGGCGTGCGCGGGGTCGCCGCGAGGAGCATGCCGAGGAGGCCCCCCATGGAGGTGCCCACCCAGTCCACCGATTCCGCGCCGATCGCGGCGAGGAGCGTCGCCGTGTCGGCGCAATAGAGGGGATAGCCGTAGTCGCCCTTGTCCGCGAGCCAGTCGCTGCGGCCCCGCCCCGCGGCGTCCGGGCAGACGACGCGGTAGGCGTCCGCCAGGTGCTGCGCGAGGTAGTCGAAGTCGCGTCCGCAGCGCGTGAGGCCGTGGGCGCAGACCACGACGCGGGGATTGTCCGGGTCGCCCCACTCCACCCAGCGCAGGCGGTGGAAGCCGTGGGGACCGAGCGAGCGGACCGCGCCCTCGCGCATCATTCGATCGCGCTCCGGCTGCGGACGCGCTCGCGCAGCAGGTACTTCTGGATCTTCCCGGTGGAGGTCTTGGGCAGCGGCCCGAAGACCACGGCCTTGGGCACCTTGAAGCGCGCCATGCGCTCGCGGCAGAAGTCGAGGATCTCGGCGGCGGAGACCGTCACGCCCTCCTTCAGCTCGATGAACGCGCAGGGCGTCTCGCCCCACTTCGGGTCCGGCTGCGCGACGACCGCGGCGAGCATCACGGCCGGGTGGCCGAAGAGCACGTCCTCGACCTCCTGCGAGGAGATGTTCTCCCCGCCCGAGATGATCACGTCCTTGGAGCGGTCCTTGATCTTCACGTAGCCGTCGGGCTGCATCACGGCGAGGTCGCCGGAATGGAACCAGCCGCCGCGGAAGGCCTCCCCGGTCGCCTTCGGGTTCTTGAGGTAGCCCTTCATGGTGATGTTGCCGCGGAACATGATCTCTCCCATGGTCTCGCCGTCGCGCGGCACGGGCTCCATCGTCTGCGGGTCGAGGACCGCCATCGCCTCCTCGAGCAGGTAGGCGACTCCCTGGCGGCCATTGCGGCGCACCTGCTCCTCGAGCGGGAGCGCCGCCCACTCCGGGTGCTTGGCGCACACCGCCGCCGGGCCGTAGGTCTCGGTAAGGCCGTACACGTGCGTGATGTCGAAGCCCATCCGCCCCATGCCCTCGATCACCGCCGCGGGCGGGGGCGCGGCCGCCACCAGGCAGTGCACCTCGTGCCCGATGCCCTGCTTCCATTCGGCCGGGGCGTTCATGAGCATCGAGTGGACGATGGGCGCGCCGCAGTAGTGCGTCACGCGGTGCTCGCGGATGAGGTCCAGGATCAGCTTCGCGTCGACCTTGCGCAGGCACACGTTCGTGCCGGCCGCCGCGGCCATCGTCCAGTTGAAGCACCAGCCGTTGCAGTGGAACATCGGCAGCGTCCACAGGTACACGGCGTGCTTGGGCATCGACCAATCCAGGATGTTGTTGATCGCGTTGAGGTAGGCGCCGCGGTAGTGGTAGACCACGCCCTTGGGATTGCCGGTCGTGCCCGAGGTGTAGTTGAGGGAGATGGCGTCCCACTCGTCCGGGGGGAAGGTCCAGGCGAAGTCCGCGTCGCCCTCGGCGAGGAAGGCCTCGTACTCCAGCTCGCCCAGGAACTTCCCGCCCTCGTGCAGGGCGTCGTCCACGTCGATCACCAGCGGCCGCGCCTTCGCGAGGGCGAGGGCCTTCTCGATGGTCGCGGAGAACTCCCGGTCGGTGAAGAGCACCTTCGCCTCGCCGTGGTCGAGCATGAAGGCGATCGCCTCCGCGTCCAGGCGCGTGTTGAGCGTGTTCACCACGGCGCCGGTCATCGCCGGCCCGAAGTGCAGCTCCACCATCGCCGGGACGTTGGGCAGCATCGCCGCGACCGTTTCGCCGCGCCCGACGCCGCGCCGGGTGAGCGCCGAGGCGAGCCGGCGGCAGCGCGCGTACACCTCCGACCAGGTGCGCCGCAGGTCGCCGTGGATCACGGCCACCCGGTCGGGATAGACCGCGGCGGCCTTCGCGAGGAAGGACACCGGCGTGAGCGGCGTGTAGTTGGCCTCGTTCCGCTCGAGGCCCGTGGCGTATGGCGTCGTCATCGTCGCTTTCCTTTCCGTGGCCTCAGGCGAGGCGCGTTTCCATCGGCGCGGCGATCCCCGCGGCCTTCTCCGCGCCCCGCACGGTGTTCGCCACGAGCATCGCGATCGTCATGGGCCCCACCCCGCCGGGCACCGGCGTGAGCCGCGAGGCGACCCGGGCGACGGCGTCGTGGTCCACGTCGCCGCAGAGCTTGCCGTCGGGCAGGCGGTTGATGCCCACGTCGATCACCACCGCCCCGGGCTTCACCATGTCCGCGCCGATCATGCGCGCCCGGCCCGTGGCGGCCACGAGGAGGTCGGCCTGGCGGGTGATCGCGCCGAGGTCCCGGGTGCGCGAATGGCACACGGTCACCGTCGCGCTCGCGTTCAGGAGCATGAGCGCCATGGGCTTGCCCACGATGGTGGAGCGGCCCACGACCACCGCGTGCAGGCCCTCGACCGCGATGCCCTCGTGCTCGAGCATCTTCATGACGCCCCAGGGCGTGCACGGGTAGAACGCGGGCTCCCCGACCACGAGCGCGCCCACGTTGCGGTAGTGGAAGCCGTCCACGTCCTTCGCCGGGTCGATGGCCTCGATGACGGCGCGCGCGTCGATTGTCCGCGGCAGCGGCAGCTGCACGAGGATGCCGTGCACGGACGGGTCCGCGTTGAGCTCCCGCAGGAAGCCCACGAGGCGCGCCTGCGGCGTGTCCGCCGGCATCGCGTGCACCCAGGAGGCCACGCCCGCGCGCTCGCAGGCGAGCGCCTTGTTGCGCACGTAGACGCGGCTCGCGGCGTCCTCGCCGACGATCACGACGGCGAGCCCGGGCACGGTGCCCTTGTCGCGAAGGCGCGCGGCGCGCAGGGCGTTCTCGGTGGCGATGCCGGCGGCGATGGCCTTGCCGTCGATGGTCCGGGCTTTCATGGGAGGGGTCTCGTCGGGAGGAGTTGTCGTTCGGTGAGCAGCGCGTCCACGGGCACGTCGTGGGGCTCGAAGGGCACGCGCTCGCGCAACAGCGCCTCGGGGAGCGCCACCACGCGGTAGGTCCGCGTCCCCGCGCCGGCGAGCAGGCGGTCGAAGTAGCCCGCCCCGTAGCCGAGCCGCACGCCCCCGCGGTCGCACGATAGCGCAGGCACGAGGGCGAAGTCGACTTCCGAGATCGGCACCGCGCGGCAGCGGGCGGGATCGGGTTCCTCGATGCCCCAGACCCCCGGCACCAGGTCCGCGCCGAGGTCCTTCACCGCGTGCAGCGAGAGCGAGCGCGGCTCGCGCACCACGCGCGGCAGGAGGAGGACCTTGCCGTCGGCGAGGACGCCCTCGGCGAAGGCCCGCGTGTCCCATTCGGTGCCGAAGCTCAGCGTGGCGAGCACCGTGCGCGCGCGCCGGTACTCGGGAAGCGCGCGCAGGCGCGCGGTGATCCGGGAGGCGAAGTCCGCGCTCCCGCCGGCGAAGAGCGCCTCGCGGGCGGCGAGGAGCTCGCGGCGCATCGCGGACTTGGCGCGGTGCGGCGCGCCGCCCGAGGAGAAGCGCGCGAGCGCGCGGCGGATCGCCGCGACCTTCGTCTCCGTCTCCTCGAACTCGGCCTCCGGCGAGGAGTCGGCCACGATTCCCCCGCCGGCGTAGAAGCGCAGCTCCCCGCCGGCCGCGAGCGTCGTGCGGATGGGGATGTTCATGTCGATCCGCCCCGCCGCCGTCGCGTAGCCGATGGCGCCGCAGTACACCTCGCGGCGGTGCGGCTCCAGCTCGTCGATGATCTCCATCGCGCGGCGCTTGGGCGCCCCGGTGATCGACCCGCCGGGAAAGCAGGCCGCGAGGAGGTCCACGCCGTCGCGGCCGGCGGCGAGCCGGCCCGTCACGGTGCTCACCAGGTGGTGCACGGTGGCGAAGCTCTCCGGCTCGCAAAGCGCCGGCACCGCGACGCTTCCCGGCTCGCACACGCGGCCGAAGTCGTTGCGCAGCAGGTCCACGATCATGACGTTCTCGGCGCGGTCCTTGGCCGAGGCCGAGAGCTCGGCGCGCACGCGCGCGTCCTCCGCCGGGTCCGCCCGGCGCCGTCGCGTGCCCTTGATCGGCCGCGTCACCGCCTCCCGGCCCGCGACGCTCATCAGGCGCTCGGGCGAGCTCGAGAGCACGCAGCCGAAGGGATACTCGAGGAAGGCGCCCATGGGCGCCGGGTTCGTGTCGTGCAGGTGCCGGTAGAACTCCCACGCGTCACCCTCGCACGCGACGCGGAACTCGCGCGTGAGGTTCACCTGGTACGTGTCGCCGGCGCGGATGTAGTCGATGATGCGCCCCGCCCGCGGCAGGTAGTCCTCGCGCTCCAGGCTCGAGACGATCTCGCCCCTCACGCCGAAGGGCTCGCGCGCGGCGCTCTCGCCCGCGAGGATGCGTCCCCGCAGGCCCGCGGCCGCGTCGTCCGGGAAGCTCGCGAGCGAGGTGAGCGCCGCGCGCCGCTCGGCATGGTCGATCACCACGGTCCAGGGATAGAGCCCCACCGCCGCCTCCGGCATGAACGCGCTCGTGCCCGCCTTGTCCGCGGGAAGCTTCGCCTCGCCGCGCCCGAGCTCGTAGCCGAAGTAGCCGATCGCGCCCCCGGCGATGGGCCAGCGCTCGTCGTCGCCCACGGCTCCCTCGAGGAGCTCCCGCAGGCCCGCGAAGGCGCCGCCGGGGACCGCGCTCGCCGCGCCGTCGCGATGGATCTCGGCGAGTCCGGCGCGGGAGACGAGGCTCGCCACGGGACCGGCGGCGAGGATGTCGTAGCGCCCGCCCGTGCGGCCGCGCTCGCCGCTGTCCAGGTACACGGCCCACCCGAGCGGGCGCATGCGCTCGTACCACGCGTGGCGCTCGGCGCAGCCGGTGGACTCGTCGTAGGGCAGCTCCAGGGTGCGCGCCATGGACGCCATTCTAGCCGCCCGGGCGCCCGCCGCCCCGCCCGGTGCTATCCTGCGATGCACTGTCCACGTCGCCCGGGGAATGCCATGAAAGCCTCCGCCCTGATCGCCGCCGCCCTCGCCCTTTGCGCCACCGCCGCCCTCGCCCAGAACGACCTCAAGGCCTTCGCGGCGCGGATCAAGCCGGGACTCTACGAATACAGCATGGAGATGGACATGGGCGCGATCGCCGGCGCGCCGAAGGGCATGGGCAGGCAGAAGGTGACGGTCAAGCACTGCCTCACGGCGAAGGACATCGCCGACGGCCAGCTCGGCCGCCGCGACCCCAACAGCAAGGTCGACTGCCGGATCACCGACATGAAGATGTCGGGCAACACGGCCCACTACAAGTTCGCCTGCCAGGGCGACCTGCAGATGAGTTCCGACAACACCGTCACGTTCACGCCGGACGGCTACCGGATGGTGTCGCGGATGTCGATGAACGCCGGCGGACGGGCCATGAACATGACGCACGACACCCGCGCGAGGCTCATCGGGCCCTGCCCCGACTGAGGCGCCCGCCCGGAGGCCCGCGCCCCGGCGCGGCCCGCCACCTCAACTCTTCAGCGCGGCGCGGATCTGCTCGAGGGCGCCCGGGTCCTCGATGGTGGTGAGGTCGCCGGGGTCCCGGCCCTCGCAGAGGGCCTGGATGGAGCGGCGCAGGAGCTTGCCCGAGCGGGTCTTCGGCAGCACCGTCACGAAGTGCACGCGCGAGGGCCGCGCGATGGCGCCGAGCTCCTTGTCCACCATCGCCATCACTTCCTTCTCGAAGGCCGCGGCGAGCTCCTTCGTGGCCGTCTTCGACGCGTCCTTCGCCACGGCGAAGGCGACCGGCACCTGGCCCTTGAGGGCGTCGGCCACGCCCACCACGGCCACTTCGGCGATGCCGGCGTGGGCCTGCACCGCCTCCTCGATCTCGCGGGTGCCGAGGCGGTGGCCGGCGACGTTGATCACGTCGTCGGTGCGGCCGAGCACGAAGTAGTAGCCGTCCTTGTCGCGCACCGCCCAGTCGAAGGTCGAGTACACCATCTCGTCCCTGAACGTGCCGTAGTAGGTCTTCACGTAGCGCTCGTCGTCGCCCCACACCGTGGTCATCGCCCCCGGCGGCAGCGGCGGCACGACGCACAGCACGCCCTTCTCGTCGGGCCCCGTCTCCTTGCCGGTGACCTCGTCCTTGAGCTTCACGTTGTAGCCGTACACCGCGAACGAGGGCGAGCCGAACTTGCGCGGCGTGTCCTCCACGCCGAGGCAGGCCGAGAGGATCGGCCAGCCCGTCTCCGTCTGCCAGTAGTTGTCCACCACCGGGCAACCGAGGTTGTCGGCGACCCAGCGCGCCGTGGGCTCGTCGAGGGGCTCGCCCGCGAGGAAGAGGTACTTGAGGCACTTCACGTCGTGCTTCGACATGTAGGCCGGGTCCTGCTTCTTGAGCACGCGGATCGCCGTCGGCGAGGAGAACATCGAGGTGACCTGGTAGTCCGAGACGATCTTCCACCAGATCGCGGGATCGGGCCGGATGGGCAGGCCCTCGTACATGATCGTGGTCGAGCCGTTGATGAGCGGGCCGTAGACGATGTAGGAGTGCCCCACCACCCAGCCGATGTCGGAGGTGGAGAAATAGGCCTCGCCCGGGTTCGAGCAGTAGATGTGCTTCATGGAGGCCGCGAGCGCGACGGCGTAGCCGCCGGTGTCGCGCTGCACGCCCTTGGGCTTGCCCGTCGTCCCGCTCGTGTAGAGGATGTAGGAGGGCTCGTTCGATTCCAGCCAGGTGACGGGCACCTTCGCGCCGGCGTGCTTCGCGCGCAGTTCGGCGTAGTCCAGGTCCCGCCCCGCCAGCCTCGCCATCGCCGGGTCGAGGCCGCGGTTCACGATGACGACACTCGCCGGCGGCGCCTTCGAGAGCCGGATCGACTCGTCCACGAGGGGCTTCAGGGGGATCGCCTTGCCGCCGCGCGACCCGGCATCGGAGGTGACCATCACCTTCGGCTGGGCGTCGTCGATGCGCGCGGCGAGGCTCGCCGCGGCGAAGCCGCCGAAGACCACGGAGTGGATCGCGCCGATGCGCACCGTGGCGAGCATGGCGAAGACCGCCTCCGGCACCATCGGCATGTAGATGAGCACGCGGTCGCCCTTGCCCACGCCGAGGGAGGCGAGGATCGCGGCGAAGCGGTTCACCTCGTCGGCGAGCTCGGCGAAGGTCCAGCTCTTCTCCTCGTTCACCTCGGTGGAGATCCACACGAGCGCCTTCTGCGCGCCGCGCGTGGCGAGGTGGCGGTCCACGGCGTTGTGGCAGAGGTTCGTGAGGCCGCCCTTGAACCACGAGCGGAACGGCGGCTTCGCGTAGTCGAGCACCTTGTCGAAGGGCCGGTGCCAGTCGATCAGCGCGGCCTGCTCGCCCCAGAAGCCTTCGGGATCGCGGATCGAGCGCGCGTGGAAATCCGTGTAGCGGGTCATGGCTGTCTCTCCTCGACGGTCTTCGTGGGGGCCGGCCCCGCTTCTCGCGGCGGGGCGTCTGTAGCCTAGGGGCCCGGCGGCGAGCCTAGTTGATCCGCCTCAACGATGCAGGCCCGCGGATCAGGGTATTCCCTAGTCCCGCGCCGGCGCGGGCGGCCCGCCCTCAGCGGTTCACGTCGACCACCACCCGCCCGCGGTGTTGCCCCGAGAGGATGCCCGGCGCGAGCGCGAGCGCCTCGGCGAGGCCGGCCTCGGTCGTGAGGGCGTCGAGCTTGCTTCGGTCGAGGTCCGTGGCGAGCCGCGCCCAGGCCTCCTCGCGCGCCGCCTTCGGCGCCATGACGCTGTCCACGCCGAGGAGCCGCACGCCCCGCAGGATGAAGGGCGCCACGCTCGCGGGAAAGTCCATGCCCTGCGCCAGGCCGCAGGCGGCCACGGCGCCCCCGTACTTCGCCTGGGCGCAGGCGTTGGCGAGCGTGTGGCTGCCCACGGAATCCACGACGCCGGCCCAGCGCTCCTTCTGCAGGGGCTTGCCCGGCTGCGAGAGCGCGGACCGGTCGATCACCTCGGCCGCGCCCAGGGACTCCAGGTACGCGGCCTCGGCCATCTTGCCCGTCGAGGCGACCACGCGGTGGCCCCAGCCCGAGAGGATCGCGATCGCCACGCTCCCGACGCCACCGGTCGCTCCCGTGACCAGGACGTCGCCCTGCCCCGGCGCCACGCCCGCCTTCGCGAGCGCGAGCGCGCAGAGCATCGCGGTGTAGCCGGCGGTGCCGATGGCCATCGCCTGGCGCGTGGTGAGGCCTTCGGGCAGGCGCACCAGCCAGTCGCCCTCGAGGCTCGCCTTCTGCGCGAGGCAGCCCCAGTGGGTCTCGCCGGCGCCCCAGCCGTCGAGGATCACGCGATCGCCCGCCTTCCACGCCGGGTGGTCGCTCCTCGCGACCACGCCGGCGCCGTCGATCCCGGCGACCATGGGCCACCGGCGCACGACCGGCGCCTTGTCGGCGATCGCGAGCGCGTCCTTGTAGTTGAGGCTCGAGTACTCGACCGCGAGCGCGACGTTGCCCGCGGGCAGCGCCGAATCGTCCAGCTCCGCGACGCGCGCGGCGAAATTCCCGTCTTCCCGCGTGAGATAGATGGCCTTGAACATGGGTTTCTCCTTCGGGGGGTTTCAGGGGCTAGCGGGCGCGCAGCACGCGCGGGTCCTCCGCCGAGGCGTGCCGGCGCGCGAAGTAGTCGCGCGACTGCATCTCGAGCAGGCGGCTCGCGGTGCGCGCGAATTCCTTGAGGACGGCCGCGCCCGGGCCGGTCGCCTGCGCCGCCGGCGCCACCAGCGCCTCGGGAGGGGCGTCCGCGGACATCGCCAGGCGCACGCGCCGGTCGTAGAACACGTCCACGAGCCAGGTGAGGCGCCGGATCACGTCCGTCTGCTCGGGCGCGAGCCGCGGCACGCCGGACACCAGCACCGTGTGGTAGCCGCTCGCGATCTCGAGGTAGTCGAGCTGCGAGCGCGGCTCCACGCAGAGCGGCCCGAAGTCGAGCCAGAGCACGCCCTTGGCGCGCTGGCGGAAGGCGAGCGCCCGGCCGCCGATCGCGATCGTCCCGTCGCGCTCGGCGGCCGCCTTGGTCACGGCCTCGAAGAACTGCGCGAGGAGCTGGTCGGCTTCCTCGCCCGGCGGGGTGTACCAGACGCGGAAGCCCTCGAGGATCCTGCGCCGGTGGTCCACGCCGCCGTCGAGCGCGACCACGTCGAGCTCGCGCTCGAGGATCTCGATCGCCGGCAGGAAGCGCGCGCGCTGCAGGCCGTTCGGGTAGAGGCCGGCGGGCGGGTAGTTCGAGGTCATCACGAACACCACCCCCTTCGCGACCAGGAGCTCGAGGAGCCGGCCGAGGATCATGGCGTCGGCGATGTCGCTCACGTGGAACTCGTCGAAGCAGAGCAGGCGCAGCTCCCGGGCGATCCGCGTGGCGATCTCCTCCAGGGGGTCCTCGGTGCCGGCGGCCTCGCGAAGGCGCCCGTGGATCTCGCGCATGAACTCGTGGAAGTGCACGCGGCGCTTGCGGCGGTGGCGGCTCACCTTGTAGAAGGCGTCCATCAGGAGCGACTTGCCGCGCCCCACCCCGCCCCAGATGTACATCCCGCGCGGCGGGCGCCGCCCGGCGCCCAGGTTGGTCACCAGGCGGTTGATCC
Source organism: uncultured Pseudomonadota bacterium (assembly GCA_937898635.1). GTDB lineage: Bacteria > Pseudomonadota > Gammaproteobacteria > Burkholderiales > Usitatibacteraceae > FEB-7. The sequence goes on along the minus strand of CALEJW010000085.1, from coordinate 9,081 downwards.
GGCCGGCGCGGTACTGGCGGTAGTCCTCGAGCTCGCCGAAGAGGCGCTCGAGCTCGGCGAGCACGCGCAGCTGCTCGCTGTCGGCCTGGAAGTCGGGGCGCTGCTGGAAGTGCCAGTACCACTCGAGCGGGCCCGAGTACTGGTTCGGGTCCGCCGGCTCGAGCTCCTCGTCGTCTATGCCTTCCGGCAGGTCTTCGGGTCGCATGCTTCGACTAGAGCGGGAACGCCGATGAACGCCGATGTCACGCCGATGAACGCAGATAAGGGCATGACGGAGCCGCGCCACGGGGCGTTGACGCCGATCGAAGCGCTTGCGCTCCGTCCGACATGCGATTTTCGACCTGAATATCGGCGTTCATCGGCGTGACATCGGCGTTCATCGGCGTTTCCAAGCCCTTTGCCCCCGCCAGCCACTCACGAATTGAGGGAGCGCTTGTCGACGGCGAGCGCGGCCTCGCGCACCACCTCGGAGAGCGTGGGGTGCCCGTGGCAGATGCGCGCGATGTCCTCGGAGGCGCCGCGGAACTCCATCACCGTCACCGCCTCCTGGATCAGGTCGGAGGCGTGCGCGTGCACGATGTGCACGCCCAGCACGCGGTCGGTCGCCGCGTCCGCGACGATCTTCACGAAGCCCTGCGACTGGCCCGTGCCGAGCGCGCGGCCGTTGATCGCGAAGGGGAACTGCCCGGTGCGCACGGCGATCCCGTCCGCCTTCGCCTTCTGCTCCGTCATCCCCACCCAGGCCACCTCCGGCGAGGTGTAGATGATCCAGGGGATGCAGTCGTAGTCGATGTGCGGCTTCTGCCCGGCGATGAGCTCCGCGACCATGACGCCCTCGTCCTCGGCCTTGTGGGCGAGCATGGGCCCGCGCACCACGTCGCCGATGGCCCAGACGTTGGGAAGGTTGGTGCGGCACTGCGCGTCCACCTCGACGAAGCCGCGCTCGTCCACCTTGAGGCCCACGTTCACCGCCCCCAGGCCGTCCGTGTTGGGAATGCGCCCCACGGAGACGACCAGCTTGTCGCACTCGAGCTTCTGCGCGAGGCCCTTGTCGTCCGTGTATTCCACGAGGACCGCGTTCTTGCGGATCGAGACCTTCTCGATCTTCACGCCGAGGCGGATGCCGAGGCCCTGTCCCTTGGTGAAGATCTTCCACGCCTCCTTCTGCACCGCCTCGTCGCACGCGCCCAGGAACACGGGGAGCGCCTCCAGGATCGTGACCTCCGAGCCCAGGCGGCGCCAGACGCTGCCCAGCTCCAGGCCGATCACGCCCGCGCCGATGACGCCCAGGCGCTTCGGGGCCGCGCCGAGCGCGAGCGCGCCCTCGTTGTCGCAGATGGTCACGTTGTCCACGGCCACGTTGGGCAGGTGCCTCGCCTTCGAGCCCGTCGCGACAACGACGTGGCGCGCCTGCACCGTCTCCTTCTTCTCGCCGTTCACCACCTCGACCGTGTACGTGTCGCCCGCCGCCGCGAGGCGCCCGAAGCCCTGCAGCCAGGTGATCTTGTTCTTCTTGAAGAGGAACTCGATTCCCTTGGTCATCTTGGCGACGATGCCGTCCTTGCGCGCCTGCATCTTCGCGATGTCCACCTTCGCCCCGGAGACGGCGATGCCGTGCTCGTCCAGGTGGTGGTTCACGCGCTCGAATTCCTCCGAGGAGGCGAGGAGCGCCTTCGAGGGGATGCAGCCCACGTTGAGGCAGGTGCCGCCGAGGGCGAGCTCGCCCTTCGCGTTGCGCCAGCCCTCGATGCAGGCGGTCTTGAGTCCGAGCTGGGCGGCGCGCACCGCGGCGATGTAGCCGCCGGGGCCGGCACCGATCACGACGACGTCATAGGTTTGCGACATGGCGATTCGATTCCTTTGCACTGGGTTTCTGCTTGCCGCGCGGGGTAAGGCGGGGAACGCCGATGAACGCCGATGTCACGCCGATGAACGCCGATAAGGGCATGACGGAGCCACGCCACGGGTTGTCAAAGCCGATCGAAACGTTTCCGCTGCGTCCGACCTGCAATCTACGACCTGAATATCGGCGTTCATCGGCGTTCATCGGCGTGACATCGGCGTTCATCGGCGTTCCCCGTTTTGCCCAGAGCGTAGCGCCGCGCTAGCGCAGCCAGAACCGCGCGATATGCACGCCGAGCCCCGCGCACAGCCCCGCGGCGAGCGGGTGCACGTTCTTCAGTAACATCGGCGGGTGCTTCAGGAGCCCGAGCAGCCAGAAGGTCGCCGCCACCGCGAGCCCCACCGCGAGGGACACCGCGAAGTGGCGCGGCAGGTAAACGCCCAGCGCCTGCTGGAAGAGGACCGCGAGGAAGCCCACGAGGAGCGAGCCCAGCACGAGGAAGAACCCCCGCCTCAGGACGGTCGCGGGCCGCCAGATCCTTCCGCGTCGCGCCAATCACGGGCCCCTAGACGTCCAGGAGCTGGCGCGCGGGGTCCTCGAGCGCCTCCTTGATGGCCACCAGCGAGAGCACCGCCTCGCGGCCGTCGACGATCCGGTGGTCGTAGGAGAGCGCGAGGTAGTTCATGGGCCGCACCACCACCTGCCCGTTCTCGACCACCGCCCGGTCCTTCGTGGCGTGGATCCCGAGGATCGCGCTCTGCGGCGGGTTGATGATGGGCGTGGAGAGCATCGAGCCGAAGACGCCCCCGTTGGAGATCGAGAACGTGCCGCCGGTCAGCTCCTCGATGGTGATCTTGCCGTCCCTGGCGCGCTGGCCGAAGTCGGCGATGGCGCGCTCGATGTCCGCGATCGACATCCGGTCCGCGTCGCGCAGGATCGGCACCACGAGGCCGCGCTCGCTGCCCACGGCGATGCCCACGTCGTAGTAGCCGTGGTAGACGATGTCGTTGCCGTCGATGGAGGCGTTCACGATCGGGTAACGGCGCAGCGCGGCGACCGCGGCCTTCACGAAGAAGGACATGAAGCCGAGCTTCACGCCGTGCTGCTTCTCGAAGCGGTCCTTGTAGCGGCTGCGCAGCTCGATCACCGGCGCCATGTTCACCTCGTTGAACGTGGTGAGGATGGCCGCCGTCGACTGCGACTGCACGAGCCGCTCGGCGATGCGGGCGCGAAGCCGCGACATCGGCACGCGCTGCTCGGGCCGCGCCCCGGCGGGCGCGGGCGCGGCGGCGGCCTTCGCGGCCGGCGGCGCGGGCTCCTTCGCGGGCGCGCTCCCGGCGGCCAGCACGTCCGCCTTCGTGACGCGCCCGTCGCGTCCCGTCCCGGCGAGCTTCGCCGTGTCCACGCCCTGCTCGGCGGCGAGCTTGGCCGCGGAGGGCGAGGCGGCCTTGGCGCCGGCCGGCGCCGCTTCCGCGGCGGCCGCCTTCGCGGCCTGCACCGGGTCGATCGCCGGCGGCGCGGCGGCGACGGCGCCCGCGGTGTCGATCACCGCGATCACCTCGCCGGAGCCCACGGTGGAGCCGTCGGCCTTGAGGATCTCCGCGAGGACGCCGTCGGCCGGCGCGGGAAGCTCGAGCACGACCTTGTCGGTCTCGACGTCGATCAGGTTCTCGTCGCGCTTGACCGCCTCGCCCGCCTTGCGGCGCCAGGCGACGAGAGTCGCCTCCGAGACGCTCTCGGAGAGTTGCGGGACCTTCACTTCGACTCGCATGTCGTTTCCTTCCGTGGTCGCCGGCCCGCCCTCAGGCGGCGGCCTTCTTCGGGGAAGCGGCGTCCAGCGTGAGGGCCGCGTCGATGAGTTCCTTCTGCTGCTGGTTGTGCAGCGCGAGGTAGCCCACGGCGGGCGAGGCCGAGGACTTGCGCTGCGCCGCCGTGAGCACCTGGTCGGCCCGCACGTGCTCGAGGAGGTAGTGCTGGATGCGGTGCCACGCGCCCTGGTTGGCCGGCTCCTCCTGCGCCCACACGACGCTCTTCGCGTTCGGGTAGCGCGCGATCTGCTCGGCGAAGTCGGAGTGCGGGAACGGGTAGAGCTGCTCGAGGCGCACCAGGGCGACGTTGTCGATGCCGCGCCTGTCGCGCTCGGCCGCGATGTCGAAGTAGACCTTGCCGGAGCAGAAGACCACGCGCTTCACCTTCTTCGGCGAGGGCTCCGCGGGGTCGCCGATCACGCAGTGGAAGCCCTTCGGGTCGGCGAGGTCCGCCAGGGGCGAGGAGGATTCCTTGCGCCGGAGCAGGCTCTTCGGCGTCATCACGATGAGGGGCTTCCTCATGGGCCGCAGGATCTGCCGGCGGATCATGTGGAAGAACTGCGCCGGCGTCGAGGGCACGACGACCTGGATGTTGTGCTCGGCGCACAGCTGCAGGTAGCGCTCCAGCCTCGCCGAGGAGTGCTCGGGGCCCTGCCCCTCGTAGCCGTGGGGCAGGAACATCGTGAGCGCGCACAGCCGCCCCCACTTCGCCTCGCCCGAGGCGATGAACTGGTCGATCACCACCTGGGCGCCGTTGGCGAAGTCGCCGAACTGCGCCTCCCAGATCACCAGCTCGAAGGGGTGCGCGGTGGCGTAGCCGTACTCGAAGCCGAGCACCGCCTCCTCCGAGAGGAGCGAATCGATCACGAGGAAGTTGGCCTGGCCCTCGCGGATGTGCTGCAGCGGCAGGTAGACGCCCGAGTCCCACTTCTCCCGGTTCTGGTCGTGCAGCACCGCGTGGCGGTGGGCGAATGTGCCGCGGCCGCTGTCCTGGCCCGAGAGGCGCACGGGGTGGCCCTCGTCCACGAGAGAGGCGTAGGCGAGGTTCTCCGCCATGCCCCAGTCCAGGGCGAGCCTGCCCGCTCCCATCTCGCGCCGCGCGGCGAGCATGCGCTCGACGGTCGGGTGCAGCTTGAAGGTGGGCGGGATGTCGGTGAGGCGCACGGCGAGCGCCTTGAGCCTGTCCATCGGGACGGACGTGTCCACCGCGCGGCGCCACTCGACGCCCATGTAGGGCGCCCAGTCCACCGCGAGCGAGGAGCGCAGGCCGTAGAGGATCTTCGGGTTGGTGGGCTTGCCCGCGTCGAGCGCGGCGCGAACGCTCGTCACCAGCTGGTCGGCGAAGCCGGGCGCGACCACGCCCTCGCGCTCGAGCCGGTCGGCGTAGAGCTTGCGGGTGCCGGGGTGCTGCGCGATCTTCTTGTACATGAGCGGCTGCGTGACGAAGGGCTCGTCCTGCTCGTTGTGGCCCAGGCGCCGGAAGCACACCATGTCGATCACGACGTCGCGGTGGAACTTCATCCGGTAGTCGAGGGCGATCCTCGCCACCATCGCGACCGCCTCGGGGTCGTCGCCGTTCACGTGGAAGACCGGCGCCTCGACCATCTTGGCGATGCCCGTGCAGTAGAGCGAGGAGCGGGTGTCGCGCGTGTCCGAGGTGGTGAAGCCGATCTGGTTGTTCACGATCACGTGGATCGTCCCGCCCGTGCGGTAGCCGCGCGTCTGCGAGAGCGCGAGCGTCTCCATCACCACGCCCTGGCCCGCGAAGGCGGCGTCGCCGTGGATCAGGAGCGGCAGCACGAGATCGCCCTTGAGGTCCCCGCGGCGGTGCTGGCGCGCGCGCACCGAGCCCTCGACCACGGGGTTCACGATCTCCAGGTGCGAGGGGTTGAAGGCGAGCGTGAGGTGCACCTTGCCGCCCGCGGTCTGGATGTCCGAGGAGAAGCCCTGGTGGTACTTCACGTCCCCCGAGGCGAGCTCGGCGGCCTTCTTGCCCTCGAACTCGGAAAAGAGGTCCGCGGGGACCTTGCCGAGGTTGTTCACCAGGACGTTCAGGCGCCCGCGGTGCGCCATGCCGATCACCACTTCCTTGAGGCCCTGGGCGCCGCCCTCCTCGATCACGATGTCCAGGAGCGGCACGAGGCTCTCGCCGCCCTCGCCCGAGAAGCGCTTCTGGCCCACGTAGCGGGTGTGCAGGTAGCGCTCCAGCGTCTCGGAGGCGGTGAGGCGCTCGAGGAGGAAGCGCTTCTCCTCGGGGCCGAGCTTCGGCGTGGAGAGCGTGCCCTCGAAGCGCTCCCGCAGCCAGCGCTTCTCCTCCATCGAGGAGAGGTACATGTACTCGACGCCGATCGTGTCGCAGTAGGTCTTCCTCACCATCGCCACGATCTCGCGGAGCTTGCGGCGCTCCTTGCGGTTGGCGAAGGAGCCCATCGAGAACTCGGTGTCGAGGTCCGCCTCCCCGAAGCCGTAGTACTCGAGCTCGAGCTCGGGCACCGGGACCTTGTCCATGCGCTTCAACGGGTCGAGGTTGGAGTAGTGCGACCCCGTGGTGCGGTGCGCGCGGATGAACATCTGCACCTTGAGCTGCTTTTCCTCGTGCTCCGCGCTCGCCGGCGCGGGCGGCGGCTGCGCCGCCGCCGCCGCCCTCGCGAGGCCCGCGAAGGACTCGATCACCGGCCCGTGGGCGACGTCCCGCCCCCGGCCCGCCCCCTGCCAGGCGTCGAACTGCGCGCGCCATTCCGGGGCGACCGACGCCGGGTCCCGGAGGTAGCGCTCGTAGAGCTCCTCGACGAACGGCGCGTTGGCGCCGTAGAGGTGCGAGGAAGCCTCGAACTGCTTCATGACGCTGGACATGGGGGCCTCGTGGGGGATGGGGACGCTAGCCGCGCCTGGCGAGCGGCACGACGTCGCGCTTGGCCGCGCCGTTGTAGAGCTGGCGCGGGCGGCCGATCTTCATCTCCGGGTCCGAGATCATCTCGCTCCACTGCGCGATCCAGCCGACCGTGCGGGCGAGCGAGAAGATGCAGGTGAACATGGACACCGGGATCCCCAGGGCGCGCTGCACGATCCCGGAGTAGAAGTCGACGTTGGGGTAGAGCTTGCGGGAGACGAAGTAGTCGTCCTCCAGCGCCACCTTCTCGAGCGCCATGGCGAGCTTGAAGAGCGGGTCGTCGTGCAGCCCGAGCTCGTCGAGCACCTCGCGGCAGGTCTCCTGCATGAGCTTCGCCCGCGGATCGTAGTTCTTGTAGACGCGGTGCCCGAAGCCCATGAGCTTCACGCCCGAGTTCTTGTCCTTCACCTTCGCCACGAACTCGCCCAGCTTCGCGACGCCGCCCTCCTTCTGGATGTCCATGAGCATCTGCAGCGCCGCCTCGTTGGCGCCGCCGTGGGCCGGGCCCCACAGGCAGGCGATGCCCGAGGAGATGCAGGCGAAGGGGTTCGCGCCCGAGGAACCGGCCAGGCGCACCGTCGAGGTCGAGGCGTTCTGCTCGTGGTCGGCGTGCAGGATCAGGATCCGGTCGAGCGCGCGCACGAGGACGGGGTTCACCTCGTACTCCTCGGCGGGCACGCCGAACATCATGCGCATGAAGTTCGAGGTGTAGTCGAGGTCGTTCTTCGGGTACATGAACGGCTGGCCCATGTTGTACTTGTAGGCCATCGCGACGATGGTCGGCAGCTTCGCGATGAGGCGGAAGGCCGAGACCTCGCGGTGCGCCGGGTTCGAGATGTCGAGGGAGTCGTGGTAGAAGGCCGAGAGCGCGCCCACCACGCCCACCATCACCGCCATCGGGTGCGCGTCGCGCCGGAACCCCTGGTAGAGGCGCGCGAGCTGCTCGTGCACCATGGTGTGCTTGGTCACCATGCCGTCGAAGCTCTTCTTCTGCGCGGCCTTGGGCAGCTCGCCGTTGAGCAGCAGGTAGCAGACCTCGAGGAAGTCGCAGTGCTGGGCGAGCTGCTCGATCGGATAGCCGCGGTACATGAGCACGCCCGCGTCGCCGTCGATGTAGGTGATCGTCGAGCTGCAGCTCGCGGTGGAGAGGAACCCCGGATCGAAGGTGAACTTCCCGGTCTTGCCGTAGAGCGCGCGGATGTCGATCACGTCCGGGCCGATGGTGCCCCCGTAGATGGGCAGTTCGAGGGTCTTTCCGTCGTCGTAGCTGAGTGTCGCCTTGCCTTTGGCTTCCATGCGGGTCTCCAAGTGGGCCGCCTCAGGCGGCCTTGAGTCGTTGCAATAGCGGCTGCAGGTCCGGATCCGGGCAGGTTCGCCGCCCCATCACCAGGTCGAACAGGTCGTTGTCCGGCATCGCGAGCAGTCTCGCGAGGCGCCTTGCGTCCGTGTCGTCCAGATCTTCCCCGCCATCCGCCCAGAAGCGCTCGAGCAGGATGTCCAGCTCGAGCAGCCCTCTGCGGCTGCGCCATCGGAGCCGTTGCCGCTCTCGCGAGCGCTCGGCCTCTTTCACCTTGCTTACACCGCCCTGCGGACCATCAGCTCCTTGATCCTGCCGATGGCGAGCGTGGGATTGAGCCCCTTCGGGCACACGTCCACGCAGTTCATGATCGTGTGGCAGCGGAAGAGCCGGTAGGGGTCCTCCAGGTCGTCCAGCCGCTCGTTGAGGGCCTGGTCGCGGCTGTCGGCGATGAACCGGTAGGCGTTGAGCAGCCCCGCGGGTCCCACGAACTTGTCCGGGTTCCACCAGAACGACGGGCAGGAGGTCGAGCAGCACGCGCACAGGATGCACTCGTAGAGCCCGTCGAGCTCCGCGCGCTCCTGCGGCGACTGGCGCCGCTCCTTCTCGGGAAAGGGCCGGTCGTCGATGACGTAGGGCTTCACCGAGTGGTACTGGTCGAAGAAGAGCGTCATGTCCACGATCAGGTCGCGGATCACCGGCAGCCCGGGCAGCGGCTTGATGACCACCGGCTCGGCCAGCTCGGCGAGCTTGGTGACGCAGGCGAGCCCGTTGCGGCCGTTGATGTTCATGGCGTCGGAACCGCACACCCCCTCGCGGCAGGAGCGGCGCAGCGACAGCGTGTCGTCCTCAGCCTTGATGCGCACCAGCGCGTCGAGGAGCATCCGGTCGGCCGGGCCCATCGCCACGTCGTAGTCCTGGAAGTACGGACGGGCGTCCTTGTCGGGGTCGTAGCGCTGGATCCGGAATTTCATGGGGTCGGGGTCCTGGCTCAGTAGACGCGCGCCTTGGGCTCGATGGACTCCACCGAGAGCGGCTTCAGGGTGACGGGCTTGTAGTCCAGGCGGTCGCCGTCGCGGTACCACAGCGAGTGCTTGAGCCAGTTCGCGTCGTCGCGCGCGTGGAAATCCTCGCGGTCGTGGGCGCCGCGCGTCTCCTTGCGCGCCTCCGCGCTCACCATGGTCGCCCGCGCCGCCTCGTAGAGGTTGTCGAGCTCGAGCGCCTCGATGCGCGCGGTGTTGAA
>CALEJW010000084.1 GCA_937898635.1 uncultured Pseudomonadota bacterium | reverse complement strand
TCGGCGAGCGTCTCCATGCAGGCGAGCGCGGCGCCCGCGACGACGGCCGGGCGCGCGAGCGGCAGGCTCACGCGGAAGAAGGCCCGCCACGCCGGCAGACCCAGCGTGCGCCCGGCCTCGGCGAGCGAAGGCGACTGCTCGAGGAAGGACACGCGCGCGAGGAGGTAGACGTAGGGGTAGAGGACCGCGACGAACATCGCCGCCGCGCCCGGGAGCGAGCGGATCTCCGGGAACCAGTAGTCGCCGGCCGACCACCCGAAGGCCGCGCGCAGCGCCGATTGCACGGGTCCGGCGAACTGCAGCGCGTCGGTGTAGGCATAGGCGACCACGTAGGCGGGCATCGCGAGCGGCAGGGCGAGCGCCCATTCCAGCGCCGGCCGCCCGGGAAACTCGCAGTTGGCGACGAGCCACGCGCAGGCCACGCCCACCACCGTCGTGCCCGCGGCGACCATCGCGACCAGCGCGAGGGAGTTGAGCGCGTAGTCCGGCAGGACGGTCGCGGCGAGGTGCGCCCACGCGGCCCCGCCGGGCACGAAGAGGTTCGCGCCCACCACCGCGATCGGCGCGGCGAGCGCGAGCGCGATGGCGATCGCGGCGGCGTTCCAGGATCGCGAGCCCAGTCTCGGCACGGAGCGGGGCGCGCCTCGCGTCGACTCGAGGGCTTGCATGAACGAAGTGTAGCAATTGCGCGCCGGCGCTTGACGGGCGGAATGGCGTCCCTATAATCCGCCTCCAGCTGTCCTCCAAAGGGGAGTAGCTTCCACCGAGGGATCGTCAATCCGGGCCGAAAGGCCCCGGTCCCCGGGGCGACCGGAAAGTCGCCAGCGAGACCTTTGACCGCATCGCGGCAAGGGTCTTTTCTTTTTTCGGGCCTGGAAACGCGCGCGGTGGCGACCCCGGTCGCCGGGGCGGACGACGAATCGAAACCCCGTTCAGGAGACGCCCTTGCCCGAAACCATCGCTTCCCCCGGCCTGTGGGCCGCCTTCGCCGCCTTCCTCGCGGTCGCGCTCGTGGTCGATCTCGTCGTGATGGACCGGAGGTCCTCGCGCAGCGTCGACGTGCGCGCCGCGCTCGCCTGGTCGATCGCCTGGATCGCCCTGGCCCTCGTATTCGGGGCCGGCCTGTGGGCCTGGCTCGACGCGACGGCGGGCCGCGAGGTGGCCGACGCGAAGGCGACCGAGTACCTCACGGGCTACCTCATCGAGAAATCGCTCTCGGTGGACAACATCTTCGTGTTCCTCATGCTCTTCACGTACTTCGCGGTGCCGCCGGAGCAGCAGCGCAAGGTGCTCGTCCTGGGCGTGCTGGGCGCGGTCGTGCTGCGCGTGGTGATGATCCTGGTGGGCGCCTGGCTCGTCACCCGCTTCCACTGGATCCTCTACCTCTTCGGGCTCTTCCTCCTGGTCACCGGCGTGAAGATGATCGTCTTCGCCGGCGACCAGCCCGATCTCGAGCGCAATCCCGTGCTCCGGTGGATGCGCGCGCGGCTGGCGATCACCCCGGGTTTCCACGGCGACCGCTACTGGGTCCGGCGCGATGGCCGGCGCTGGTTCACGCCGCTCTTCGTGGTGCTCGTGCTGATCGGGGTGACCGACATCGTCTTCGCCGTCGACTCGATTCCCGCCATCTTCGCCATCACGAAGGATCCCTTCATCGTGATGACCTCCAACGTCTTCGCGGTGCTGGGGCTTCGCGCGCTCTATTTCGTGCTGGCCGATCTCGCGGGGCGCTTCCACCTGCTCGCCTACGGGCTCGGCGCCATCCTCGTGCTCGTGGGCCTGAAAATGCTCGCCGTGGACCTCTTCAAGGTGCCCGCCGCCTGGTCCCTCGCCGCGGTGGCGACGATCCTCGGGTCGGCGGTGGCCGCGAGCCTCGTGTTTCCCCCGAGGGCGCAGGGAAAGGTCAATTGAAACAACGGGCTGGGGGCTCGCCGCGAGAGCGGCCCGGGGTTGGCCGCGCGGGCGAAAGGATTTGCCCCGAACCCCGCCGTCGGCTAAACTAGCCCGCTTTTCCAAACGGGCCCTCTGGAACCAGCCGGCCCCTCCGGGCGCCGGCCGCGCGAGCGGCCCCCCAGCGCAAGAAGCGAGGAAAAATGGCAAGCAAGACGAAGACCCTGACCGAGGCGGAAATCCTCAAGATGCCGAAGTCGGAGTACATGAACGCCGCGCAGCTGCGCTTCTTCAAGGAGCAGCTGCTCGAGCTCCAGCGCCAGCTGCGCGAGAACGCGGGCGCGACCACCGAGCACCTGCGCGAGCTCTCCTTCGCCCCCGACCCCGCCGACCGCGCCACGCTCGAGGAGGAGCACGCCCTCGAGCTGCGCACGCGCGACCGCGAGAGGAAGCTCCTGAAGAAGATCGACAGCTCGCTCGCCCGCATCGAGGACGGCTCCTACGGCTTCTGCGAGGAGACGGGCGAGCCCATCGGCCTGCAGCGCCTCATCGCCCGGCCGACCGCGACGCTCTCGATCGAGGCACAGGAGCGCCGCGAGATGAAGCAGAAGCTCTACGGCGAATAGCAAGCGCAATTCCCCCGGAAAAGGGTGCCCTTTGGCACCCTTTTTCTTTGGCCGCGCGAACCTATAATCGCCGCTCGCTGTCTCCTCCCGTTCCGACAACCGCCATGCCGAGGACTTCATGCACGACCCGGACTTCATCAACTTCGAGCCCAGGACCCAGTTCACCAGGAGGGAATTCGTCGTGACGACACTTGCGACCGGCTTCGCCGCCGCCGTCCTTCCCGTGGCCGCGTCCACGGTGATCAGCACCGACGCGAAAGGGCTCGCCGCGGGCGAGGTGAAGATCCCCGTGAAGGACGGGGAGATGCCCGCCTACCGGGCCATGCCGGAAGGCGGCCGCAACCTCCCCACGGTGCTCGTGGTGCAGGAGATCTTCGGCGTGCACGAGCACATCAAGGACGTCTGCCGGCGCTTCGCGAAGCTCGGCTACCTCGCCATCGCGCCGGAGCTCTACGCGCGCCAGGGCGACGTCTCGAAGCTCGACGACATCGACAGGATCCGCCCCATCGTCGCGAAGGTGCCCGACGCCCAGGTGATGGCGGACCTCGACGCCGCGGCCGCCTGGGCCGCGAGCCACGGCGGCCACCCCGACAAGCTCGCCGTCACCGGGTTCTGCTGGGGCGGGCGCGTGGTCTGGCTCTACAGCGCCCACAACCCGAAGCTCAAGGCGGGGGTCGCCTGGTACGGCCGCGTGGTGGGCCAGGCGAGCGAACTCTCGCCGAAGCACCCGATCGACCTCGTGAAGGACCTCCACGCGCCGGTGCTGGGGCTTTACGGCGGGGCCGACGGCGGAATCCCGAACGACACCGTGGACCGGATGCGCGCCGCGCTCAAGGCCGCGGGCAAGCCCTCGGAGATCCACACCTATCCCGGCATGCCCCACGGCTTCCACGCCGACTACCGGCCGAGCTACCGCAAGGAAGCGGCCGACGACGGCTGGAAGCGGCTCCTCGACTGGTTCAAGCGCCACGGCGTGGCCTGACGGGCGCTCCCGCCGGCGCGGCGTTGCGGCCGCGCCGGGCGCGAGGATCCGATCCATGACGACCGCTCCCGCCCCCGAACGCTTCGGCCCCGAGAGCCTGGGCGAGGTGATCGAGGGGCGCGCGATCAGCGTCGTCTTCCAGCCGATCCTCGCCCTCGCCGACGGCGGCATCGTGGGCCACGAGGCGCTGGTGCGCGGGCCCGCCGGAAGCTGGCTCGAGTCCCCGACCGCGCTCTTCGCCGCCGCGCGCGAGGCCGGCTGCTACGAGAGCCTCGCGATCGTCTGCATCCAGGAGACGCTGCGCGCCTTCTCGGCCCAGGGCTCGCGCGGGCTGCTCTTCCTCAACATGTCGCCGCGGCTCGTGCAGCGCCCGGGATTCGAGCCGGCGCGGGCGCGGCGCTTCCTCGAGGGCCTGGAGCTGCGCCCCGCGAGCATGGTGATCGAGCTCACCGAGGACTATCCCGCGATCGACCTTCGCCACCTGCGCGCCTCGCTGCTGCTCTACCGCTCGATGGGTTTCCGCGTCGCCCTCGACGACCTGGGCGAGGGCTTCTCGTCGCTCAGGCTGTGGTCGGAGCTGAGGCCGGAGTTCGTGAAGGCGGACAAGCACTTCGTGCGCGGCATCGCCCGCGACGCGGTCAAGCGCCAGTTCCTGCGCTCGATGCAGCACATCGCGCGGCGCTGCGGCTCGCAGCTGATCGCCGAGGGCGTCGAGGTGGCCGAGGACTTCCGGGTCGCGCGCCGCCTGGGCATCGCCCTCGCGCAGGGGTGGTTCATCGGACGGCCCGGCGCCGGTCTCGCCTAGCGGGCCGGCCCTCCAAGGGGGAAGGGCGGCAGCGCTGCCCGGGAAGGCGGCGCCCAACGGCTATACTTCGCGCTTGCCTCGACGCCCCACGCGATCCGTCTTGCTCCTGAGATGCCTCCTGGCGACGGCGACGCTCGCCGCCGCCTCCTGCTCCCCGCCGCCCGAGGGCGTGCGCGGCTCCCTGAAGCTCGCCGAGTGCCGCCTGCCGGGCCTCGACCGGGCCGCGCTCTGCGGCCGCCACGAGGTCTGGGAGGACCGCGAGGCCGCCACGGGCCGCCGGATCGCGATCCGCGTGGCCGTGGTTCCGGCGCGCCGGCGCGACGCCGAGCCCGACCCGATCGTCGTGCTCGCCGGCGGCCCGGGGCAGGGCGCCATCGCGCTGGCCCCGCAGGTGGCGGCGCTCTTCTCGAGGCTGAACGACCAGCGCGACATCGTGCTCGTCGACCAGCGCGGCACCGGCGGCTCGCATCCGCTCGACTGCGAGCCCGAGGAGGAATCCGGGCTGCAGTCGGTGTTCGAGGACGCGCTGCCCGAGCGGATGGTCGCCGATTGCCTCGCCGCGCTCGACGCCGATCCCCGCCAGTACGCGACCCCTGCCGCCGTCGCCGACCTGGACGAGGTGCTCGGCGCGCTGGGGCTCGCCCGCGTGAACCTGTGGGGCGGCTCCTACGGCACGCGCCTCGCGCTCGAGTTCATCCGCCGCCATCCGTCGCGCGTGCGCACCGCCACGATGGACGGCGTCGCGCCCATGGGCATGAAGCTGCCGCTTTCCTTCGTGGCCGACGGCGAGGCGGCCTTCGAGCGCCTGCTCGACGACTGCGAGGCCGAGGAGGCCTGTGCGAGGACCTTTCCGGACCTGCGCCGGGAGCTGAGCGAGCTGCGCTCGCGTCTGGTGCGCAAGCCCGCCTGGGTGGCGATCGCCGATCCCGTCACCGGCGAGCCCCAGGGCGTCAAGGTGACCGAGGGCGTGCTGCTCTCCGGGCTCTTCCGCCCCCTCTACGCGCCGCAACTCGCGAGCCTCCTGCCGCTCGCGATCGCCCGGGCCGGCCGCGGCGACTTCAACCCGCTGCTCGCGCAGAACCTCGAGTTCACCCAGGACATGGCCGACAACCTGGCCGTCGGCCTGCACCTGGCGGTCATCTGCTCCGAGGACGTGCCGCTCATCACGCCCGAGGACCTCGCCGCGGCCTCGCGGGGATTCTTCGGCCGGGCGCTCGTCGACGATTTCCTGCGCGCCTGCCGGCACTGGCCGCGGGCGAAGCTGCCGGCGGACTACTACGAGCCGGTCCGGAGCGACGTGCCGGTGCTCGTGCTCTCGGGCGGCATCGACCCGGCGACGCCGCCGCGCCACGGCGAGGCGGTCGTCGCGCGCCTGCCCAACGCGAGGCACCTCGTGGCGCCCCACCTCTCGCACGGCGTGAGCGGGAACGGCTGCGCCCCGCGCCTCATCGAGAAGTTCGTCCGCGAGGCCGACGCGCGCGGCCTGGACGCGGCCTGCCTGCGGCGCATTCCGCGGCCGCTCTTCTTCCTGCCCGTGGGCACGCCGCCGTGATCGCGGCCGCGAAGCTCGCCAAGCGCTTCGGCGCCGTCGAGGCGGTGCGCGAGGTCTCGCTCGAGGCCGCCGACGGCCGGGTGACGGGGCTCCTCGGGCCCAACGGGGCGGGCAAGACCACGACGCTGCGCATGATTTCGACGCTCCTCGCGCCCACCTCGGGCACGGTGGCGGTCGACGGGATCGACGCCGCGCGCGACCCGCTCGCCGTGCGCGCGAGAATCGGCGCGCTCTCGGACGCCCGCGGGCTCTACGCGCGGCTCACGGCGCGGGAGAACATCGCCTACTACGGGGAGCTTCGCGGGCTCGCGCGATCGCGCGTGGCCGAGTCGACGGCGCGCCTGGCCGCGCTCCTCGACCTCGAGCCGCTCCTCGACCGGCGCACGGAGGGCTTTTCCCAGGGCGAGCGCATGAAGGTCGCCATCGCCCGCGCGCTCGTGCACGACCCGCCCAACGTGATCCTCGACGAGCCGACCAACGGCCTGGACGTGATGACCACGCGCAACCTGCGCGACGCCGTGCGGCGCCTGCGCGAGGCGGGCAAGTGCGTCCTCTTCTCGAGCCACGTGATGCAGGAGGTGGCCGCGCTCTGCGACGAGATCGTGATCGTCGCCGGCGGCGTGGTGCGCGCCGCGGGCACCCCCGCGGCGCTTCGCGAGGCGGCCGGCTGCGAGGACCTCGAGGAGGCCTTCGTGCGCCTCTCGGGCGCCGCGCCGGGGGCCGGGCCGTGATCGCGCGCGTCCTCGCCGTCTTCGCGAAGGAGGTCCGCGATGCGCTTCGCGACCGGCGCACGGCGCTCATGGTGCTCGTCGCCTCGATCGTCACCGGCCCCGTCACGCTCGTGCTCGTGGCGCAGTTCGTCTCGGGGCTCGAGGAGCGCGCCGCGCACCTCAAGGTGCGCATGGCGGGCGCCGAGCACGCGCCGGCGCTCGTCAACTTCCTGCGGCGCGCCGACGTTGAGATCGAGAAGGCCCCCGGCGACTACGCCGAGCGCGTGAAGGCCGGGCGCCTGGACGCGGTGATCGTGGTGCCGGCGGATTTCCACGAGCGCTGGCTCGCCCACGAGGACGCGCGGGTCCAGCTCGTCTTCGACGATTCGCGCACCGAGTCCGGCCCGGCCATCCGCCAGTCCTCGCGGCTGCTGGAGGCCTTCAACCGGGAGACCGCGCAGCTTCGCCTGATGGCGCGCGGGGTGAGCCCCTCGCTCACCGAGAGCGCCAAGGTCGATCGCGTCAATGCGGCCACGCCGCAGCAAAGGGGTGCGGTGCTGCTCTTCATCATTCCCATGTTCGCCCTCCTCGCGCCGCTGCTCGGCGGGATGACGCTCGCCATCGACGCCACGGCGGGCGAGCGCGAGCGCGGCTCCCTCGAGCCCCTCCTCGCCAACCCCGTGCCGACGGCGGTCCTCGCGACCGGCAAGTGGCTCGCGGCCTGGGCGAGCGCCTCGGCCGTGGTCGCCGTAACGCTCGCGGGCTTCGTCACGGCCTCGCGGCTCTTCGCGGAGCGCAAGCTTCCGGCGCTGCTGCAGTTCGGCCTGCCGGAGCTCGGGCTCTTCCTCGTGGTCGTCGTGCCGCTCGCCGCGCTCACCTCGGCCGCGCAGATGCTCATCTCGACCTACGGCCGCAGCTACCGCGAGGCGCAGACCTACGTGAGCTACCTCGCCACCGCGGTCACCCTCGTGCCGCTCGCCGTGATGTTCAGCGGCGCGCGCGAGGCCCCGTGGCAGGCCGCCGTCCCCGCGCTGGGCCAGCTCATGGCGCTCACCCGCGTGCTGCGCGGCGAGGGGCTCGGGGTCCAGGACGCGCTCGTGCCCGGGGCCGTCGCGCTCGTCCTCGCGGTCGCGGCCGTCGCGGCCGTGGCGCGGCTGCTCCGGGACGAGCGCATCGTGTTCGGCCGCTCGTGACGATCGACCTCGCGAGCCACTTCGCCGCCGGCGGCACCTTCGCCCGGGCGCTCGAGGGCTGGCGCGTGCGCGAGCAGCAGCTCGAGTTCGCGCAGGCCGTCCTCGCCACCATCGAGAGCGCGGGCGTGCTCATCGCGGAAGCCGGCACCGGGACGGGCAAGACCTTCGCCTACCTCGCGCCCGCCCTCATCGCGGGGGGGCGCGTCATCGTCTCCACCGGCACCAAGACGCTCCAGGACCAGCTCTTCCACCGCGACCTGCCGCTGGTCCGCGACACCCTGGGCGTTCCCGCCTCGCTGGCGCTCCTCAAGGGGCGCGCCAACTATGTCTGCCTGCACCACGTGGAGGAGGCGGCCGCGGGCGGCACCTTCGCCTCCCGCGAGGAGGCGCGCGACATCCACGCCATCGCCCGCTTCGCCGGGCGCTCGGCCTCGGGCGACCGCGCCGAGTGCCTCGAGGTGCCCGAGTTCTCGGGCGCCTGGGCGCGCGCCACCTCCACGCGCGAGAACTGCCTCGGCTCGAAGTGCCGCCACTACGAGGACTGCTTCGTGATGAAGGCGCGCAAGGCCGCCAACGACGCCGACCTCGTGGTCGTGAACCACCACCTCTTCTTCGCCGACGTGGTGCTGCGCGACGAGGGCGTCACGGACCTCCTGCCCAGCGCCAACACGATCGTCTTCGACGAGGCGCACCACCTCCCGGACCTCGCGCGCCTCTTCTTCGGGCAATCGGTGTCGACCGCCCAGGTGGCGGAGCTCGCGCGCGACGCCCGGATGGCCCAGGTCCAGCACGCGAAGGAAAGCCCGGCGATCGGCGAGGCCGCGCAGGCCGCCGAACGCGCGGGCCGCGACGTGCGCATCGCCCTCGGCGCGGGCACGGGCCGCTTCGGCGCCGCCCAGCTCATGGCCAACGCGGAGCTCGGCAAGGCCCTCGACGCACTCGACGAAAAACTCGGGGGCCTCGCGGAACTGCTCGCGGCGCAGGCCGAGCGTGCCGACGAGCTACGCCTCGCGCACGCGAGGGCCGTGGAGCTTCGCGAAGCGGTGGCGGCGTGGCGCGCCGAGGCGGGCGAGGGCGCGGTGCGCTGGATCGAGGCCTATGCGCAGTCGGCGGTGCTCAACCGCACGCCGCTCGACGTGGGGCCGATCTTCGCGCAGCAGCTCGCCGGCGGGAAGCGCGCCTGGATCTTCACCTCCGCCACCCTCTCGGTGGGCGGCGACTTCCGCCATTACCAGTCGGAGCTGGGCCTCGCCCAGGCCGAGACCCGCCACTGGGAAAGTCCCTACGACTTCGGCGCCCAGGCGCTGCTCTACGTGCCCGAGGGCCTGCCCGATCCCAACAGCCCCGGCTACACCGAGGCCGTGATCGACGCGGTCTTCCCCGTGGTGCGCGCCTCCGCCGGGCGGGCCTTCCTCCTCTTCACGAGCCTGCGGGCGATGGAGATCGGGAACGGGCGCCTGAAGGAAAAGCTCGCCGGCGCGGGCCTCGACTGGCCCGTCTTCCTGCAGGGCACCGCGGGCAAGAACGAGCTCCTGGAGCGCTTCCGCGACACGCCGAACGCGATGCTCGTCGGCAGCCAGTCGTTCTGGGAAGGCGTGGACGTGAAGGGCGAGGCGCTCGCCGTGGTGGTTATCGACAAGCTGCCCTTCAACCCGCCGGACGATCCCGTCCTCGCCGCGCGCATCGAGCAGATCAACCGCGCCGGCGGCAACGCCTTCATGGACTACCAGGTGCCGCGGGCCGTGATCGCGCTCAAGCAGGGCGCCGGCCGCCTCATCCGCGACGAGACCGATCGCGGCGTGCTCGTGATCTGCGACCCGCGCCTGGTCTCCAAGCCCTACGGCAAGCGCATCTGGCGGGCGCTGCCGCCCTTCCGGCGTTCCCGGAGCCTGGAGGAGGCGGTGGGCTTCTTCGCGCCCGAAGG
>CALEJW010000083.1 GCA_937898635.1 uncultured Pseudomonadota bacterium | reverse complement strand
GCCGCCCGACCTCCCGCCGGAGCCCGCGGAGCAGGCGCCGCAGCAGCCCTTCGAGGCGGGCAAGGACCAGCGCAAGATCAAGGACGACGTCGACCTCGACCTGCTGCCGATCTTCCTCGACGAGGCCCGAGAGCTCCTGCCCGCGGTGAGCGACGGCGTGCGGCGCTGGAAGGCCAATCCCGCCGACCTGGCGCCCGCCGCCGACCTGCAGCGCAACCTCCACACGCTCAAGGGCAGCGCGCGAATGACGGGGCTCATGCGCCTGGGCGAGCTCGCCCACGTGCTCGAAACCCGCGTGGCCGCGATGGCCGCGTCGGGCTCGCCCGCGCTTCCCGACTTCGAGGAGGCCGAGGACCGGGTGGACCGCTTCTCCGTCGCGCTGGAGCGCCTGGCGCGCGGCGAGGACCTCCAGGACCTGGTGCCCCTCGAAATCCCCCCTGCCGCGGTCTTCGAGCAGCAGAAGGACAAGCCGACGCCGCTCGCGGTGATGGCCGCGGCCGCGGAGACGGTGGCGATGCAGCAGGGGATGCCCCCGGAACTGCGCGAGGCGCGAACCGCGCTCCTCAGGGTGAACGCCGACCTCGTCGACCAGTTCGTGAACGAGGCGGGCGAGCTCTCGATCGCGCGCTCGCGGATCGAGGGCGAGATGGCCGCGTTCCGCCGCGCGCTCTCGGACCTCGCGGAGAACGTCGCGCGGATGCGCTCGCAGATGCGCGAGATCGAGATCGCCTCCGAGGGGCAGATGCAGAGCCGGCTGAAGGAGCAGGAGGAGCACGGCGGCGCCTTCGACCCGCTCGAGTTCGACCGCTTCACGCGCATGCAGGAGCTCACGCGCTTCCTCACCGAGTCGCTGGCGGACGTGATCACGCTGCAGCAGGGCCTGCAGAAGAACCTCGACGAGGCGGAGCTCGCGATCCTGCAGCAGGCGCGCCTGAACCGGGACCTGCAGCAGGGCCTCATGGGCGTGCGGCTCGTGCCCCTCGCCAACCTGGCGGACCGCTTCTACCGGGTCGTGCGCCAGACGGCGAAGGACGTGGGCAAGAAGGCGAACCTGGAGCTGAAGGGCATCCGCGTCGAGCTCGACCGCTCGGTGCTGGAGAAGATCACCGCCCCCTTCGAGCACCTGCTGAGGAACGCCGTGGCCCACGGCATCGAGTTTCCGCAGGCGCGCGTCGCGGCCGGCAAGCCCGACATCGGCGAGATCGCGATCGACGCCGTGCAGCGCGGCAACGAGGTGGTCCTCACGGTGACGGACGACGGGGCCGGCCTGGACTACGGGCGCATCCGGGAGCGCGCGGTCGAGATGGGGTTCCTCGATTCGAGCGAGGAGCTGCCGGACGTCGCGCTCGCCCAGTTCATCTTCTGGCCGGGATTCTCCACCGCGAAGGAGATCACCCAGGTGGCCGGCCGCGGCGTCGGCATGGACGTCGTGAAGAGCGAGATCACGTCGCTCGGCGGGCGCCTGGAGCTCGTCTCGGCGAAAAGCAGCGGCACCACCTTCACGATCACCCTGCCGCTCACCCTCGCGGTGAGCCAGGCCCTGATGGTGCGCGCGGGAGCGAGCCTTTACGCGGTGCCCTCCGTCCTGATCGAGCAGGTGCTCGAGCTGAAGGCGAAGTCCCATGCGGAGGCGGCCGAGCGGGGCGAGATCGCGTGGAAGGACAACCGCTATCCCCTGCGTTCGCTCGCGGCCCTGCTGGGGGAGTCCGGCAGCGCCGTGCCGCCCCGGCAGATCCCGGTGCTCCTCCTCAAGAGCGGCCTGCAGCGCGCGGCGGTGCGCGTCGACGAGATCGTGGGCAACCGCGAAGTCGTGGTGAAGACCATCGGCCCGCAGCTCGCGCGACTCCCGGGGGTGGCCGGGGCGACGGTGCTCGGCAACGGGCAGGTGGTGCTGATCCTGAACCCCGTGAACCTCGTGCACCGCGGGGGCGCCGCCGGCGACATCGTCCCGGTCGCGAGCGTGCCGGCTCCCGTCGCCCCGGCCCCGGCGAAGGCGGCCGCGCCGGTGGTGATGGTGGTGGACGACTCCCTCACGGTGAGGAAGATCACCGGGCGGATGCTCGTTCGCGAGGGCTACGAGTTCGTCACGGCGAAGGACGGCGTGGACGCGCTGCAGCAACTGCAGGACCTGCGCCCCGACCTGATCCTGCTCGACGTCGAGATGCCGCGCATGGACGGCTTCGAGTTCGCGAGGAACGTGCGCGCCGACGAGGCCACGCGCACCATCCCGATCATCATGATCACCTCGCGCACGGCGGACAAGCACCGCAATCGCGCCCTGGAGCTCGGCGTGAACGAGTACATGGGCAAGCCCTACCAGGAGGAGCAGCTCCTCCAGCTGATCGCGCGCTACGCCCGGCAGGCCGCGGCGGCCTGAGGGCCCTCGCGCCCGCGCCTAGCGGAAGTACGCGAGCACGGCGACGCCCAGCGCGATCCGGTACCAGCCGAAGGCCCGGAAGTCGTGGCTCGCGACGTAGCGGATGAGCCCGCGCACGGCCGCGAGGGCGGCGAGGAAGCTCACCGCGAACCCCACCGCGAAGGGACCCAGGTCCGCCGGCTCGAAGAGGTGCCGGTAGCGGACCACCTGGTAGCCGGTCGCCGCGAACATGATCGGCACCGACAGGAAGAACGAGAACTCGGTGGCGGCCTTGCGCGACAGGCCGAAGATCATCCCCCCCATGATCGTGGCCCCGGAGCGCGAGGTGCCGGGGATGAGCGAGAAGCACTGCGCGAAGCCGACCTTGAGCGCGTCGCGCCAGCCCATGTCGTCCACCTCGACGATCCGGGGCGCCCCGTGGCGCTCGTACCAGCGCTCCACCGCGAAGATCACGACCGCTCCGGCCACGAGGGCGATCGCCACGCTCACCGGGTTGAAGAGGAACGCCTTGATCTCGCGCTGGAAGGCGAGGCCCACCACCGCCGCCGGCAGGAAGGCGACGAGGAGGTTCGCGGCGAAGCGGCGCTGCAGCGGGTCGGTGGAAAGCCCGGAGAAGGCGCGCGCGAAGCGGGCGCGGTACTCCCAGCACACGGCGAGGATGGCGCCGAGCTGGATCACGATGTCGAAGACCTTTCCCTTCTCGTCGTTCACCCCGAGGAGGTCGGAGACGATGATCAGGTGGCCGGTCGAGGAGACGGGCAGGAACTCGGTGAGTCCTTCCACCACGCCCAGCAGCAGCGCGTTCAGGAGCGGGGCGATTTCCATCGGCGCGAGTCTAGCATCGGCGCGAGCGGATGCCGCCGCGGGGCACGGTCGCGCGCGCCGTGCCCCGTCCCCTTGCCGGCCCTAGCGGACCTCGACCTTGCCTTTCATGGCCGGGTGCAGGCCGCAGATGTAGTCGAACGTGCCGGCCTCGGTGAACTTGAACGCCTGGCTCTGGCCCTTGAGGATCACCGGCGTGCGCGCGCCGCCCTCGCCCGCGATGGTGACCTGGTGCGGGGAATCGTCGGTGTTCGTCCAGGTCACGTACTGGCCCTTCGCCACGACGAGCTTCTCCGGGCCGAAGCGGAAGTCGGCGATCGCCACGCGGTCGGGGCCCGCCGTCGCGCTCACTCGCGCGCCGGGTGACGTGCCGGAGAGGCGGGCGAGCGAGATCACGTAGTCCTGGCCCGCGTGCGGCTTGTGGCACTGGAAGCAGCTCTTGAGGTTCGCCTTCGCGTTCACCGCCTTGTCGGGGCCGAAGACCTGGTACTCCCATTCGCCGTTGCGCAGCTCCGGGCCGTACTCGGCGCCCCAGCCGGCGCGCTTCTCCATCACCGTGTAGGCGACGAGATCGCCCTTGAGGAAGCGCCCGTTCGCGTCCCTGAGCGGCGCGCCCTTGTCGTCGAGGCGGGCCTTGAACTGCACGAGCGTGAGGACGGTGCCGCCCGGGATGCCCTTGCCGGCCTTCACGGAGGCGACGGCGGAGGCGGGCGTGGCCCAGAGCTCGCGGTGCTGCTTGATGTCGTGGCGGTCCACCGTGGCGTAGAGCGCGCCGGTGGCGTAGTTCGCGGGGAATGCGACCTTGTCGCCCCCGGCCAGGGCGGGCGAGGCGAAGGCGGCGGCGAGGACGACGGCGGGGACAGTTCTGGTGTTCAAGGGACCTCCCGGGTGGAGGCCGGCGGGCGCCGGCCGTGGGTGAGCATACGCGCCGCGCCCGCGGATGGATGGCGCTCCCGGGCCCGCCTCCCCGCCGCGGGTCAGGCCTTCGTGTAGAGCTCCCCGCCCCGCCTCACGAACTCCACCGACTTCGCCTCCATTCCCTTCTCCAGCGCCTGCGCATCCGTCACGCCGTGCCTGGCGGCGTAGTCGCGCACGTCCTGCGTGATCTTCATCGAGCAGAAGTGCGGCCCGCACATCGAGCAGAAGTGGGCGAGCTTGGCGCCCTCCTGGGGGAGCGTCTCGTCGTGGAACTGCTTCGCCTTGTCCGGGTCCAGGCCGAGGTTGAACTGGTCCTCCCAGCGGAACTCGAAGCGCGCCTTCGAGAGCGCGTTGTCGCGGATCTGCGCCCCCGGGTGGCCCTTGGCGAGGTCGGCGGCGTGGGCGGCGATCTTGTAGGTGACGATGCCCTCCTTCACGTCGTCCTTGTCCGGCAGGCCCAGGTGCTCCTTGGGCGTCACGTAGCAGAGCATCGCGGTGCCGTACCAGCCGATCTGCGCGGCGCCGATGCCGCTCGTGATGTGGTCGTAGCCGGGCGCGATGTCGGTGGTGAGCGGGCCCAGGGTGTAGAAGGGCGCCTCGTGGCAGTGCTCGAGCTCGAGGTCCATGTTCTCCTTGATGAGCTGCATGGGCACGTGGCCGGGGCCCTCGATCATCACCTGGCAGTCGTGCTTCCAGGCGAGCTTGGTGAGCTCGCCCAGCGTGCGCAGCTCCGCGAACTGGGCCTCGTCGTTGGCGTCGTGGATCGATCCCGGGCGCAGGCCGTCGCCCAGCGAGAAGGCGACGTCGTAGGCGGCCATGATCTCGCAGATGGCTTCGAAGTTCTCGTAGAGGAAGCTCTCCCGGTGGTGGGCGAGGCACCACTTGGCCATGATCGAGCCCCCGCGGGAGACGATGCCGGTCATCCGGTTCGCGGTCATCGGGACGAAGGGCAGGCGAACCCCGGCGTGGATGGTGAAGTAGTCGACGCCCTGCTCGGCCTGTTCCACGAGCGTGTCGCGGAAGATCTCCCAGGTGAGCTCCTCGGCGCGCCCGTCGACCTTCTCGAGCGCCTGGTAGATGGGCACGGTGCCGATGGGCACGGGGCTGTTCCTCACGATCCACTCGCGGGTCTCGTGGATGTGCTTGCCGGTGGACAGGTCCATCACCGTGTCGCCGCCCCAGCGGATGGCCCAGGTCATCTTGTCGACCTCCTCGGCGATGGAGGAGCCGAGCGCGGAGTTGCCGATGTTCGCGTTCACCTTCACGAGGAAGTTGCGCCCGATCGCCATGGGCTCGGTCTCGGGGTGGTTCACGTTGGCGGGGATGATCGCGCGGCCGCGGGCGACCTCGTCGCGCACGAACTCGGGCGTGACCTCGCGCGGGATCGCGGCCCCGAAGGACTGCCCCGGGTGCTGTCGCCCGAGGAGCTCGGCCATCCGCGCGCCGGTCGGGCCGGCCGCGCGCAGGCCCTCGAGGTATTCGCGCCTGCGGCCGTTCTCGCGGATCGCGACGAACTCCATCTCGGGCGTGACCATGCCGCGCCGCGCGTAGTGCATCTGCGTCACCTTCCGGCCCGGGCGGGCGCGCCGCGGCGCCCGCTTCAGGTCGAAGCGCAGCTCCGCGAGCTTCGCGTCGGCGAGGCGCTCGCGGCCGTAGGCCGAGGAAGGACCGTCGAGCGTCTCGACGTCGCCGCGCTCCTCGATCCAGCGCGCGCGCAGCGCCGGCAGGCCCGAGCGGATGTCGATCCTCGCCTGCGGGTCCGTGTAGGGCCCGCTCGTGTCGTAGACGAAGACGGGCGGGTTGGGCTCGGCGCCGAAGGAGGCGGGCGTGTCGGACTGCGAGACCTCGCGCATCGGCACGCGGATGTCGGGGCGCGAGCCCTCGACGTGGATCTTGCGCGAGCGCGGCAGCGGCTGGACGGCGGCCTCGTCGACGTGGGCCGAGGCGGCGAGGAATTTCGGGTTGGCGCTCATGGCGGGCTCCATCGGGGGCGGCGATGGAAGGGGCCCGCGGGCCACGCTCCCTACGCCGGCATGACCCGGGTCAGGTTCGAAGGGACTCTCTCACCGGGCGGCTGCCCGGACCCCTGCGTTCGGACTGCAGAAGCTACCGGAAGGCACCCGGCAGCGCAAATGATCGCGGGCAACGCGCGCGACACCCGGGAAAACAGGGTCTTGACGGATTTATTAGTCGTTTGTATAGTTTCGACGACTCCCTCGAACCTCCCATGCCCAGACCCTCCCGCCATCTCGATCGCGCCCTGCTCGCCGCGGGGCGGGAGCTCCTGCCGGTCCACGGCTGCTCGGGCCTCACCATCCGCCAGGTCGCGGAGGCCGCCGGCGTGAACATCGGCATGTTCCATTACCACTTCCGCACCCGCGAGATCTTCCTGCGGGCGGTGATGCAGGCCGCCTACGAGGAGATGTTCGCCCAGCTCACCCTGGGCGGCGGCCGGGAGGCGGGTTTCGCGGCGAGGCTGCGGGCGTCCCTTCGCGTGCTCGGCCGCTTCCTCCAGTCCAACCGCGGTCTCGTCGGCCGGATCCTCGCCGACGCGCTGAACGGCGAGGCCGTGGCGCGCGACTTCCTCCGCGACAACCTGCCGCGCCACGTGCGCGTGATCCTGGGCCTCGTGGCCGGCGGGCAGGCCTCGGGCGAGCTGCGGCCCATGGACCCTGTCCAGGCCTTCGCGTTCTGCGCGGGCGCGCTCGCCATGCCGGTGCTCATCGGTGGCGCGCTCGCCGACAGCGGGGCGCTCGACCCGGCGTTCGCGAGCGAGCTGCGCGGCGCCATCCTCACGGAGGCCGCGCTCGACGAGAGGATCGAGCTCGCGCTCGCGGCGATCGCCGCGCCCCCGCAACCCGACAAGGAGACCGCGTGATGAGACGCTTCTGGCCCATCGTGTTCGCCCTCGCCGCGGGCGCGTGCGGCAACTCGCAGGAACCGGTGCTCCAGGGCTACGCCGAGGGCGAGTTCGTGCGCGTCGGCGCGCCCTTCGCGGGGACGCTCGTGCGGCTCGACGTCGAGCGCGGCGCGAAGGTCGTGGCCGGGGACCCGCTCTTCGCCCTCGAGGCCGAGAACGAGGCCGCCGCGAGGCGCGAGGCGGGAGAGCGTCTGGCGCGGGCGAACGCCCAGCTCGACAACCTGCGCAAGGCCCGTCGCCCCACCGAGATCGACGCGGCGCGCGCCCAGCTCGCGCAGGCGCAGGCCGCCGCCGCCCTCTCGGCCACGGAACTCGGGCGCGAGGAGGAACTCGTCGCCAAGGGCTTCGTGAGCCGCCAGCGGCTCGACGAGGCGCGCACCGCGCTCGCCCGGGACCGCGCGCGCGTGGACGAGCTCGAAGCGCAGCTCGCCACGGCGAGGCTCGCCGCCCGGCCCGACGAGATCCGCGCCGCCGAGGCCGAGGCGTCGGCGGCCCGCGCGGCGCTCGAGCAGGCCGAGTGGCGCCTGCGCCAGAAGAGCGCCCACGCGACCGTCGCCGGCCAGGTGACCGACACGCTCTTCGTGCGCGGCGAATGGGTGGCCGCGGGCCAGCCCGTCGTCACGCTGCTGCCGCCGGAGAACGTGAAGGCGCGCTTCTTCGTCCCCGAACCGCAGCTCGGCGCGGTGAAGCCCGGGCAGGCCGTGGAGCTGCGTTGCGACGGCTGCGCCGCGCCGATCCGCGCAGCCGTGAGCTGGATCTCGCCGCAGGCGGAATTCACGCCGCCCGTGATCTACGGCCGCGAGGCCCGGGGGAAGCTGGTCTATCTCGTCGAGGCGCGCCCCGCGCCCGCCGACGCCGCGCGCCTGCGGCCCGGGCAGCCCCTCGACGTGGTGCTGCGCTAGGGCGCCATGGAAGCCGCCAGCCTCGCCATCGACGTCGAGGGCCTCACCAAGCGCTTCGACGGCAAGGTCGTGGTCGACCACTTCGGCCTGCGGGTGGCGCGCGGCCAGATCTACGGCTTCCTCGGGCCCAACGGCAGCGGCAAGACGACCACCATCCGCATGCTCTGCGGGCTGCTCACGCCCGACGGCGGGCGCGGCACCTGCCTCGGCTTCGACATCGTCCGCGAGTCGGCGCGCATCAAGCGGGAAGTGGGCTACATGACCCAGCGCTTCAGCCTCTACGAGGACCTCTCGATCGCCGAGAACCTCGCCTTCGTCGCGCGCATCTACGGCATGGCCGACCGGCGCCGGCGCATCGACGAGGCCCTCGAGCGCCTCGGCCTCGCGGGGCGGCGCGGCCAGCTCGCGGGAACGCTCTCCGGCGGCTGGAAGCAGCGCCTCGCCCTCGCGGCCTGCCTGCTGCACGACCCGAAGCTCCTGCTCCTGGACGAACCCACCGCCGGCGTCGATCCCGGCGCGCGCCGGGAGTTCTGGGAGCACCTGCACGAGCTCGCGCACGGCGGCATGACCGTCCTCGTGAGCACCCACTACATGGACGAGGCCGAGCGCTGCCACGCGCTCGCCTACATCGCCTACGGCAAGCTCCTCGCGAGCGGCACCGCGGCCGACGTCGTCGCGAGCGCCGGCCTTTCCACCTGGGCGATCGAGGGCGCGAACCTCGCGGCCGTCGCGGGGGCGCTGCGCGGCGCCCCGGGCGCCGACATGGTCGTGCCCTTCGGCGCGCGCCTGCACGTGAGCGGCACCGACGCGCGCGCCCTCGAGGCGAGCGTCTCGCGGGTCGCCGCGCAGGCGGGCCTCGCGGCCTCGCCGATCGAGCCGGGCCTCGAGGACGTGTTCATCCACCTGATGCGCCGCGTGCGCGAGCCGGTCACCACCGCCCGCCCCGCGGAGGAGTAGCCCCATGTTCGCCTGGAGCCGATTCGCCGCCGTGGTCGTGAAGGAGTTCGTGCAGGTGCGCCGCGACCGCCTCACCTTCGCGATGATGATCGGCGTGCCGGTGTTGCAGCTCGTGCTCTTCGGCTTCGCGATCAACATGGACCCGAAGGGCCTGCCGATGGCCGTGGTGAGCGCCGAGGCGAGCCCCTTCTCGCGATCCCTGGTGCGCTCGCTGGAGGCGAGCGGCTACTTCCGCGTGGTCGCGCAGCCGGCGAGCGAGGCCGAGGCCGAGGCGCTCATCGCCGGGGGCGACGTGCAGTTCGTGCTCCACGTGCCGCCGGACTTCTCCCGCAAGCTCTCCCGGGGCGAGCGGCCCGCGGTGCTCGTGGAGGCGGACGCGACCGACCCCGCGGCCACCGGCAACGCGATCGCGGCGCTGCAGGCGCTCAACCTCACGGCCCTGGACCGCGACCTCTCCGGTCCGCTCGCCGGCCTGCGCGCGGGCCCGCCCGCCTTCGAGCTGCGCGTGCACCGGCGCTACAACCCCGAGGGCATCACCGCCCACAACATCGTCCCCGGGCTGATGGGGGTGGTCCTCACGATGACCATGGTGATGATGACCGCGCTCGCGATGACCCGCGAGCGGGAGCGCGGCACGATGGAGAACCTGCTCGCCACGCCGGTGCGTCCCTTCGAGGTGATGGCGGGCAAGATCGTGCCCTACATCCTCATCGGCTACGTCCAGGTCGTGGTGATCCTGGTGGCGGCGAAGCTCCTCTTCCGCGTGCCCATGGTGGGAAGCCTGCCGCTGCTCTCCGCGATCCTCGTGCTCTTCATCGCCGCGAACCTCGCGGTGGGGTTCACCTTCTCCACGCTCGCCCGCAACCAGCTGCAGGCGATGCAGATGACGTTCTTCTTCTTCCTGCCGTCGATGCTCCTCTCGGGCTTCATGTTCCCCTTCCGCGGCATGCCCGGCTGGGCCCAGGTGATCGGGGAAGCGCTCCCGCTCACCCATTTCCTGAGGATCGTGCGCGGCATCCTCCTCAAGGCGAACCAGTGGTCCGACGTGGCCCTCGAGGTGGCGGCCCTCGCGGCCTTCCTCGTGGCCGCCGGCGCCATCGCGCTCGCCCGCTACCGGGAAACCCTCGACTAGGCCGGCGCGACGACTTGTTTCGCTTTGATACAATTCGGTTTTTTTCCGCCCCGACGCCTCGGCTACCATGAACCTCGAGAAGGCCCGCTACAACATGGTCGAGCAGCAGATCCGGCCCTGGGAGGTCCTGGACCCGGAGGTGCTGGAACTCCTCTTCGAGGTGAAGCGCGAGCGGTTCGTGCCCGCGGCGCACGCGGCGCTCGCCTTCGCGGACATGGAGATCCCCCTCGGCCACGGCGAGGCGATGATGCAACCCAAGGTGGAGGCACGCATCCTGCAGGAGCTCGCCGTCCGCCCGGAGGACACGGTGTACGAGGTCGGGACGGGCTCGGGCTACCTCACGGCGCTCCTCGCGCGCCGGGGGAGGCACGTCACCAGCGCGGAGATCCACGACGACCTCCGGGCGGGCGCGGCGGCGAACCTCGAGCGCGCGGGCGTCTCGAACCTCACGCTCCTCGGCGGCGACAGCGCCCGGGCCCCGCTCGGCGAGGCGGCCTACGACGTGATCGTGCTCACCGGCTCCACGCCGGTGCTGCCGCAGGCCTTCGTCGACCGCCTGAATCCCGGCGGGCGGCTCTTCGCGATCGTGGGCGATGCGCCCGTCATGAAGGCGGTGCTGGTCGAGCGCCCGGCGAGCGGGGCGCCCCGCCGCACGGAGCTCTTCGAGACGCTCCTGAAGCCCCTCGTGAACGCGCTGGCTCCCACGCGCTTTCGCTTCTGATGCGGCACATGGGCGCGGCGCAGCTCCAGGCCTGGCTCGCCGGCGAAAGCGCCGGGGCGGTGCTCCTCGACGTGCGCGAGCCCTGGGAATTCGAGGTCTGCCGCCTCGAAGGCTCGAAGCTCGTCCCGCTCGGGCACCTGCCGGCCCGGATCGGGGAACTCGAGCGCGACCGCACCACCGTCGTGATCTGCCACCACGGCGTGAGGAGCCTTCGCGCCGCAGCCTACCTGGAGCATTGCGGGTTCACCGACGTCGTGAACCTGAGCGGCGGGATCGACGCCTGGGCGCGCACCGTGGACCCCGCCATGGCCCTGTACTGACCGCGCCGGCCCGCCCGCGGGCAATCCGGAAGGCCCCGCCGCCGCGTCCTACCCCCGATCGAACCCCCAACCGAAAGCCCTCCATGAACCCGAAACGACTCGTTCTCCTCCTCGCCGCCGCGGGCCTCGCCTTCCCCGCCGCGGGCGCCGACCTCCTCGGCGTCTACCGCGACGCGCTCGTGAGCGATCCCGTCTTCCAGTCGGCCCGCGCCCAGTACCAGGCCGGGGTGGAGCGCCTGCCGCAGGCCCGCGCGGGCTACCTGCCGGGCGTCACCGGCTCCGCTTCGGCGTTCCGCAACAACGTGGAGCGCGACGAGGGCGCCGACTCGAACTACGGCAACCAGTCCTACTCGGTGACGCTCTCCCAGCCGCTCTTCCGCTGGCAGAACTGGATCGCGATCTCCCAGGCCGAGCAGCAGCTGATCCAGGCCGAGGCCGCGTTCTCCACGGCGAAGCAGGACCTCATCGTGCGCGTCGCCCAGGCCTACTTCGACGTCCTCCTCGCCCAGGACAACGTGGCCCTCTCGGAAGCCCAGAAGAAGGCGATCGCCGAGCAGCTCGCCCAGGCCAAGAGGAACTTCGAGGTCGGCACCTCGACGATCGTCGACACCCTCGAGGCCCAGGCGCGCTACGACCAGGCGGTGGCGAAGGAGATTTCCGACAAGAACGACCTCGAGGTGAAGAAGCGGGCGCTGCAGCAGCTCGTGGCGAAGCCCACGCAGGCGCTCACGCCGCTGAAGGATCCCCTCGCGCTCCCCACGCCGCAGCCCGCCGACATCGAGGCCTGGGTGAGCGCGGCCTCGAACTCGAGCTACGCGGTCGCGGTCTCCCGCGCGGCGGTGGAGATCGCGCGCCAGGAGGTCGAGCGCGCGAAGGCCGGCCACTACCCGACCGTGGACCTCTCGGCGAGCTACACGCACAACCGCAGCCCGAGCCTCACCACGGGGCTGGGCAACGTGAACACGAACACCGGCGCGATCGGCATCGTGGTCTCGGTGCCGATCTACGCGGGCGGCCTCACGCAGTCGCGGGTGCGCGAGGCGCTCGCCGGGCGCGACCGCGCCGACCAGGACCTCGAGAGCACGCAGCGCACGGTGGCCCAGTCCGTGCGGCAGAACTACCTCAACGTGACGAGCGGCATCGCGCAGGTGAAGGCGCTCGAGCAGGCGCTCGCCTCGACCCAGAGCCAGCTCGACTCCACGATCCTCGGCCGCGACGTCGGCGTGCGCACGAGCGTGGACGTCCTGAACGCGCAGCAGCAGGTGTTCCAGACGCGCCGCGACCTGCAGCAGGCCCGCTACGCCTACATCCTCAACACGCTGCGGCTCAAGGCCGCCACCGGGACGCTCGCCGAGCCGGACCTCGAGCAGGTCAACCGGGCGCTGGGCCGCGGCTAGCGCCCGTCCGCGGGGCGAGCCAGGCGAGGAGGCGCCCGAGGGCGCCGCGGTTCGCCGCGGCGAAGCGCGCGGCGCGACGCCCCATGTCCGCGCGCCGGCCGGGGTCGTCCAGGAGCGCCATCGCCATCGCCACGGCCTCGCGCGCATCCCTCGCGCGCAGTCCCGCGCCTTCCGCCAGCGCGGCCTCCGCCGCGCTCTCGAAGTTGAAGGTGTGGGGCCCGAAGATCACCGGCCGGCCGACCGCGCACGGCTCGATGAGGTTCTGCCCGCCGTGCGGGGCGAGGCTGCCGCCCACGAGGACCACGTCGCCCGCGGCGTAGTAGGCGAGCATCTCGCCCATGGAATCGCCGAGGGCGTATCGAGCCCCTGCGGGCACGGGCCCGGGGAGGCTGCGCCTCGCCACCGGCGCCCCTCGCGCGGCGAGGAGCGCGGCGACCTCCTCGAAGCGTTGGGGATGGCGCGGGACGAACACCGCGAGCACGTCCGGCGGCGGGTTCGCCGCCTCGATCGCGGCCACGAGCGGCGCTTCCTCGCCGTCGCGCGTGCTGCCGAGGATCCAGACCCGCCGCCCCGTCCCGAGCCAGGCGCGCATCGCGTCCGCGCGCGAGCCGATGTCGTCGGGGACGGCGAGGTCGAACTTGAGGTTGCCGGTCACCGCCACCTCGCGCGCGCCGAGCGCGGCGAGGCGCGCGGCGTCCTCCGGCGTCTGCGCGGCCACGCCGGCGAGGTGCGAGAGCGCCTCGCGGGCGAGCGCGGGCACGCGGGCGTATCCGGCCGCGGAGCGCGGCGAGAGCCGCGCGTTCACGAGGAAGACGGGAATGGCGCGGGCGTGGCACTCGGCGAGCAGGTTCGGCCAGATCTCCGTCTCGAGGAGGATCCCGAAGGCGGGCCGCGCGCGGTCGAGGAAGCGGCGCACGAAGAGCCCGTGGTCCCAGGGCAGCCACGCCTGGCGCACCCGGTCGCCGAAGACCTCTCGCCCCGTCGCGCGCCCCGTCGGCGTCATGTGGGTGAGGAGGACGCTCGCGCCGGGATGGTCGCGCAGGAGGGCGGCCACGAGCGGCTCGGCCGCGCGCGTCTCCCCCACGGACACCGCGTGCACCCAGAAGACGGGCGCCTCGCCCGCCGGCGGCGCGGCGCCGAAGCGCTCGCCGAGGTGCTCGAGGTATCCGGGCTGGCGGCGGGCGCGCCAGGCGAGGCGCGCGAGGACGAAGGGAAGCGCGAGCCAGAGGACGAGGCCGTACGCGAGGCGCGCCATCACGCGGCGCGATCCGCGCCGAAGAGGCGCCCTTCCACGTCCTCGACGGAAGGCACCTTGCCGGGGCCGCCCAGGTTCACCGCCCGCTCGTCCCCGCGCAGGCCCGTGAGCCCCGGGTGGGTGGCGACGTACAGGCCGACCGTCGGTGTCCCCAGGGCCACGGCGAGGTGGGTGAGGCCGGTGTCGACGCCCACCACGGCGCTCGCCCGCGCAAGGAGGGCCGCGGCGGCGGGAAGGGTCATGGCCGGCGCGGCGAGGGCGCCGGGCGAGGCCGCCGCGAGGCGCGCGGCCTCCTCCCGCTCGGCGGGAGAGCCTCCCGGGTAGACGACGGTGATGCCCCGCTCCCGCAGGCGCGAGCAAAGCGCCGTCCAGTGCCCGGCGGGCCAGCGCTTGTCGCGGCGGCTCGAGGCGTGGAGCGCCACGACGTAGTCCCCCGGCGGCGCCCAGGCGGGAGCGTCCGGGGGCGGCTCGAGCCCGTAGCGAGCGGGCCCCTCGGGCGAGTAGCCGAAGACGGCGCCCACGAGGCGGCGGTTTCGCTCGACCGCGTGCAGCGCCTTCGGCACGGCGAGGGCCTGGTCGTAGAAGCGCGCCGCCGCGCGCTCGCGGATGCTGCGCCGGTCGAAGCCGAAGAGCGGGCCCCGCGCCTGCCTCGCCACGGCCACGCTCTTCAGCAGCCCCTGCGTGTCCACGATCCAGTCGTAGCGGGCCTCCCGCAGGGCCCGCCGCGCCGCGCCCAGCGCGCCCCAGGCGGCCGGGGAGAGGAGACTCGCGCGCAGGCGCCTCAGCCCGACGGGAATGGCCCGCGAGAGCGCGGGATGCAGCGCAAGGAGCGGCGCGTAGGCTTCCTCCACCGCCCAGTCGATGGCGACCTCGGGACGGAAGGCGCGCAGGTCGGAGACGGCGGGAAAGTGGTGGATCACGTCGCCGAGCGAGGAGAGCTTCACGAACAGGACGCGCGGCGCGGGCATGGCGCATTCTAGAACGGTGGGCGCCGGGGGGCGAAGGCGAGGCGCCGGGGCACGGTAATATGCCCGCTTGCCGCCCGCCCGTCCCGCCGATCCGTGACCGCCGAAACCGCGAAGCTCCCTCTCACCGTCGCCGTCATCGCCCTCAATGCCGAGGCGCAGATCGGCGAGCTCCTCGCGAGCGTCGGCTTCGCCGGCGAGGTGCTCGTCGTCGACTCCGGGAGCACCGACGCGACCGCGGACGTCGCGGCGGCGCACGGCGCGCGCGTGATCCGCAAGGAGTGGCTGGGCTTCGGGCGGCAGAAACAGTTCGCGGTCTCGGAAGCGAGCCACGACTGGGTGCTCTGCCTCGACGTGGACGAGCGCGTGACGCCGCGCCTCGCGCAGTCGATCCGCCGCGCGATCGCCGACCCCCGCTTCAAGGCCGGGCGCATGGCGCGACGCAACCGCTTCCTCGGCGTCTGGCTCTCCCACGGCGAAGGCTACCCGGACTGGACGCTCAGGCTCTTCCACCGGGCCCACGCGAGCTGGTCCAACGACGAGGTCCACGAAGCCGTGCTCACGACCGCGCAGGTGGCCCGGCTCGAGGGCGACCTGCTGCACGATTCCGCCGAGGACGTCGAGACCTACATGGCGAAGCAGAACCGCTACACCACGCTCCACGCGCAGGCCCTCTACCGGCAGGGGGTGCGCGCCGGCTACGCGAGGCTCTTCCTGAACCCGCTGGTGCGCTTCCTCAAGTTCTACGTCCTTCGCCTGGGCTTCCTGGACGGGGGACCGGGGTTCGCGCACGTGGTGATCGGCTGCAACAACACCTTCCACAAGTACCTGAAGCTCATCGAGCTGCAGAAGGCGGGCAAATGACCATCCTCGTCACCGGCGGCGCCGGCTTCATCGGTTCGAACTTCGTGCTCGACTGGCTCCAGGCGGGCGGCGAGGCGGTGGTGAACCTGGACAAGCTCACCTACGCGGGCAACCTCGCGAACCTCGCCGGCGTCGCGAACGACCCTCGCCACCATTTCGTGCGCGGCGACATCGGCGACTCCGCCCTCGTCGACTCGCTCCTCGCGAAGCACCGCCCGCGCGCGGTGGTGCACTTCGCCGCCGAGAGCCACGTCGACCGCTCGATCCACGCGCCCGGCGAGTTCGTCCAGACGAACGTCGTGGGCACCTTCCGCCTGCTCGAGAGCGTGCGCGGCCACTGGCAGGAGCTGGACGCCGGCGCCCGGGAGGCCTTCCGCTTCCTCCACGTCTCGACCGACGAGGTCTACGGCTCGCTCTCCGAGACCGACCCGGCCTTCACCGAGACGACGCCCTACGCGCCCAACAGCCCCTACTCGGCCTCCAAGGCGGCGAGCGACCACCTGGTGCGCGCCTACCACCACACCTACGGGCTGCCGGCGGTCACCACCAACTGCTCGAACAACTACGGGCCCTTCCAGTTCCCCGAGAAGCTCGTCCCGCTGATGATCGCCAACGCCCTGGAGGCGAAGCCGCTCCCGGTGTACGGCGACGGCCGCCAGGTGCGCGACTGGCTCTACGTGGGCGACCACTGCGAGGCGATCCGCCTCGCGCTCGCGAAGGGCAGGCCCGGCGAGGTCTACAACATCGGCGGCAATGCCGAGCGGCGCAACCTCGAGGTGGTGCACGCCCTCTGCGACGCGCTCCAGTCGCTGCGGCCCCGGCCCGAAGGCTACCTCGGGCTCGTCACGCGGGTGGCCGACCGCCCGGGCCACGACCGGCGCTACGCGATCGACGCGCGCAAGGCGCGCGCCGAGCTCGGCTGGTCGCCCCGGGAGAGCTTCGAGAGCGGGCTCGCGCGCACGGTGCGCTGGTACCTCGACAACGCCGCGTGGGTGGAGGGCGTGAGGAGCGGGGAGTACCGCCGCTGGATCGAGAAGAACTA
>CALEJW010000082.1 GCA_937898635.1 uncultured Pseudomonadota bacterium | reverse complement strand
CGATCGTCCCCACGTTCACGTGCGGCTTCGTCCGCTCGAACTTGCTCTTTGCCATTTCGATTCCTCGTGAATTTCAGGCTGCAGCTTTCTGGTTGATGATCGCCTCGGCGACGTTCTTCGGCGCCTCCGAGTAATGCTTGAATTCCATCGTGTACGTGGCGCGGCCCTGGGTCGCGGAGCGCAGGCTCGTCGAGTAGCCGAACATCTCGGAGAGCGGCACCTCGGCCTTGATCACCTTGCCGCCGCCGGGCATGTCGTCCATGCCCTGCACCATCCCGCGGCGCGACGACAGGTCGCCCATGACGGTGCCGGCGTAGTCCTCCGGGGTCTCGACTTCGACGGCCATCATGGGCTCGAGGAGCACGGGGCTCGCCCGCCGCATGCCCTCCTTGAAGCCGATGGAGGCGGCCATCTTGAACGCGTTCTCGTTCGAGTCGACCTCGTGGTACGAGCCGTAGTGCAGCGTCACCTTCACGTCGACCACCGGATATCCGGCCAGCACGCCGCTCGGCAGCGTCTCGCGCAATCCCTTCTCGACCGCGGGGATGAACTCGCGGGGCACGGCGCCGCCCTTGATCGCGTCGACGAACTCGAAACCCTTTCCCGCCTCCTGGGGCTCCACCTTGAGCACCACGTGGCCGTACTGCCCGCGGCCGCCCGATTGCTTGATGAACTTGCCCTCGACCTCCGGCACCGCCTTGCGGATCGTCTCCCGGTAGGCGACCTGGGGCTTGCCCACGCTCGCCTCCACGCCGAACTCGCGGCGCATGCGGTCGACCAGGATCTCGAGGTGCAGCTCGCCCATGCCGGCGATGATCGTCTGCCCGCTTTCCTCGTCCGTGCGGACGCGGAACGACGGGTCCTCCTGGGCCAGGCGGTTGAGCGCGATCCCCATCTTTTCCTGGTCGGCCTTGGTCTTGGGCTCGACGGCCTGGGAGATCACGGGCTCCGGGAACACCATGCGCTCGAGGATGATGACCTTGTCGGGGCTGCACAGCGTGTCGCCCGTCGTCGCCTCGCGCAGGCCGACGGCCGCCGCGATGTCGCCCGCGCGGACTTCCTTGATCTCCTCGCGCTGGTTGGCGTGCATCTGCAGGATCCGGCCGATGCGCTCCTTCTTGGACTTGATCGGGTTGTAGATCGTGTCGCCCGAGTTCACCACGCCGGAGTAGACGCGGAAGAAGATGAGCTGGCCGACGAACGGGTCGGTCATGATCTTGAAGGCGAGGCCGGCGAAAGGCTCGTCGTCGGCCGCCCGGCGCTCGGCCTCGCCGCCGTTCTCGAGCTCGCCGGTGACCGGCGGGATGTCCGTCGGGGCGGGCAGGTACTCGATCACCGCGTCGAGCATCGCCTGGACGCCCTTGTTCTTGAACGCCGAGCCGCAAAGCATCGGGACGATCTCGCCCGCGATCGTGCGCGTGCGCAGGCCGTGCTTCACTTCCTCGATCGAGAGCTCGCCCGACTCGAGGTACTTGTTCATGAGATCTTCGCTCGCCTCGGCGGCGCTCTCGACCATCTTTTCGTGCCACTCCTTCGCCAGGTCGGCGAGGTCGGCGGGAATGTCGCGCAGCTCGAACTTCATGCCCTGGGACGCCTCGTCCCAGTAGAGGGCCTTCATGCGCACGAGGTCGATCACGCCCTCGAACTTGTCCTCGGCGCCGATGGGCACCTGGATGGGCACGGTGTTCGCCTTCAGGCGGCTCTTCATCTGGTCGTAGACCTTGAAGAAGTTCGCGCCGGTGCGGTCCATCTTGTTCACGAACGCCAGGCGCGGCACGCCGTACTTGTTGGCCTGGCGCCAGACCGTCTCGGACTGGGGCTGCACGCCGCCCACGGCGCAGTAGACCATGCACGCGCCGTCGAGCACGCGCATCGACCGCTCGACCTCGATCGTGAAGTCGACGTGGCCGGGCGTGTCGATGATGTTGACGCGGTGCTCCGGGAACTGCCCGTCCATCCCCTTCCAGAAGCAGGTGGTGGCGGCCGACGTGATCGTGATGCCCCGCTCGCGCTCCTGCTCCATCCAGTCCATGACCGCGGCGCCGTCGTGCACCTCGCCCATCTTGTGCGAGACGCCCGTGTAGAACAGGATGCGCTCCGTGGTCGTGGTCTTCCCGGCGTCGATGTGCGCCGAGATGCCGATGTTGCGGTAGCGGTCGATGGGAGTCTTGCGGGCCACGGTATGCCTTATGTCTTCTCGGTGCCGCCGAGCCAGCAGGCGGCTCGCGGCGGGTTTCTTCGTCTAGAAGCGGTAGTGGGCGAACGCCTTGTTCGCCTCCGCCATGCGGTGCACTTCCTCGCGCTTCTTCACCGCGCCGCCGCGGCCTTCCGCGGCCTCCAG
This sequence comes from uncultured Pseudomonadota bacterium, assembly GCA_937898635.1. GTDB lineage: Bacteria > Pseudomonadota > Gammaproteobacteria > Burkholderiales > Usitatibacteraceae > FEB-7. The sequence goes on along the minus strand of CALEJW010000082.1, from coordinate 4,902 downwards.
CAGCTCGTTGGCCAGGCGCTGGCCCATGCTCTTCTCGCCGCGCTTGCGGGCGGCCTCGCGCAGCCAGCGCATCGCGAGCGCGGTGCGGCGGATCGGCCGGACCTCGACCGGGACCTGGTAGTTCGCGCCGCCGACCCGACGGCTCTTCACTTCCACCATCGGCCTCACGTTGTTGATCGCCGCGCCGAATACCTCGAAGGGATCCTTGCCCGACTTCTTGGCGATCTGGTCGAGCGCGCCGTACATGATCCGCTCGGCCACGCTCTTCTTGCCGCGCGTCATCAGGACATTGATGAACTTCGCGACTTCCTCGCTCTTGAACTTGGGATCCGGCAGGATCTCGCGCTTCGGGACTTCTCTGCGGCGGGGCATAGGTTTCTATCCGTTCAGTAGATATCGTTCAGGCGGCCTCGGGCCGGTTCATCCGGCCTACGCGGCCTTCGGGCGCTTGGCGCCGTACTTCGAGCGCGACTGCTTGCGGTCCTTCACGCCCGCGGTGTCCAGGCTGCCGCGGACCATGTGGTAGCGCACGCCCGGCAGGTCCTTCACGCGGCCGCCGCGGATGAGCACCACCGAGTGCTCCTGGAGGTTGTGCCCTTCGCCGCCGATGTAGCTGATGACCTCGTAGCCGTTGGTGAGGCGCACCTTGGCGACCTTCCGGAGGGCCGAGTTCGGCTTCTTCGGCGTGGTCGTGTACACGCGCGTGCAGACGCCCCGCTTCTGGGGGCTTCCGCCCAGGGCCGGCACCTTGCTCTTGGTGACGGTCTTCTGGCGCGGCTTGCGAAGCAACTGATTGATCGTGGGCATGTTTTTCCGTCCGATGGTCGTTCCGGACCCCCTCTCGGAAGCCGGGATCCGTCGCCGCCCGTGGAAGGAGGCGACGGAAAAAAGCTCTCAAGTTTAGGGGTTTAGCTCATACCAGTCAAGCAACCTGCTCGCTGCCGACCTCGGCGTCGTCGATCGAGAAGGTGAGCGAGGAGCCCCCGCCCGCCTCCGACTCGCTGTCCTTCTTGCGGGTCGAGTGGTAGGCGAGGCCCGTCCCGGCGGGGATGAGGCGCCCGACGATGACGTTTTCCTTGAGGCCGCGCAGGTCGTCCTTCTTGCCCATGATCGCCGCCTCCGTGAGCACCCGCGTCGTCTCCTGGAACGAGGCCGCGGAGATGAAGGAATCGGTGGAGAGCGACGCCTTGGTGATCCCGAGCAGCATGTACTCGATGGTCGCGGGCTTCCTGCCATCGGCCACGGCCCTGTCGTTCTCGGCCAGGACCTCCGCGCGCTCGACCTGCTCCCCGGTGATGAAGCGGGTCTCGCCCGGGTCCACGATCTGCACGCGCCGGAGCATCTGCCGCACGATCACCTCGATGTGCTTGTCGTTGATCTTCACGCCCTGCAGGCGGTAGACGTCCTGCACCTCGTCGATGATGTACCGGGCGAGCGCCTCCATGCCCTGCAGTCGCAGGATGTCGTGGGGCTCCGAGGGACCGTCCACGATGCCCTCGCCCTTGTTCACCACCTGGCCGTCATGCACCGAGATGTGCTTGTCCTTCGGGATGAGGTACTCGTGGGCCGCGCCGTCGAAGTCGGTGATGATCAGGCGCTGCTTGCCCTTGGTGTCCTTGCCGAAGGAAACGGTGCCCGTGATCTCCGCGAGGAGCCCCGCGTCCTTGGGAGAGCGGGCTTCGAAGAGCTCCGCGACGCGCGGAAGGCCCCCCGTGATGTCCCGGGTCTTCGAGGACTCCTGCGGGATGCGCGCCAGCACGTCGCCGACGCTCAGCTGCTGGCCGTTCTTCACGGTGATGATCGCGCCGATCTGGAAGGTGTAGTTCACCGGCGTGTCGCTGCCGGCGAGCTTCACGTCCTTGCCCTTGTCGTTGAGCAGCCTCACCGCCGGGCGCAGGCCCTTGGCGGCGGCTCCCGCCTTGCGCTTGGGATCGATCACGACGAGGCTCGAGAGGCCCGTGGTCTCGTCGATCTGCTTCGCGACGGTGACGCCCTCCTCGACGTTGTCGAACCGCACCTCTCCGGCGTACTCCGTGATGATGGGGCGGGTGAGCGGGTCCCAGGTCGCCAGCGTCTGGCTCGCCTTCGCCTTGGCGCCGTCGCGCACCGCCAACGTGGCGCCGTAGGGGACCTTGTGGCGCTCGCGCTCGCGGCCGTTGTCGTCCGCGATGATGATCTCCCCGTTCCGGGAGATCGCGATCTGCTCGTCGCGCGCGTTGGTGACGTAGCGCATCGTGGGTGCAAAGCGCACCACGCCGTTGGACTTCGCCTCCACCGAGCTCGATACGGCCGCCCGGGAAGCCGCCCCGCCGATGTGGAACGTGCGCATGGTGAGCTGCGTTCCCGGTTCGCCGATGGACTGGGCGGCGATCACGCCGACCGCCTCGCCGACGTTCACGAGCGCGCCCCGGCCCAGGTCCCGGCCGTAGCACTTGGCGCAGATGCCGTAGCGCGTGTCGCACGTGAGCGGCGTGCGGACCTTCACCTCGTCGATCCCGAGGGACTCGATCCTTTCCACGCCGGCCTCGTCCAGCAGCGTTCCCGCGGCGATGACGGCCTGCTGCGACTCGGGATGCAGGACGTCGGTCGCGGTGACCCGGCCGAGGATCCTCTCCCGGAGCGCCTCGACCACCTCGCCACCCTCGACCAGGGCCTTCAAGGCCATGCCCTGCACCGTTCCGCAGTCCTCCTCGATCACCACGAGGTCCTGCGTCACGTCGACGAGGCGCCGCGTGAGGTATCCGGAGTTGGCGGTCTTCAGCGCCGTGTCCGCGAGGCCCTTTCGCGCGCCGTGCGTCGAGATGAAGTACTGGAGCACGTTGAGGCCTTCGCGGAAGTTCGCCGTGATGGGCGTCTCGATGATGGAGCCGTCGGGCTTCGCCATGAGACCGCGCATTCCCGCGAGCTGCCGGATCTGCGCCGCGGAGCCCCGGGCACCGGAGTCCGCCATCATGTAGATCGCGTTGAACGACTCCTGGGTGGCCTCCTTGCCCTTGCCGTCGAGGACCTTCTCGTTGCCGAGCTGGTCCATCATCGCCTTGGCGATCTGGTCTCCCGCCCGGCCCCAGATGTCGACGACCTTGTTGTAGCGCTCTCCCTGCGTGACGAGACCGGAGGTGTACTGCCGCTCGATCTCCTTAACCTCCTTCTCCGACTCGTTGATGATCGTCGCTTTCTGCGTGGGAATGAGCAGGTCGTCCACGCAGATCGACAGCCCGGCCCGGGTGGCGTAGCCGAAGCCGGTGTACATCAGCTTGTCGGCGAAGATCACCGTCTCGCGGATGCCGCAGCGGCGGAAGGCCTCGTTGATGAGCTTCGAGATCTCCTTCTTCTTGAGCGGCTTGTTGATCACCGAGAACGGCAGCCCCGCGGGCAGGATCTCGGAGAGCAGGGCGCGTCCCACCGTGGTCTCATGGCGCGCGATCACTTCCGTGAACTCGCCGGATTCCTCCTTGCGGTACTCCCGGATCCGAACCGTGATCCGCGCGTGCAGCTCGACCCCGCCCGACTCGTAGGCGCGGCTCACTTCCGCGACATTCGAGAAGAGCGAGCCCTCGCCGCGCGCGTTCACGCGCTCGCGCGTGGCGTAGTAGAGGCCCAGCACGATGTCCTGGGAGGGGACGATCACCGGCTCGCCGTGCGCGGTGTGCAGCACGTTGTTGGAGGAGAGCATGAGCGTCCTCGCCTCCATCTGCGCCTCGAGCGAGATGGGGACGTGGACCGCCATCTGGTCGCCGTCGAAGTCCGCGTTGAACGCGGCGCAGACGAGCGGATGCAGCTGGATCGCCTTGCCCTCGATCAGCACGGGCTCGAAGGCCTGGATGCCCAGGCGGTGCAGCGTGGGCGCGCGGTTGAGCAGCACCGGATGCTCGCGGATCACGTCCTCGAGGATGTCCCACACCACCGGCTCCTGGCTCTCGACCATGCGCTTGGCGGCCTTGATCGTGGTCGCGAGACCCATCACTTCCAGCTTGTGGAAGATGAAGGGCTTGAAGAGCTCGAGGGCCATGAGCTTGGGCAGGCCGCACTGGTGCAGCTTCAGCGTCGGGCCGACCACGATCACGGAGCGGCCCGAGTAGTCGACACGCTTGCCCAGGAGGTTCTGGCGGAAGCGGCCGCTCTTGCCCTTGATCATGTCGGCGAGCGACTTCAGGGCCCGCTTGTTGGCGCCGGTCATCGCCTTGCCGCGGCGACCGTTGTCGAGGAGCGAGTCGACCGCCTCCTGAAGCATGCGCTTCTCGTTGCGGACGATGATCTCGGGAGCCTTCAGCTCGAGCAGGCGCTTGAGGCGGTTGTTGCGGTTGATCACGCGCCGGTAGAGGTCGTTCAGGTCGGAAGTCGCGAAGCGGCCGCCGTCGAGCGGAACGAGGGGGCGGAGGTCCGGCGGCAGCACCGGGAGCACCTCCATCACCATCCAGTCGGGCTTGATGCCGGACTTGTTGAAGCCCTCGAGCACCTTCAGGCGCTTGGCGATCTTCTTGATCTTCGTTTCCGAACCCGTCGCGGCGAGTTCCTTGCGCAGCGTCTCGATGTCGTGGGGGACGTCGAGCTTGCGCAGGAGCTCCCGGATGCCTTCCGCGCCCATCGTCGCGTGGAAATCGTCGCCGTACTCCTCGACCTTCGCGAGGAAGTCGTCCTCGGAGAGCAGCTGGCAGCGGTTGAGCGGAGTCATCCCGGGGTCGGTGACGACGTAGGCCTCGAAATAGAGCACGCGCTCGATGTCCCGGAGCGTCATGTCGAGGACCATCCCGAGGCGCGAGGGCAGGCTCTTCAGGAACCAGATGTGGGCGACGGGGCTCGCGAGCTCGATGTGGCCCATCCGCTCGCGCCGAACCTTGGTGAGGGTCACCTCGACGCCGCACTTCTCGCAGATGACGCCGCGGTGCTTGAGGCGCTTGTACT
>CALEJW010000081.1 GCA_937898635.1 uncultured Pseudomonadota bacterium | reverse complement strand
TGGCTGGAGAAGAACCCCGGCCGCCTCGCCGCCGCGGGCTTCAAGAGCGGCTGATCCCGAGTTGGTGCATCGCGCCCCGCGCCGCACGGTTGCGGTGCGCCAGGTGCGGGCCGGCCCCGGCCCTTCCTTCCCCGGTTCCTGAATTTCCTTTCCCGATCAAGCACCTGCGCGCGCGCAGGCGTTGGCACGGTCGTTGCGATTGCATTCGCCCGAGGCGGCCTCCACGGCGCCGGAATGCCTAGCCAACGATCTCACTCCAGGGAAGGACATCATGAAGCGACGCTCATTCTTCAAGGCGCTCACGCTCGCCGCCGCGCTCGCGGCCGCGGGATTCGGCTCCACCGACCTCCTCGCGCAGGCCAAGACCGTGAAGGTCGGCGTGCTGCACTCGCTCTCCGGCACGATGGCGATCAGCGAGACCGTGCTCAAGGACGTCGCCCTCATGGCGATCGAGGAGATCAACGCCAAGGGCGGCGTGCTCGGCGCGAAGATCGAGCCCGCGGTCGTGGACCCGGCCTCCAACTGGCCGCTCTTCGCGGAGAAGGCGCGCCAGCTCATCACCCAGGACAAGGTCGCGGTCGTCTTCGGCTGCTGGACCTCGGTGTCGAGGAAGAGCGTGCTGCCGGTGTTCGAGGAGCTGAACGGACTGCTCTTCTACCCCGTGCAGTACGAGGGCGAGGAGCTCTCGAAGAACGTCTTCTACACGGGCGCGGCGCCCAACCAGCAGGCGATCCCCGCGGTCGAGTACCTCATGAGCAAGGACGGCGGCGGCGCCAAGCGCTGGGTGCTGCTCGGGACCGACTACGTGTACCCGCGCACCACCAACAAGATCCTGCGCGCGTTCCTCAAGAGCAAGGGCGTGGCGGAGTCCGACATCCTGGAGGAGTACACCCCCTTCGGCCACTCGGACTACCAGACCATCATCGCCAAGATCAAGAAGTTCGCCTCCGAGGGCAAGAAGACGGCGGTCGTCTCGACCATCAACGGCGACTCCAACGTGCCCTTCTACAAGGAGCTGGGCAACCAGGGCCTGAAGGCGACCGACGTGCCCGTCGTGGCCTTCTCCGTGGGCGAGGAGGAGCTGCGCGGCGTGGACACCAAGCCGCTCGTGGGCCACCTCGCGGCGTGGAACTACTTCATGTCGCTCAAGAACCCGACCAACGACGCGTTCACCAAGAAGTGGGCCGCCTACGCGAAGAAGAAGGGCCTCGCGGGGCACAAGGACAAGCCGCTCACCAACGACCCGATGGAGGCCACCTACATCGGCATCTACATGTGGAAGCAGGCCGTCGAGAAGGCGAAGAGCTTCGACACCGACAAGGTCATCGCCGCGATGGCGGGCCAGACCTTCAAGGCGCCTTCGGGCTTCGTCGCCAGGATGGACGAGAAGAACCACCACCTGCACAAGCCGGTGGTGATCGGCGAGGTGAAGGCCGACGGGCAGTTCAACGTCGTCTGGAAGACGCCGGGGCCGGTGAAGGCGCAGCCCTGGAGCCCGTTCATCGCCGGCAACGACAAGAAGAAGGACGAGCCGGAAGTGGCGAAGAAGGCCGTCGCCGCCGCGAAGTAGCAAGTCCCGCGAGGCGGGCGCCGGGGCCCGTGGGGGGTCCCCGGCGTCCGCCCGCAACCTCGGAGAGGAAAGGCGGGTTTCCATGCGCGCATGGTGGGTGGCGCTTTGCCTCGCGGTCGCGCTCGTCGGGCCCGCGCACGCGGCCCTCGACCCGGCGGCCGTCGCGAAGCTCGCGACCGGCGACGGCGACGAGAAGGTGGCCGCGATCGCGGCACTCGTCGCCTCGGGCGAGCCGCGCGTGCCGGCCCTGCTGCAGGCGCTTGCCGAGGGCGGGATGCAGGTGGCCGCCGGGCGCGTGCTCCTCGTGAAGGGCGAGTCCGCCGAGGACGCGCTCACCGGGGAAAAGGTCGATCCGCTCCCGGAACTGCGCGAGGACGTGGTCGCCAACAACCGCCTGCGCCGCGAGATCGAGGCCGCCCTGGCCGCCCTCGCGCTGCTCTCGCCGGAGCGCGAGACGCGCCTCGCCGCGGCCCGCGACCTCGCCGGCCGCTCCAACGACGCCATGCTCCCGCTCGTGAAGCGGGCCCAGGCGCAGGAGACCGACCCGGCCATCCGCGCCATTCTCGAAATGACCGCCGCGGGCATGGAGCTGCGCGCCGGGGACCGGGCGACGCGTCTCGCCGCGATCCGCACCCTCGGCACCTCCAGCGACCCGGCCACGCGCATGCTCCTCTCGCCGCTCGCCGCGAAGAACCGGGACGGCACCTGGGCCGAGGCCGACGAGGACGTGCGCCGCGCCGCGCAGTCGAGCCTCGCCGCCGTGGAGGGGCGCCTCGCGTGGGGGAGCCGGGCGGGGCTGCTCTTCTCCGGCGTGAGCCTGGGCTCGATCCTGCTTCTCGCCGCGCTCGGGCTCGCCATCACCTACGGCCTCATGGGCGTCATCAACATGGCCCACGGCGAGCTCATCATGATCGGGGCCTACGCGACCTGGCTCGTGCAGAACCTCTTCCGCGCCCACCTGCCCGGGGCCTTCGACTGGTACCTGCTCGCGGCCGTGCCCTGCGCCTTCGCGGTCTCGGCCGCCGTGGGCATGGCGCTCGAGCGCACCGTGATCCGCTGGCTCTACGGCCGGCCCCTCGAGACGCTGCTCGCGACCTGGGGCCTGTCGCTCGTGCTGATCCAGGCCGTGCGCACGCTCTTCGGCGCCCAGAACGTGCAGGTGGAAAACCCGGCCTTCATGTCCGGCGGCGTGGAGCTCCTCGCGGGCGTGGTCTTCCCCTACAACCGCATCGTCATCATCGGCTTCGCGGTGGCGGTCCTCGCGGGGACGGGGCTCCTGCTCGCGCGCACGCGCCTGGGGCTCTTCGTGCGCGCGGTGACGCAGAACCGCGCGATGGCCGCCTGCGTCGGCGTGCGCACCGCCCGCGTGGACACCTGGGCCTTCGGGCTGGGCTCTGGCATCGCGGGCCTCGCGGGCTGCGCGCTCTCCCAGGTCGGCAACGTCGGCCCGGAGCTCGGCCAGTCCTACATCGTGGATTCCTTCATGGTGGTGGTGCTGGGCGGCGTGGGCCAGCTCGCGGGCACGGTGGTGGCGGGCCTCGGCCTGGGCGTGCTCAACAAGCTGCTGGAGTCGTGGTCGGGCGCGGTGCTCGCCAAGATCGCGATCCTCGTCTTCATCATCCTCTTCATCCAGAAGCGCCCGCAGGGCCTCTTCGCCCTGAAGGGAAGGGTGATCGACTGATGCGGTTCGCGCGACTCTACGGGCCCCGGGGATGGACGGCGCTCGCCGTCGCGGCGCTGGTGGTCTTCGTGGTCTTCCCGGTGGCCAACCGCGTCGTGCCCGAGACGAGCGCCTTCCACGTCTCCGCCTTCGGCGTGACGCTCGCGGGCAAGATCATGTGCTACATGATCGTCGCGGTGGCGATGGACCTCGTGTGGGGCTACGCGGGCATCCTCTCCCTGGGCCACGGGCTCTTCTTCGCCCTCGGCGGCTACGCGATGGGCATGTACCTCATGCGCCAGATCGGCCGCGACGGCGTGTACAAGTCGGACCTCCCGGACTTCATGGTCTTCCTCGACTGGAAGGCGCTGCCGTGGCACTGGACGAACTCCGAGAGCTTCCTGTGGATGCTCTTCCTCGTGGTGGCGGTGCCGGGGATCCTCGCCTTCGTCTTCGGCTGGTTCGCCTTCCGCTCGCGCATCAAGGGCGTGTACTTCTCCATCATCACCCAGGCGCTCACCTACGCCGCGATGCTCCTCTTCTTCCGCAACGAGACGGGCTTCGGCGGCAACAACGGCTTCACCGACTTCAAGCGCATCCTCGGCATGCCCGTCACCACCCCGGAGGCGCGCATCGTCCTCTTCATGATCACCGGGGGCGCGCTCCTCGCCACGCTCCTCCTCGCCCGCGCGCTGGTGACCTCGCGCTTCGGGCGCGTGCTCACTGCCATCCGCGACGCCGAGGCGCGCGTGATGTTCTGCGGCTACGACACGCTCTGGTACAAGCTCTTCGTGTGGACGCTCTCGGCGGTGCTTTGCGGCATCGCGGGCGCGCTCTACGTGCCCCAGGTCGGGATCATCAACCCCGGCGAGATGTCGCCCGCCAACTCGATCGAGATCGCGATCTGGGTGGCGGTGGGCGGGCGCGGCACGCTCGTGGGGCCGGTGGTGGGCGCGGGCCTCGTGAACGGCGCGAAGAGCGTGTTCACGGTCGCCTTCCCCGAGTACTGGCTCTACTTCCTCGGGCTCATCTTCGTCCTCGTGACGCTCTTCCTGCCGCAGGGCGTGGCCGGCCTCGTCGCGCGCTGGAGGAAGCGGGCGTGAGCGGGACCGAGGCGCTCCTGCCGGATCCGGGCAGCCGCCCCTGGCCGTGGTGGCCGCCCGCGGGGTCCGCCACGCGGGAGGACGCGCCCTCCGGCGGCGCGAGCTACGGCCGCGAGGTGGACGCCGACCGGCTCGACCTCTCCCACGGGGTCGTGCTCTACCTCGACGCGATCAGCGTCTCCTTCGACGGGTTCAAGGCGCTCGACGCCCTCTCGCTCACCATCGACGCGGGGGAGCTGCGCTGCGTGATCGGCCCCAACGGCGCCGGCAAGACCACGATGATGGACGTGATCACCGGCAAGACCCGGCCGGATTCCGGCAGCGCCTTCTTCGGGCAGACGATCGACCTCACGCGCCGCACCGAGGCCGAGATCGCCCACGCCGGCATCGGGCGCAAGTTCCAGAAGCCGACGATCTTCGAGCACCACAGCGTGTTCGAGAACCTGGAGCTCGCGATGAAGGCGGACAAGCG
>CALEJW010000080.1 GCA_937898635.1 uncultured Pseudomonadota bacterium | reverse complement strand
TGGGAGCGCCCCGAGGGCGGCGGCGGCGTCTCGCGGCTCGTGGAGGAGGGAAACCTCCTGGAGCGCGGCGGCGTGGGCTTCTCGCACGTGGTCGGCGCGAAGCTGCCGCCCACCGCGACGGCGCACCGGCCCGACCTCGCCGGGCGGCCCTGGGAGGCGATGGGCGTCTCGCTCGTCTTCCACCCGAGGAACCCCTACGTCCCCACCGTGCACATGAACGTGCGCTTCTTCGCCGCGAAATCGCCCGACGGCGACCCCGCGAAGGCGGTGTGGTGGTTCGGCGGCGGCATGGACCTCACGCCCTACTACGGCTTCGAGGAAGACTGCGCGCATTTCCACCGGGCCAACCGCGAGGCGCTCGCCCCCTTCGGTCCGGACATCCACCCGCGCTTCAAGAAGTGGTGCGACGAGTACTTCTTCAACCGCCACCGCAACGAGCCGCGCGGCATCGGCGGCACCTTCTTCGACGACTTCAACGAACTCGGCTTCGAGAAGAGCTTCGCGCTGCAGCGCGCCGTGGGGGACGCCTTCCTGCCCGCCTACGAGCCCATCGTGGAGCGCCGCCGCGACCTGCCCTGGGGCGAGCGCGAGCGCGACTTCCAGTGCTACCGGCGCGGGCGCTACGTGGAGTTCAACCTCGTCTGGGACCGCGGCACGCACTTCGGCCTGCAGTCGGGCGGGCGCACGGAGTCCATCCTCATGTCGCTGCCCCCGGTCGTGAAGTGGCGCTACGACTGGAAGCCCGAGCCGGGCACGCCCGAGGCGAAGCTCTACTCGGATTTCCTGGTGCCCCGCGAGTGGGCCCAGGGCGATCGACCGGACCGGAGGACAAGGCCATGAAGCCGAGCGCAAGGCAGAACACCGTCCAGGCCGCCGTCGTGCAGGCGGCGAGCGTGCCGTTCGACGCGGAGGCCTGCGTCGACAAGGCCGTGGGCCTCATCGCGGAAGCCGCGGCGAAGGGCGCCCGGGTGATCGTCTTCCCCGAGGCCTTCATCGTCGGCTACCCCAAGGGACTCGACTACGGGCTCGTGGTCGGCGCGCGCGACCCGGCCGGGCGCGAGGAATTCCGGATCTACCTGGACGCCGCCATCGAGGTGCCCGGCCCGCAGACGCGGCGGCTCGGCGAGGCCGCGGCTGCCGCGGCGGCCTACGTGGTGATGGGCGTGATCGAGCGCGAGGGCGGCACCTGCTACTGCACGGTGCTCTTCTTCGGCCCCGGCGGGGAGCTCCTCGGCAAGCACCGCAAGCTCATGCCCACCGCCCTCGAGCGGATGATCTGGGGCTTCGGCGACGGCTCGACCCTCACCACGGTCGAGAGCCCCTGGGGGCGGATCGGCTCCGTGATCTGCTGGGAGAACTACATGCCGATGCTGCGCATGGCGATGTACGCGAAGAACGTCGCCCTCTACTGCGCGCCCACGGCGGACGACCGCGACACCTGGATCCCCTCGATGCAGCACGTCGCGCTCGAGGGCCGCTGCTTCGTGCTCACGGCCTGCCAGTTCCTGCGCCGCAAGGCGTTCCCGGACACCGTGCGCGTCTCGCTCGGCGATTCGCCGGACGCGATCCTGATGCGCGGCGGCAGCGCGATCGTGAGCCCCTCGGGCAAGGTGCTCGCGGGGCCGCATTTCGAGGGCGAGACGATCCTCACCGCCACCCTCGACCTGGACGACATCGGGCGCGGCAAGTTCGACTTCGACGTGGCCGGCCACTACAGCCGCCCGGACGTCTTCCGGCTCGAGGTGAACGAGGCGCCGATGCGCGCGGTCGTCGCGAGCCCCGGCGCGCCGGAGCGCGAGCCGCCCCGGTCCGCATGAGCGCGGCGGTCGCCTTCGAGCGCTTCCTCGCCGAGTACCCGGGCTACGCCGGCACCGCGGCTCTCGACCGGCTCCGGGCGAGCGAGTACGGCCGGCTCGACGCGCTGGGGCAGGCCTACCTCGATTACACGGGCGGCGGCCTGCACGCCGACGCCCAGGTCCGGGAGCACGCCGAGCTCCTCGCCGGGCACGTCTTCGGGAACCCGCACTCGGCGAACCCGAGTTCCGTGGACACGACGCGGCACGTCGAGCGGGCGCGCGCCGCGGTGCTCGACTGGTTCAACGGCGCGGGCGAGTACACGGCCGTCTTCACGCCGAACGCGACCGGGGCGCTCAAGCTCGTGGCCGAGTCCTGGCCCTTCGAGCCGGGGGGCCGGCTGCTGCTCTCGGCCGACAACCACAATTCGGTGAACGGGATCCGCGAGTTCGCGGGCGCGAAGGGCGCGGCGGTGGACTACGCGCCGCTCACGGTGCCGGAGCTGCGCCTGGACGCCGGCGCCCTGGACTCGCTCCTCGCGAAGGCGGACCCGGGGAAGGACAATCTCTTCGCGTTCCCCGCGCAGTCGAACTTCTCCGGCGTGAAGCACCCGCTCGCGCTCGTGCAGGCCGCGAGAAGCCGCGGCTGGCACGTGCTGCTGGATGCGGCGGCCTTCGCGCCGTCGAGCCGCCTCGACCTGCGCGCGGTCGCGCCGGATTTCGCCACGGTCTCCTTCTACAAGATGTTCGGCTACCCCACGGGCATCGGGTGCCTGCTCGCGCGCAAGGAGGTGCTCGCGCGCCTGCGCCGCCCGTGGTTCGCGGGCGGCACGGTGAACTTCGTGACGGTGCAGGGAAGGATGCACGTGCGCTCGCCGGGCGAGGCGGGCTTCGAGGACGGCACGCTCGACTACCTGGGCATCCCCGCGGTGGAGATCGGCCTGCGCCATCTCGGGCGCGCCGGCATGGACGCGATCGGCGAGCGCGTGCGCTGCCTCACGGCGTGGCTCCTCGCGCGGCTCCTCGCGCTGCGCCACGGCAACGGGCGCCCGATGGTGCGCATCTACGGGCCGGCGAACGCCGAGCAGCGCGGCGCGACCGTGGCGATGAACCTCTACGACCCCGGCGGGCTCCTGCTCGACTACCGGCGGATCGAGGAGCTCGCGGGCGAGGCGCGCATCTCGCTCAGGACCGGGTGCTTCTGCAACCCCGGCGCCGGCGAGGCGGCCGAGGGCCTCACCGAGGACGACATGCGGGCCGGGCTCGCGCAGGGCCCGGACATCACCCTGCCGCGCTTCCTCCAGGTGATGCAGGGCCGCGGGGGCAAGAGCGCCGGGGCGATCCGCGTCTCCTTCGGGCTCGCGAGCAACTTCGCCGACGCCGAGCGCTTCCTCGCCTTCGTCGCCGGCTTCCGCGACCAGGCGACGCTCGCCATCGGCACCTCGAGCTTCGACATCGAGTCCTGCCGCGTGGTCCGCGACGGAAGCTGACGCGCGGGCCTTTTTCGCGTATAGTGCCGCCTGCTGCGGTGCAGCAAAAGGCAATCCGCACCGCAATCGTTCATCGTCCCTGACCTCCCCGGAAGCGGATTCCTCCCCTTCCCGCAGCAGTTCCCCAAGGGTTTCCTCCCCAAGGATTGCGAAATCGGTTGGTGCCGGTGTCTTGGCCTGCCGACTTCGCGCGCCCTCACTTCCCGGTGTCGCGAGTGCCCCGTTTCCGACGACGGGCGGCGTGTCTTTCTTCGCAATCGCCGTTCGCAGCGCCTCCTCCGGAAGGGACGCGCAGGAAATGTTCACCATGACTTTCGATACCCTGGGCCTCGCGGCCCCCCTCTGCCGTGCCGTCGCCGCGGCCGGCTACACCGAACCCACGCCCGTGCAGGCGCGCGTCATCCCCGAGGCCATGGAAGGACGCGACCTGATGGTCTCGTCGCAGACCGGCAGCGGCAAGACCGCGGCCTTCATGCTCCCGGCGCTGCAACTGCTCGCCGAGCCCCATCCCGTCCACGGCCGCGGCCCGCGCGTGCTCGTCCTCGTGCCCACGCGGGAGCTTTCGCTGCAGGTCACGAAGGCCGCCGAGACCTACGGCCGCCAGATGGGCCGCGTGAGGGTCGTCTCCGTCGTGGGCGGCATGCCCTACCCGGCGCAGAACCGCCTGCTGCAGGCGGGCGTGGACATCCTCGTGGCCACCCCCGGGCGGCTCCTCGACCAGATGCAGTCGGGCCGCATCGACCTCTCGCGCCTGCAGGTGCTGGTGCTCGACGAGGCCGACCGCATGCTCGACATGGGCTTCAAGGACGACCTCGAGGCGATCGTCGCGCGCATGCCGGCCGCGCGCCAGACGCTGCTCTTCTCGGCCACCCTCGACGGCAACATCGCCCGGCTCGCCGGCACCCTGCTGCGCAACCCCGCGCGGATCGAGATCGACGCGCGCCAGTCGCGCCACGAGAACATCGAGCAGCGCCTGCACTTCGCCGACGACATGGGCCACAAGAACCGGCTCCTGGACCACCTGCTGCGCGATGCCGGCGTGAACCAGGCGATCGTCTTCACCGCCACCAAGAGGTCCGCGGACGAGGTCGCCCTCGACCTGCACTCCAAGGGCTTCGCGGTCGCGGCGCTGCACGGCGACATGAACCAGGGCGCGCGCACCCGCACCCTGCAGGCGCTGCATCACGGAAGGCTCCGCGTGCTGGTCGCGACCGACGTGGCCGCCCGCGGCATCGACGTGCACGGCATCTCCCACGTCATCAACTACGACCTGCCGCGCCAGGCCGAGGACTACGTGCACCGCATCGGCCGCACCGGCCGCGCGGGGCGCAGCGGCACCGCCATCAGCCTCGTGAACGCGCGCGAGCACGCGCAGGTGCGCACGATCGAGCGCTTCACCTCGCAGGCGATTCCCGTGGGCGTGATCGAGGGGCTGGAGCCGAAGGTCCGCGCCTTCTCCCGGCCCGCCGGCCCGGCGCGCCGCCCCGCGGGCAAGCCCCGCGGCCGCTCCTGGTCGAAGCC
>CALEJW010000079.1 GCA_937898635.1 uncultured Pseudomonadota bacterium | reverse complement strand
TGCTCGAGCGCCTGAAGGCCGCCGACACCAACGCCGACGGCATGATCAGCCGCGACGAGGCGCAGCTCGCCATGCCGGGCCTCTTCGCCAACTTCGACGCGATCGACGCCAACAAGGACGGCCTCGTCACGCTCCAGGAAATGCAGGCCGCGCACCTCGCCCATCGCGGCCACCACGGTCGCGGGGACGGCTGGAAGAAATGGGACGCCGACGGCGACGGCAAGCTCTCCCGCAGCGAGGTCGCCAACGCCCCGCGCCTGGCGCAGCAGTTCGACGCGCTCGACGCGAACAAGGACGGCTTCCTCGCCGCCGAGGAGCTGCAGGCCGCGCGCGCCGCCTTCCGCGGCCGCCACGCGCCCGGCACCGGCTGGACGAAGTGGGACGCCAACGGCGACGGCAAGCTCTCCCGCGAGGAAGTGGCGAGCGCGCCGCGCCTGTCGCAGGAATTCGATGCGATCGACGCCGACAAGGACGGCTTCCTCACGCTCGAGGAGCTGCAGGCCGCCCACGGGACGTTCCCGCGTCGCGGGCGCGTATCCTAGCGGCGCATGAGCCGCGCAAGGCCTCTCGCGAGGCTCGCCGGGGCGATCCTCCTCGCCGCGGCGGGCCTTGCCGGAACCTCCCTCGCCGCGCCGGCCGCCCCCCTCGGGGAAGCGGCGGCGCGGCACCTCCTCGTGCGCACCGGCTTCGGGGCAACGCCCGCCGAAGTAACGCGCGTGGCCGCGCAGTCGCGGGAGGAGGCCGTCGAGGCGCTCCTCGCGGGCGCGCGAACGCAGGCGACGCTCGCGCCACCGGCCTTCGTGGACGAGCCGTTCTTCCCCTTCCACAAGCTGCGCGCCCTGCCGGCGGAAGAACGCCTGGCCTACGCGCGGCGCAATGCGCAGGAGGGTCTCGCGCTTCGCGAGTGGTGGTTCCGCGAGATGCTCGTCACGCCTTCGCCCTTCACGGAGCGCATGACGCTCTTCTGGCACGGGCACTTCGCCACCAGCCAGCAGAAGGTGCGCAGCTCGCGCCTCGTCCACCGGCAGAACGCGCTCCTGCGGCGGCACGCGCTCGGGAGTTTCCGCGAGCTCCTCTCCGCGGTGTCGAAGGACCCCGCGATGCTCGTCTACCTGGACAACGCCGGCAGCCGCCGCCAGGCGCCCAACGAGAACTTCGCCCGCGAGGTGATGGAGCTCTTCACGCTCGGGGAGGGCCACTACACGGAGCGCGACGTGAAGGAGGCGGCGCGCGCCTTCACCGGCTGGAGCCTCGACCGCGACACCGGCGAGTACCGCTACCGCCCGTTCTTCCACGACGGCGGGACGAAGACGGTGCTCGGCCGCACGGGCCGGCTCGACGGGGAGGATGTCCTCGCGCTGCTGCTCGAGCGCCCCGAGACCGCGGCCTTCGTCACCCGCAAGCTGTGGCGGGAACTCGTCTCGCCCGTCCCCGACGAGCGCGAGGTCGAGCGGCTGGCCGCGCTCTTCCGCGAGGCGGACTACGCGATCCGGCCGCTCCTTCGCGCGATGCTGCTCTCGGAGGCCTTCTGGTCGCCCGCGAACCGCGGCGCGCTCGTGAAGTCGCCCGTCGACCTGGTGGTCGGCACGCTTCACACCTTCGGGATCCGCCCCTTCGACCTGCGCCCGGCCGTCGCGGCCGCGGCACTCCTCGGCCAGAACCTGATGTCGCCGCCCAACGTGAAGGGATGGCCGGGGGGCGAGGCCTGGATCGACTCCTCCACCCTGCTCGGGCGCAAGCAGTTCCTCGACCGCCTGATGCGCGGCGCGGACGCGATGCTTGCGCAGCCCGAGCCGATGATGGCCGCGGGCACGCCGGCCGCCGGCGCTCCCACGGCCGAGGAGCGGCTGCGCCGCATGATGGAGCGCGGCCTCGCGACCTACGCCGTGGACTGGGAACGCTGGCGCCGCGAGCTCGCCGCGGCCGGCGGCGGCGCGGAGCGCTCGCAGGTCGTGCTCCTCGCGGTCGGCCCGGTGGACCCGCCGCCCGACCCGGCGGACGCGGTGGCCCTCGCGCGCGCCTTCGCGGCCGATCCGGCCTACCAGTTGCGGTGAGCGCCATGGAACGCCGCGACTTCCTTCGCCTCGCCGCCGCGTCGCCGCTGGTGGCCTGGGGATTGCCGGCCGGCGCCGACGCCTCGCGGCGACGCCTGCTCATCCTCGTCGAGCTCAAGGGCGGCAACGACGGGCTGAACACCGTGGTGCCGTTCGCCGATCCGCACTACGCGCGGCTGCGCCCGAGACTCGCCCTCGCGCGCGACTCTCTCCTGGCGGTGTCGGAAACGGCGGGACTGCATCCCTCGCTCGAGCGCCTCCTTCCCCTGTGGAAGGAGGGCGAACTCGCGATCGTGCAGGGCCTGGGCTATCCCGACCCGAACCTCTCCCACTTCCGCTCCATCGAGATCTGGGACACGGCCTCGTCGAGCCACGAGTATCTCGGCGAGGGCTGGCTCGCGCGCAGTTTCGCGAGGAATCCATCCCCGGCGGGATTCGCCGCCGATGGCGTGGTCGTGGGCGGCTCCGACCTGGGCCCCCTGGCGGGCGCCGGCGCCCGCGCGATCGCGTTGAGCGACCCCGAGGATTTCCTGCGCAAGGCCCGCCTCGCCCGGGGCGAGGCGAGAACCTCCGCCAATGCCTCGCTCGCGCACATCCTCAAGGTCGAGCGGGACATCGCCCGTTCCGCCGATCGGCTCGATCCGGGCCGGGACCTGCGGACCGAGTTCGCGCCCGGACCCTTCGGCGCGGCCCTGAGAACGGCCGCGCGGCTGGCCGCCAACCCGCACGGCGCCTCGGTGATCCGCGTAAGCCTCGCGGGCTTCGACACCCACGCCAACCAGCCGGGCGTCCACGGCCAGCTCCTGCGCCAGCTGGGCGACGGGCTCGCGTCGCTGCGCGAGGCGCTCGTGGAGACGGGCCGGTGGACCGACACCCTCGTGGCGACCTATTCGGAATTCGGCCGGCGCCCGCGCGAGAACGAAAGCGCCGGGACCGACCACGGCACCGCCTCCGTGCACTTCGTCACCGGCGGCGCCGTGAAGGGCGGGCTCTACGGCGAGGCGCCGCGCCTCGACCGGCTGGACGGGCAGGGCAACCTCGCCTTCGCCGTGGATTTCCGCCGCTACTACGCGACGCTGCTCGAGGGCGCGTGGGGCGCGGACCCGCGCCCGGTCCTGGGCGGCCGCTTCGAGCGGCTGGGGCTGCTCCACAGTTGAAGTGAAACATTAACAAACAGCCTGAACGCATTGTTTATTAATATGTAAGTCGTTGAGGCTTGGCAACGGCCGCCCCGGTATAATGGGCGCCTTCCCACCCCCGAGCCGGCCTTGAAACTCCTCGCGATCGAGACGTCCACCGAGCTGTGCTCGGTCGCCCTTCTCCGCGACGACGAGCTCTTCGTCGAGGAGGCCCACGCGCCCAACCAGCACGCCGAACGCCTCGCCCCGATGCTCCGGCGCCTGCTCTCGCGCGCCGGCCTCGCCGTGGCGGACCTCGACGCGCTCGCCTTCGGGCAGGGGCCCGGTTCCTTCACCGGCCTGAGGATCGCCTGCGGGATGGCGCAGGGTCTCGCCTTCGGTTCCGCCCGGCCCGTCGTGCCCGTTCCCTCGCTCATGGCGCTCGCCGAGCAGGCCAACGCGAGCCGGGTCGTGGCGGCGGTGGACGCGCGCATGGGGGAGACCTACCTCGCCGCCTACTCGCGCATGGGCGGCGACTGGGAGGCGGCGATCGCGCCCGGACTCTTCGTGGCCGGCGACCTGCCGCCGCTCCCGGGGCGCGACTGGGTCGCCACCGGCAGCGGCTTCGACGCCTTCGACTGGCTGCGGGGCGCCTACGCGCGCCAGGTCGGCAACCGGATCGCCGGGGATGCCCCGCGTGCCGGCGCCGTGGCCCGCATCGCGGCGCGCAAGCTCGTCCGCGGCGAGGCGCTCGCGGCCGAGCGGGCCGCGCCCCTATACTTGCGCGACAAGGTCGCCCTCACCACCGCGGAAAGGCAGGCTTCGAAGTGAGCGCGCTTCCCCGGCCGCAGACGAACTTCCGGCGCATGCGCGCGGGCGACCTCGCGGTGGTCGCGGACCTCGAGCGGTCCCTGTACGCCTACCCCTGGAGCCAGGGCAACTTCCGCGACTCTTTCGAGGCGGGCTACGACTGCTGGGTGGCCTGCGAGGGCGAGCGCGTGGTCGGCTACGCGATCCTCATGATCGCGCTCGACGAGGCGCACCTCCTCAACATCGCCGTGGCCTCCGCCTGGCAGAACCGCGGCATCGGGCGCGGCTTCCTCGAGTTCATGCTGGGCGTGGCGCGGGAGGCGGGCTGCCAGATCGTCTACCTGGAAGTGCGCCCGTCCAACGTGGCGGCGCGTCACCTCTACCGGGCCATGGGCTTCCAGCAGATCGCCATCCGCCCCTCCTACTACCCCGCCGCCGCGGGCCGGGAGGACGCGCTTTTCCTCGGGATCACCCTTTGAGCACGGACCCGCGCATCCTCGCCGAGCTGGAGCTCCTCTCCGTCGCGCGCCTCTACGGGCTCGCCTCGCCGGCGAAGCGACCGACGGCCGAAGCCGCCGACCCGGCGCCCGTCGCCGCCGCGGCGTCCGTCGCGTCCGTCCGCGCCACGCGCCCGGAACCGGCGTCCGTCCCGGCCACCGCGGCCCGCGCGGGCAAGACCGCCCCCGTCGCTCCGGCTCCCGCCGGCGTGGAAGCCATGGACTGGGACGCCCTGCGCGCGGCCGTGCTCGAATGCCGCCGCTGCGGGCTGTGCGAGCAGCGCAAGCAGGCGGTCTTCGGCGTGGGCAGCCCCACGGGACCGTGGCTCTTCGTCGGCGAAGGTCCCGGCGCGGAGGAGGACGAGCGCGGCGAGCCCTTCGTGGGACAGGCGGGCCGGCTCCTCGACAGCATGCTCGGCGCGGCGAAGCTCGCCCGCGGGCGCGACGTCTACATCGCCAACGTGGTGAAGTGCCGCCCGCCCGGCAACCGCGTGCCCTCGCCCGCGGAGAGCGCGGCCTGCGCGGCCTGGCTCGACCGGCAGGTGGAGCTCGTCGCGCCGAAGATCATCGTCGCGCTGGGCAAGACCGCCGCCATCCGCCTCACCGGCAGCGAGGCGAGCCTCGCGAGCCTTCGCGGCAAGGTGCACGCCTACCGCGGCATCCCGCTCGTCGTCACCTACCACCCGGCCTACCTGCTGCGCAACCTCCCGGACAAGTCCAAGGCCTGGGAGGATCTCCTCTTCGCCCGGCGCAGCTTCGCCGCGCTCGCCTGAGGGCGGCGAAGCCGCCCTTGAAGGCCGTCGCGCAGACCCCATCTTCGGCCCTGTACAACCCACCCCATCGCGAGGACCCCGTCCCATGCGCAAGTTCCTGACCCCGTTCCTGCTCGCCGGCGCGCTCGTGCTCTCCGGCTGCGGCTACAACGACTTCCAGACGAAGGACGAGCAGGTGAAGGCCGCCTGGTCCGAGGTCCTGAACCAGTACAAGCGCCGCGCCGACCTCATCCCGAACCTCGTGAACGTGGTGCAGGGCTTCGCCGCCCAGGAGAAGGACGTGCTCCTCGGCGTGACCAACGCGCGGGCGCGCGTGGGCTCCATGCAGATGACGCCCGAGGCGCTGAACGACCCGAACGCGGTGAAGAACTTCCAGGCGGCGCAGGGCGAGCTCTCCAGCGCGCTCTCGCGGCTGCTCGTGGTGGTGGAGAACTACCCGCAGTTGAAGAGCGACGCCAACTTCCGCGACCTCCAGGCCCAGCTCGAGGGCACCGAGAACCGCATCACCGTCGCGAGGAACCGCTACATCAAGTCCGTCCAGGACTACAACATCCTCGCGCGCCAGTTCCCGACCAACCTCACGGCGATGCTCTTCAGCTACCAGGAAAAGGCGAACTTCACCGTCGAGAACGAGCGCCAGATCGCCGAGCCGCCCAAGGTCGACTTCTCCGTGAAGCCCGCCGCGGCGCCCGCACAGCCCGCCGCCGCGCCCGCACAGCCCGCCGCACCCGCCCCGGCCAAGTGACCGGCCTCGCCGGCCGCCTCCTCGCGGGGGCGGCCGCCTTCCTGTTCCTCGCGCTCGCGGCGCCGGCCGCGCGGGCCGACGAGCCCATCCCGGTGCCGAAGCTCACGGGGCGGGTCGTCGACCTCACCGGCACGCTCGGCGCGAACGAGCGCGAGGGCATCGCGGCGCAGCTCGCCGCGTTCGAGGCCGCCAGGGGCTCCCAGGTCGTGGTGCTGCTCGTGCCCTCGCTCGGGACGGAGCCGATCGAGGACTTCGCCACCCGCGTCACGGACGACTGGAAACTCGGGCGCGAGGGCGTGGACGACGGCGTGCTCTTCGTGATCGCCAAGCAGGACCGGCGCATGCGCATACAAACCGGGCGAGGCGTCCAGGGCACGCTCACCGACGCGCTTTCAAAGCGCATCATCGCCGACATCGTGACGCCCCGATTCCGCGCCGGCGACTTCGCGGGCGGCATCGTGCAGGGCGTGGACGCGATCACGAAGGCGATCGAGGGCGAGGGGCTGCCGGAGCCCGCGAGGCCCGCGTCCCGCGGCGGCGGCGGCGAGGACTTCTTCTCCTCGATCGAGAATTTCTTCTGGATCGCGTTCTTCGCGGTGCCCATGGCCGGCTCGGTCCTGCGCTCGTTCCTGGGGCGCTTCCTGGGCGCGAGCCTCACCTCGGGCATCACGGGCTTCGCCGCGTGGCTGATCTTCGGAAGCCTCGTGGTGGGCGGCATCGCGGCCGTGGCCACCTTCCTCGTGGTGCTCTTCATGGGCACGCCCGGCTCGGGCATTCGCGGGGGTGGCGGCGGCTGGTCGGGCGGCGGCTTCAGCGGCGGGGGCGGCGACTTCGGCGGCGGCGGCTTCAGCGGCGGGGGCGGCGGCTTCGACGGCGGCGGCGCCTCGGGGAGCTGGTGATGGACCTGCGACGCTTCTGGCGGCACATCGTGATGACGCCCTGGCAGGCGGCCCGGGCCTTCCCGCCCGCGGCCCGCGAGGCGATCGGCCGCGCCGTGGCCGAGCACGAGAAGCGCCATCGCGGCGAGGTGCGCTTCGTGGTCGAGGCCGAGCTCTCCTCGGCGCAACTGTGGGCGGGGCTCGGCTCGCGCGCGCGCGCCGTCGAGGTCTTCGCGAGCCTCGGCGTCTGGGACACCGCGGAGCGCACCGGCGTGCTGGTCTACGTGCTCCTCGCCGACCACAAGGTCGAGATCGTGGCCGACCGCGGCATCTCGGCGAAGGTCGCGCAGCCCGAGTGGGAGGCGATCTGCGCGACGATGCGGGAAGCCTTCCGCGCCGGGCGCTTCGAGCAGGGCGCGGTCGCGGGCGTCACGGCGATCTCGGCGCTCCTCGA
>CALEJW010000078.1 GCA_937898635.1 uncultured Pseudomonadota bacterium | reverse complement strand
GCCCTGCTCTACGCCCTCGCCGCCGCCGCGTGGATCGTCGGCTCGGGCGCCCTGCTTTCCCTCGTCGTCCGGGACCCCGAGCTGGCGGGACGCCTCGAGGTCGTGAAGGGCCTCGCCTTCGTGGCGGTCACCAGCGGGTTCCTCTACTTCCTGCTCGCGCGCGGGCGCGAAGCCGGCCTCTCCGGGAGGGAAGCTGCCGCCGGGCTTGCCTCGAAACGCAGCCTGCTCGCCCTCTTCGCCGGCCTCGCGCTGGTGGTGCCCGTGATCGGGTTCGCGATCCTCGGCATCCAGGGTCCGCGGGCCGATCACGCTGCGCTCGCGGGCCTGGAGGAGACCGCCCGGCTGAAGGCGGTGGCGATCGAGCGCTGGCTCGCCGAGCGCGAGGCGGACATCGGCAACCTCGTCGCCGACGAGAACCTCGGCGAGCAGGTCGAACGGTGGATCGCGGGAGGAATGCGGGCCGCGCTCCCGGACGGCGTCGTGCGCCGGCTCGACCAGGTGCGATCGAGCTTCCATTACGACAGCGTCCTGCTGCTCGATGCCGAGGGCCGCCTGCTCCACGCGCTCGGCACGCAGCCCGACACGGGCACGGTAGCGATCGAGCGGCCGCCCCTGGCCGCCACCCGCGGAGGCGTCCTGCGCAGCGACCTCTACCGCGACGCCGCGGGGCGCGTGTACATGGATTTCCTCGCCCCCTTGCGACGGCCCGCGACCGCGGCTCCCCGGACGATCGCCTCGATCGCGCTGCGGGCGCGGGCGGAGAACTTCGTCTTCCCCCTGGTGCAGAGCCGCTCGCCCGCATCCGCCAGCGCCGAGACCCTGCTCGTGCGCCGGGAAGGCGACGCCATCGCCTTCCTGAATCCGCGCCGGCAGGTGGACGAGCCCGCCTTCGGCGCGAAGTTCAGGGCGGACGATGCGACTCTGCCGGCCGCGATCGCCGTTCGCGCGGGCGTGGCCGGCACGACCCGGGGCCGCGACTACCGAGGCGTCGACGTCCTCGCCGCCTACCGGCCCGTGGCGGGGACGGGATGGCACCTCGTGGCCAAGGTCGACCGCGGGGAGGTGCGCGCACCCCTGAACGACCTCGTGCTCTGGGTGAGCATCGTCGCCCTTTGCGCCGTCCTCGCCATCGGCCTCGCGCTCCTCGCGCTCTTGCGCCAGCAGCAGCGCGCCCAGTCGCTCGCGCTGATGGCCGAGCGCGTCCGGGCGGACCTCCTCGTGCAGCGCTTCTTCGAGCTGCCCTTCATCGGCATGGCGACGACCTCGCCCGAAAGCAAGCACTGGCTCCAGTTCAACGACCGCCTGTGCGAGATTCTCGGCTACCCGCGCGAGGCGCTCGCCACGAAGAGCTGGGCGGAGATCACCCACCCGGACGATCTCGACGCGGATGTGACCGAGTTCGAGCGCGTGATGCGCGGGGAAACCGACGGCTACGCGATGGACAAGCGCTTCATCCGCTCGGACGGGTCGGTCGTGCATGCCACCATCGACGTGAAGGCGGTGCGGGACGCGCACGGGAAGGTCGAGTACTTCCTCGCCACGGTCCAGGACATCACGGACCGCAAGCGCGGGGAGGCGCAGCTCCGGCGCCAGCGCAACCTCTACGCGGCGCTCTCCGACACCAACCACGCGATCGTCCGGCTGGGCTCCCGGGAGGAGATCTTCCGGGGCGTCTGCACGGCGGCGGTGAGTCGCGCGGGATTCCTCTTCGCCTGGGTGGGCATCGCCGACGCGGCGGCGAAGTCGCTCGCGGTGGTGGCGCGCAGCGGCGCCGATGGCGGGTATTTCGGCGCGGTCGCCGTGGACCTCGACGACGGGCAGGCGCCCGCGACCCGGCTCGCGGTCCGCGCATACCGGCAGCAGGAGAGCCAGGTCGTGAACGACATCGACGCCGACCCGGCGCTGTCCGCCTCGGGCGACGGGCTGCGCAAGGGCGGCGTGCGCTCGCTCGCGGCGTTCCCGGTGCGCGAGCGCGGCCAGGTCGCCGGCGTCTTCAGCGTTTACGCGACCGAGACCGGCGTCTTCGACGCGGACGTCGTGTCGCTCCTCGAGGAGATGGCCTCGGACCTCTCCTTCGCGCTCGACAACCTCGAGCGCGAGCGGCACCGCGCCGAGGCGGTGGCCGCGCTGGAGGCGGCGGAGGCGCGCTGGCACTTCGCGCTCGAGGGCGCCTCCCACGGCGTCTTCGAGTGGAACCCGAAGACCGGCCGCGTGTACTACTCGGCGACCTGGAAGGCGGCGCTGGGCTACGCCGAGAACGAGATCGGCGACGGCTTCGACGAGTGGGAGTCGCGCATCCATCCCGACGACCTCGAGCGTGCCCGGCGGGACATTCGCAACCACCTCTCCGGCGGGGTCCCGACCTACGTCTCGGAATTCCGGATGCGCGCGAGCGACGGCCGCTACCGCTGGATGCAGGCGCGCGCGAGGGTGATGTCGCGGGACGAGGCCGGCGAGCCCGTGATGGTGATCGGCACGCAGACGGACATCACCGAGCGCAAGCGGGAGCAGGAGGCGCTCGTGCGCCGCGACGCGGTGCTCGCCGCCCTGGGCACCGCGGCGCAGCGCTTCCTCCTTTCCGCGCAGCCCTGGCGCGAGGTCGTGGACGACGTGCTGTCCGCCGTGGGGACGGCGGCCGGGGTGGACCGCGTGTACCTCTTCGAGAACGTCGACGGCGAAGGCCCCGGGGTCGTGAGCCGCCAGACCCACGAGTGGGTCGCGGCGGGCGTGGCCTCCTTCCTCGGCGACCCGGGCCTGCAGGCCTTCCGCTGGGAGGACTTCGGGGTGGGCGATCTCGCCGCCGCGCTCTCGCGGGGAGAGCCCGTGTTCCGGCACCGGCGCGCGCTTCCGCAGGCGTTCGCCGCGCTCCTTGCCGATGAGGGTATCGAGTCGATCGCGCTGGTGCCGGTGTTCGTCGACCGGCGCTTCTGGGGCCTCGTCGGCTTCGACCAGTGCGACCGGGAGCGGGAGTGGGAGGCCTCCGAGCGCGAGTCGCTGGGCATGATCGCGGCGACCCTGGGCGCGGCGATTCACGAGGAGGCCGCGAGGCTGGTGCTGGTGGAGAGCGAGGCGCGCTTCCGGCGCCTGGTCGAGCAGACGCTGGTCGGCATCTTCATCATCGACGCCGAGCGCATCCGCTACGCCAACCCGCGCGCGGCGGAGATCCTCGGCCGCAAGCCCGAGGACCTTGTTGGAAGACCCTTCCGCGAGCTTGTCGAGGACGCCGACTGGCCCGCCGTGGAACCCGAGATCCGGCGCGTCATGTCGGGCGGGATTTCCAGCGGAAAGGTCGAGTTCCGCTCGCGGCACGCGGACGGAACCGAGATCGTGATCGGCGCGCAGGGCATCCGCATCATCCACGAAGGACAGCCCGCTACGATGGGCGTGATGCAGGACATCTCGGAGAAGAAGCGCACGGAGGAGCAGATCCGCCGCTACGTCCTGCAGCTCGAAAGCGCCGTGAAGAGCACCGTGGGCGTGGCCATGGCGCTGAGCGAGCTGCGCGACCCCTACACCGCCGGCCACGAGCGGCGCGTGGCGGAAATCGCGGTGGCCATCGGCCGCGAGATCGGCCTGGACCCCGACCGGCTCGAGGGGCTCCGCGTGGCCGGCCAGCTCCACGACGTGGGCAAGATGACCATCCCGACGGAGATCCTCGCCAAGCCGGGCCGCCTGTCGGCCACCGAGTACGAGCTCATCAAGAGCCACGCCCAGGCGAGCTACGACGTGCTGAAGGACGTGGACTTCCCCTGGCCGGTGGCCGAGATCGCGCGCCAGCACCACGAGCGGATCGACGGCAGCGGCTATCCGCAGGGGCTCAAGGGCGAGGCGATCATGCTGGAGGCGCGCATCATGGCGGTCGCCGACGTGGTCGAGGCCATGAGCTCCCACCGCCCCTACCGGCCCGGGCTCGGGATCGACCGCGCGCTCGCCGAGATCGAGCGCGGCATGGGCACCGCCTACGACGAGGGCGCCGCGCGGGCCTGCCTCGCGCTCTTCCGCGAGAAGGGCTTCGCGATCCCCGACTAGCCGCCGGGCGGGCTACTTCATCGCGTAGAGCCGGATCAGGTCGGCGCGGGAGACCACGCCGCGGACCTTGCGCTCGTCGTCGGTGACGATGAGGCGCTTGATGCGGTTGGTGTCCATGAGGGTGACCGCGGTGCGCAGCGTGTCCTCCTCGCGGATCGTGATGGCGGGCTTCGTCATGATGTCGTCCACGATCGTGCCCATGCCCTTCCTCGCGCGGCGCTTCCTCACCACCGTTTCCAGCGTGTCCGTGACGGCGCTCTGCTCGAGGTTCATCGCCGAGAGGAAGTCGGCCTCGGTGAGCACGCCCGCCAGGCTGTCGTGCTCGTCGAGGACGGGCACGCCGCTCACCTT
This sequence comes from uncultured Pseudomonadota bacterium, assembly GCA_937898635.1. Taxonomy (GTDB): domain Bacteria; phylum Pseudomonadota; class Gammaproteobacteria; order Burkholderiales; family Usitatibacteraceae; genus FEB-7. The sequence continues at coordinate 1,439 of CALEJW010000078.1, read as the reverse complement.
CTTCTGCACCATGAGGGTCGCCGCGGCGGTGAGGGCGCTGCCCTTGTGCACCGTGACCACCTCCTTCGTCATCACGTCGCGCACCTTCATCTCGCGGGCGTGGCGCGCGTGCGGCGTGGTCTCCAGGTCCTTGCCGATGAAGTTCATGTGCGAGGGCAGCAGCGGCACGCTGGGCAGGCGCCCCTTGAGCAGCAGGTTCCAGTACACCCACTGGAAGGCGAGCTTGCCCACGTGGTTCATGTAGCTCTCCTTCAGCAGCGAGAAGGGCCCCACGTGGGCCATCGGGAAGGAGCCCTCGAGCGGCTCGATGTCGTAGTTGAAGTCGAGGAGCATCGCCTTGTGGTAGCCCGTCTCGATGAAGCAGTTGGCGTGCCCGTCGAAGGTGGGCAGCGCGGGCTTGCCCTCCATCTCGCGAAGCAGGTTCTCCACGATCGTCTCGGCCTCGAAGTGGGCGACGCTTCCCGCCTTGGAGGTGGAGACGTTGGTGTTGTCGCCCAGGAAGTAGACGAAGTCGGCCTTCCGGCTCTTGAGGGTGCGGGGGTCCGTGAGCGCGTAGCCGGTGCCGTCGCCCAGGCCCGAGTCGTCGATCACCTGCGGGCCCATGTTGGGGGGGATGGCGCAGAGGAGGTCGTACTCGAGCGCGCGGCCGTCGAAGGACTTGAGGGTCCTCGCGCCCGCGTCCACGCTCTCGGCGGCGAAGTCGGCCACCACGTTGACGCCCTTTTCCTTCGCCATCTCCGTGAGCACGCGGTTGGCGTTGGGCTTGGTGAAGGCGCCGGAGTAGGGCGTGACGAGCGTGATGTCGATCGCGTCCCGCACGCCCCTCTGCGTGAAGTGGTAGTCGGCGAGGAAGGCGAACTCGATGGGCGCCACGGGGCACTTGATCGGCATGTCGCACACGTCGATCACCAGCCGCCCCTCGGTCATCGCCGCGAGCGCGCCGCGCATCGCGACCGCGCCCTCGAAGGTGTAGAAGGTGTGCACGCCGTCGCGGCCCATGGGCTCGGCGAGGCCCTCGACCTCCTCCGGCGCCACGCGGCAGCCGAGCGCGGAGACGAGGAAGTCGTACTGGAGCGTCGTGATGCTGGTCTCGACGGTCTTGCGGTCCGTGTCGATGCGCAGGATGTCCGCGGCGAGGAAGTTCACGTTGCGCGGCAGCGGATCGCCGATGGGCCGCACGAGGTCGGCCGGCTTGTCGTGGCCGTAGAGCCCGAAGGGCAGGAAGAGCAGCCCCGGCTGGTACACGTGGCTGTCGGACCGGTCCACGACCGTGATCACCCACTGCTTGAGGTCGAGCTTCTGGGCGAGGAGATTGGCGATGAGGGCGCCGCCGGTGCCGGCGCCGAGGATGACGACCTGTTTCATGGGGCAGCCTCCTGGGGGCGATACCCCCCATTCTCGCGGCGCCGATGGGCCGGGGCTTGTCGCCGGTCAAGGGC
>CALEJW010000077.1 GCA_937898635.1 uncultured Pseudomonadota bacterium | reverse complement strand
CGCCGATGATATTGCGGATTACCCGTGAGAAAGTAGGTCATCGCCAGGGCCTTACCGTGGTTGCGAAGCACCGCGACCAAAAGACAGAAAGCCCGATCTCCCAGGAGGTCGGGCTTTCGTCTTTCTGCGATCGCCTTGCACGGTTCCCGCCCCGGGCGATACCCTCGTGCACGAGCCCGGAGAGGAGATCGCCCTGAAAGCCTGCCCCGCGAGCGGACATGTCGTCCGCCAGGTGGTCGTCCACTAGACCGCCGGCCCGACACACGGCGCGCCCGATGTCCCAACCTGCCATGCACCGATCGGACGAGACGAGCGCCGCTCGATCGGCCAGCGAACTCGCCCGCCGTCTCTGGTCGGAACCGCTTTCCCGGAGCATCGTCCTCTACGCGCTGGTGGTGCTGATCCTGCTGCTCGCGAGCCGGCTCCCGAACGGGGATGACGCGCCCCTCGCCCGCCTCGAGCGGGCGGCCTTCGACTGGCAGATGCAGGCCCTGCGCGACCACTGGCCATCGCCCGTGGAGGGCGACGTCGTGCTCATCGGCATCGACGAGGGGAGCGAGGAGGTGTTCACCGAGCCCGTGGCACTCTGGCATCGGCATTTCGCGCGGCTCTTCTCGGCGCTGGCGAGCGCCCGGCCCCGTGCCGTCGGCGTCGACGTGGTGCCCCCCGAGCGCTCCTACGACGACATCGTTCCCGGCTACGACCTCGCGCTCTTTCGCGCGATCCGGGAGCTGCGCCAGGCGGCGGTCGCCGTCTTCGCGCTCACGGTCGACCGGGAAGGTCGTGCCGCGAGGATGCATCCGACCTTCGCCAGGGTGATCGGCGAGGAAGGGCTCGGCGTCGACCAGCAGCTGCGCGATCCCGATTCCGTGCTCCGGCGCTTCAGCGAGACGGACCTCGGCAAGACGCGCGCCGCGAAAACCCTCGTGGGGCAGATGCTCCGGGGCATGAAGCTGCCCGTCGGTGCCGGGTACATCGACTACAGCGTCGGATCGCGCGCGGAGTACATCCCCATGCAGGACGTCATCGCGTGGAAGGAGTCGGGCGACGCCGCACGGCTGGAGAAGGTGTTCAAGGATCGCATCGTGCTGGTCGGTTATGTCCTCAAGCGCGCCGACCGCTGGGTCCTGCCCGTCCAGCTGATCGACATCGATGCGGACAACGCCGACGGTCGCGCGAGGCTGAGCCAGCCCGGCGTCATCACGCACGTGCAGGTGCTGCGAAGCCACCTGGCCAACGGCATGCTCGTGCCGGTTCCGGGGTGGGTACGCTGGGCCCTCTGCCTCCTTGCCGCAGGGCTCGTGTTCTTCCGCCTCCGGCTCGGGGTCTCGCTCGCGATAGTCGCGGGGGCCAGCGTGCTCGTCTTCGCCGCCGGCCTGTACGCGATACGGGCGCACCAGGTGGTCGTGCCCATCGCCGCCATCGTGTTCACGTTGTGGTCGGGTTTCGTGACCCGCGGAGTCGTCGACGGCATCGAGAACACGATCGAGCGCGGCCGCCTTCGCAGGACCTTCGCGGGCCAGGTGAGCCCCGCGGTGATGAACGAGATGCTCGCGGGGAGCCTCTCGCCGGGCGTGCACGGCCAGCTTGCGGAAGTCTGCGTCCTCTTCAGCGACATCCGCGACTTCACGACCCTTTCGGAACGCATGCCGCCGGTGGTCGTGACGACGGTCCTGCAACGCTATTTCGACCGGATGGTGCGCGCCGTCCATCGCCACGAGGGCACCGTTGACAAGTTCATCGGCGATGGCATGATGGTCCTCTTCGGGGCGCCGCGCGGCTCCGCCGACCCGTGCGGCAACGCGGTGCGGTGCGCGCTGGACATGATGTCGGAGCTCGACGAGCTCAACGCGGAGTTCGAGAAGGAAGGGCTCCCGACCCTCACCAACGGCGTCGGCATCAATTTCGGCGTCGTGACCGTGGGCAACATCGGCTCCTCCGAACGGCACAACTACTCGGCCATCGGGGACGCGGTGAACGTCGCGGCCCGCATGGAAGGCCTCACCAAGGAACTCGGGCGTAAGATACTGATCACGGAGGCCGTGGTCAGCCGGATCGGCGAGGGGTTTCACTTCGAGTCGCTCGGCAGCCACCACGTCAAGGGGCACAGCCCGGTGAACGTCTGGGGCATCCGTACGGGGAAGCCCGCGGCCGCGGGGACATGACGGAGGTCCATATGAAGAACATCCTGCGCACGATCCTGGCTTCGGCCGCGGCGCTTGCCGTCCTCGCGGCGCCCGCCGCCGACGGCATCGCCTTCATCACCAACCTGAAGGGCGAGGTCACGATCGACGGCACCCCCCGCCCGATCCTCATGAGCGAGCTCTCCAAGGGCCAGAAGATCGTCGTCGGCAAGGAATCCCAGCTCGCCGTCATGTACATCCAGTCGGGCAAGGAATACGTCCTCCGGGGTCCGGACGAGTACTCGGTGGGCGAGAGGGCCATCGTCGCCGCGAGCGGCATGCCGATGGCGATGCGCGAGACGGCGTGGCGCGCGAAGAGCGAGGTCCTGGTCCAGGTGGCCCAGACCTCGGCCGCCAGCATCCGCATGCGCTCGATGGCCCCGATGAAGGCCATCCGGGCGAAGCTCGACTTTCCCACCCAGGGGGCGGTGGCCACGCTTCACCCGACCCTGCGCTGGACTTCACCGGACGCGAAGGCGCAGTTCGAGGTGACCCTTGCAGTCGCCGGCAAGGAGGACAAGCCGCTCGCGAAGGCGAAAGTGTCCGGCACCAGCCACCGTTTCCCGTCCGCCCTCCAGCCCGATACCGAGTACGTCTGGTCGGTGGCTTCCGGAGACCGCGAGGTCGGAACCGCGAAGTTCCGCACGCTCGCCGCGGCCGCGGTCCAGGAGGCCGACAAGCGCCGTCCCTCGGAGAAGGCGGAGTTCACCGATCGCCTGATGCACGCGCTCCTGCTCCACGAGCTCGGCGCGGCCCAGGAGGCCCAGGAAGCCTGGGGCAGGCTGGCCCGCGAGAGGACCGACCTGCCGGAACTCGCGAGCCTCGCGAAGTAGGC
>CALEJW010000076.1 GCA_937898635.1 uncultured Pseudomonadota bacterium | reverse complement strand
TGAAGGGTAGCGTCCCCTTCATCAGTGGTTCTCGGAGTGGCCGGACTCGTCGAGCGGCGCGGTGCCGCGGTACCACCTGGGATAGAAGCGCGCGACGGTGGGCGCATGGGCCTCGAGCGCGTGGCAGCCGTCGAGCTGGGGGGGCTTCCTCTCCCGCGACGAAAGCCCCTGGCCCGCGAAGGTCTGGAAGGCCGCCGTGGCGAGCGAGCCGGCGAGCTCGGTGATGTGGGTGCAGCCGCGCACGCCGCCCAGCAGCTCCTTCACCTTGCGCAGGTAGCCCGGCCCGATCGAGAGCCCGATGAGCTTCGCGTAGTCCGGCGCAATCCGGTCGCACTCGCCCGTGTAGGGCATCGCGTCGGAGGCCGCCGCCGCGTCCACGATTCGCAGTTCGCGGTCCACGGTGATGCGAAGCCACATGTCGTGGACCGCCTCGCCGGGCGCGAGCGTGCGCCCCCCGACGGGGAAGGACACGTCCTTGCGGTCGAGGAGCCGGCCCTCGATGTCGAAGAGGCCGTCGTCTCGCTTGTAGCCGACGATCTCGATCGTGCGGCGGTGCAGGGGCTCGCGCTTGGCCTTGGGCTCAGAGAGTGACATCGACCCCGGCGCCCGCGCCACCCTTGCGCGCCTGGCGGATGGCCTCGGCGAACTCCGCCCCCGTCTGGTAGCGCTGGTTGAAGTCCTTGGCGAGCGCCTTGTCGATGATCGCGTCGATCCAGGCGGGCAGCGCCGGGTTGATCTCCCGGATCGCCGGGTGCGGGTTGCTCGCGATGGCGAACATGAGCTGCGTCATCGACTCGCCTTCGAAGGGCAGGCGCCCGCAGAGCATCTGGAAGAGCGTGACGCCGAGCGAGAAGAGGTCGCTCCTGCCGTCGATCTTCTTGCCGGCGAGCTGCTCGGGCGACATGTAGGAAGGCGTGCCCAGCACCATGCCGGTCTTCGTCTTCGAGGAGTCGGTCACGCGCGCGATGCCGAAGTCGGTCACCTTCGCGGTGTCGCTCTCCGGCTCGTACATGATGTTGGCCGGCTTGATGTCGCGATGCACCACGCCCATCGTGTGCGCGTAGCCCAGCGCGTCGGCCACGCGCTCGACGATCGAGAGCACCCGGTCGGGCGGCAGGAGGTTCGGCTGCTTCACGTAGGGCACGAGGTCCTTGCCCTTGAGGAACTCCATGGCGATGTAGGCGAGGTCGTGCTCCTCGCCCGCGTCGTAGATGGTGACGATGTTGGGGTGGGTGAGGCGCCCGGCCGTCTCGGCCTCGCGGAAGAAGCGGTCCTTGGCCTCCTGCAGCTCGTCGCCCTCGAACTCGGAGGCGAGCGCGAGCGTCTTGATCGCCACCGTGCGCCCGATCTTCGGGTCCTTGCCGAGGTAGACCACGCCCATGGCGCCCTTGCCCAGCTCCTTCTCCACCTGGTAGCGGCCGAGCATGGGCTTTTCCGCGCCCCCGCCCTGGATGACCATGGTCGCCGCGGTGGAGCGCGCCGCGGAGGAGCCGCCGAGGATGATGGTCTCGCTCATCGCCTTGGCGCGCTGCATGCGCTGGGCGACGTCCTTGAAATCCGGATCGTTGCGGTGGATGTGCCCGAACACCGACTCCGCCTTGTTGAACTGGCGGCGGCGCTCGAAGTCGAGCGCGAGCGCGTAGAGGTTCTCGCCGAGCTGCTCGTCGAAGGGGCACTTGCGGAACTTGTCGAAGGCCATGTCGAGCTGGCCCTGCTGCTGGAAGGCGAGGCCGAGCATGCGGTTCGATTCCGCGCCCTCCTCGTCGGCCCTCTCCTTGCCGCGCTCGGTGACCAGGTAGCGCTTGGTGGTGAGCAGCAGGTGCCCGACCACGAGAAGCGTGGCCGGGAGCATGAGCTGCAGCCACAGCCCCGCGCCGGTCATGAGCCCCAGGTGCGCGCCGAAGAGCGCCACGAAGAGGAGCGCGGTGAGGACCGCGCCCATGCCCGCGCCCAGGCGCGGCAGCAGCAGCACGAGGTAGATGGCCACCAGCAGGTAGGCGCCGATCGTGGCGTAGGCGCCCCAGGTCGGCGCGACGAAGAAGTGCTCCTGCATCAGCGAGGACACGGAGTGCGCGAGCGTGGTGACCGGGTTCATCTGCGCCGAGATCGGCGTCACCTGCGCCGTGCCGATGCCCGCGGCCGTCGCGCCGATGAGCACGATCTTGTCCGCGTACTTGGCGGCCGGGATCTTGCCGGTGATGACGTCGAAGAAGGAATCGACCGGGAAGGCGGGGCGGCCGTCGCGGTCCTTGTAGTAGTAGGTGAGCATGCGCGCCTGGGAGTCCGTGCGGACCACCTTGTTGCCGATCGCCACGCTCTCGCCGAGGTTCACCTTGATGTCCTTCGGCCCGAGGTTGAGGCTGCGCGCGGCGATCATGAGCGCGAGCGAGGGATAGGGCTCGCCGTAGTAGTCGATGACGAGGGGCTCGCTGCGGATGGCGCCGTCGGCCGGGTCCGGCGAGGCGTTGAGGTGCCCGATGCCCGAGACGAAGGCGCCGATCTGCTCGATGGGCGCGATCACGGAGACGCCGTAGATGTAGGAGCCGCCGTGCTGGGCGGTGCCGCTGATGGCGTTCTTCGTCACGTACGCCGGCAGGGGCTGGTCGGGCTTGCCCGGCGGCGGCACGCCCATCGTCTCGCTGAACACCATCGGCAGGACGACGTTGCCCGCCTTCTTCACGCTCGCGGCGAGGCGGATGTCGTTGTTGAGGGCGACGGAGGCCTCCCGCAGGAGCTTGCCGATCTCGGCGACCTCGGCCGGGGGCTGGGGCACCTGCGCGGCGGGCGTGGCCGCGCCGAAGACCCCGACGCCGGGCGCCTCCTGCGGCGCGCCCGCGGGATAGGCCTTGTCGTACATCTGCAGCATCTTCTCGACGTAGAGCAGGCCCGGGTCGATCTGCGGCTCGAAGAAGAAGATCGTGTTGCCGATCACCTTCGCCTTGGCCGCGGAGAGCTGGTCGACCAGGGTCGCGTGGATCTCGCGCGGCCAGGGCCAGCGGCCGATGTTGGCGATGGAGGTCTCGTCGATCGCGATCACCGCGATCCGCTCGCTCGGGTTCTTGGCGGTCATGCGCACGCCGAGGTCGTAGGCCCAGCGCTCCAGCCCCGGGATCAGGTTGGAGGCGGCGTTGAAGACGAGCACGGCGATGGCGATCAGGACGCCGAGGAACCAGTCGGCCTTCCAGAATTGGCTCTTCATGACTCTCCCCTGTTCGTCCCCGGCGCCCGGGTGGCGGGATGCCCCTGGAGGGCCCCCTTCGAGAGCGGGAATCTTACATGGAACGGCGCGCCCGGGTCACCCCGCGTCCGCGAGCGCGCGCCGCAGGCGCTCCACGCGCTCCCGGTTCACGCCGAAATCGCGGATGCCCAGCCGCGCGGCGCTCTTCACGTGGATCACCGAGGCGGCCGCGTCCAGGGCGAACTCGGCGTCGTCCACGAACCCGAGCCGGCGGCTCGCGAACTCGGCATGGAGGTAGGACGGCGTGCGCGTGACGAGCGTCGCTCCCGGCGTGGCGGCGATCGCCTCCACGAGCCTCTTCCAGGCGAGCGCCGCGTCCCCGGCGAAGGCGAGCGGCGGCACGAAATGGGCGGCGTCCTCGCGGGCAACGGTGGAGGACACCCAGTTGGGGCGGCGATCGCCCGGCGCGAAGCGGCCCCCGGCGAAGCCGAGCGCCTCGGGCCGCGTGCCGGCGAAGAGTCCCATGGAGGGTCCCGCGAGGACGGCGGCGAGCGCGGCCGCGGCGAGGACCGCGATGCCGGCGAGGGCAAGGCGGCCCGCGCGGCGCGCGCTCACGGCACCAGGATCGTGGATCCCGTGGTCTTGCGGGCCTCGAGGTCCTCGTGGGCCTTCTTCGCGTCCTTGAGCGCGTACGACTGCCGCGGCGACACCTTGATGCGGCCGGCGAGCACGTGCTCGAAGAGCTCGTTCGCGGCGGCGACCAGTTCCTCGCGCTTCGCGGCATAGCCCATGAGCGTCGGGCGCGTCACGTAGAGCGAGCCCTTGGCCGCGAGGAGCCCGGTGTTGAGCGCCTCGACCGGCCCCGAGGAGTTGCCGAAGAGCGCCAGCAGGCCGCGGCCCTGCAGGCAGTCCAGGCTCTTGAGGAAGGTGTCCTTGCCGACGGAGTCGTAGACGACGGGGACCTTCTTCCCGCCCGTGATCTCCTCGACCCGTTTCACGAAGTCCTCCTTCGTGTAGATGATCGTGTGCGCCGCGCCGTGCTCGCGCGCGAGCTTCGCCTTCTCCTCCGAACTCACGGTGCCGATCAGGTTCACGCCGATCGCCTTCGCCCACTGGCAGGCGATGAGGCCCACGCCGCCGGCGGCCGCGTGCCAGAGGATCGTGTCGCCCGCCTTCGGCGTGAGGTGCAGCCGGCGCAGCAGGTACTGCACCGTGAGGCCCTGCAGCATCATGCTCGCGCCCTGCTCGAAGCCGATCCCGTCCGGCAGCTTCACCAGGCGGTCGGCCGGGTGGATCTTCTTCTCCGAGTAGGCGCCGACGGGCCCGTTGCAGTAGGCGACGCGGTCGCCTGCCTTGAGGTCGGTGACGCCCGCGCCGACGGCTTCCACCACGCCGGCCGCCTCCAGGCCCAGGCCCGAGGGCAGCGGCAGCGGGTACAGGCCCGTGCGGTGGTAGGTGTCGATGTAGTTCAGGCCGATGGCCTTGTGCGCGACGCGCGCCTCCCCGGGGCCGGGATCGCCGACGGCGACTTCCTCCCACTGCAGGACTTCGGGACCGCCGGTCTTGTGGAATCGGATGGCATGGGGCATTTCAGTCTCCTTCGGGTTCGTCGTCTCGTCGTTTCGTCGTGCGACAGGATACCCCGCAAACGCGACGCCCCGCGGTGCGGGGCGTCGTCGCGGTCCTGCCTTTCCGGGGCCTCAGCCGCCGAGGATCGTGCCGGGGCCCGCGCCCGCGGATTTCGCCCATTCGGCCGCGCCCGTCTTCTTGCCGTCCTCGGGCTTCACCTTGGCGATCTCGACCTGGCCGCCCTGCGCGGTGATGCGGATCGTCTCCGCGCCGACTTCCGTGATCTCGCCGATCTTGCCCTTCACCGCGCCGAACGTGCGCACGAGGTGCTTGCGGGAGCCGAAGAGCTGGAGCTTCTTGCCGCCGATCGTGGTCCACGCCCCCGGCGCGGGGTCGGACCCGCGGATCAGGTTGTGGATCCAGTCCACGTGGTTCGCCCAGTGGATGCGGGCTTCCGCCGCGCGGAACCAGCCCTCGTAGGAGGCCTGCGACTCGTCCTGCACGACCTCCTTGTGCTTGCCGGCGACGACGAGATCGGCGGCTTCGAGCATCGCCGCGACCCCCATCGGGAAGAGGCGGTCGAAGTAGACGGAGCCCAGCGTGTCGTCGGCGGAGACGGGCGTCTCCTTCTGCAGGATCACCGCGCCCTCGTCGAGGCCGTCGGTCGGGCGGAAGATCGTGAGCCCGGTCTTCGTCTCGCCCTTGGCGATCGGCCAGTTGATGGAGCTGGGCCCGCGGTACTTCGGCAGGAGCGAGGGGTGGAACTGGATGGTGCCGTGCTTCGGGATGCTCACGAAGGCCTGCGGCGCGAACTGCAGCACGAAGGCCATGATGCCGATGTCGGCGCCGAGCGAGCGCATCGCGGCCTCGGCCTCCGGGGCCTTGAGGGAGGCGAACTGGAAGAGCGGCAGGCCCTTCTCCTGGGCCGCCACCTTCATCGGATCGGGCTTGCCGCCCTCCTTCTCGGGAGCGCAGAACACCCCGGCAACCGTGTCGCCGCGGGTGAGGAACGCCTCCAGCACGGCTTTCCCAAAGTCCTGCTGGCCGATGATGGCGATCTTCATCTCAAGCGCTGCTTGCAGCGGACTTCAGTGGAGAGTCATATCCGGCGCAGACGGAAGTGATGTCGGAAGTAAAATCCTGCTGGCCAATGATGGCAATCTTCATCGCGTTTCCGATCTCGGCAATGTTTCAGGGAGCGCGCTCAACGGCACAGTCCGTTGCTGCGCGCGACGAGCTGAGCGGCCGCTCGCGGTCCGCTCAAGCGGCTTTCTTGGGAGGGGCGGAAAAAGCCCCCGCCGCCTTCATCTCGGCGACCTTCGCCGCGTCGTAGCCGAGCACCTGCTCCAGCACCTCGTCGGTGTGCTCGCCCAGGAGCGGGCTCCTCTCGATCCTCGCGGGCGAGGCCGAGAGCTTGATGGGCATGCCGACGTTGAACCACTTGCCGCGCTGCGGGTGGTCGAGCTCCACGTACATCTCGCGGCCGCGGATGTGCTCGTCGGTGGCGAGGTCGGTGGTGGACATGATGGGCCCGCAGGGCACGTCCAGCGGATTGAGGATCGCCATCAGCTCGCGCTTCGTGTACTTCTCCGCGAACTTGTTGAGCAGGCTCCACACCAGGTTCTGGTTCTTGCGCCGCTCGGCGATGGTCGCCACGCGGGGGTCGTTCGCGAGGTCGGGCATGCCCACGTCCGGGCCGATGCGCCCGGCGAGCGCGGCCCACACCGCCTCCTGCACCACCACGTAGAGCCAGTCGTTGGGCCCGTGGGGCTTGCAGTGGATCGCGTTGCCGAGCTGGCCGCCGCCGGAATCGTTGCCGGCGCGGGGCACGTCGCCCATGCCCTGGAAGGTGGGCACCGAATACTCGGAGAGCTCCTGGCGGGTGAGGCGCTGGTGGTCGCGGAACTTCACGCGGCAGAGGTTCATCACCCCGTCCATCATCGCGACCTCGACGTACTGGCCCTCGCCGGTGCGGTTGGCCTGGTGCAGCGCCGCGAGGAGCCCGATCGCCAGGTGCAGGCCGGTGCCGGAATCCCCGATCTGGGCGCCCGTGACGAAGGGGGGGCCGTCGGGAACGCCCGTGGTGCTCATGGCCCCGCCCATCGCCTGCGCCACGTTCTCGTAGGCCTTGAAGTCGGCATAGGGGCCGCTGGAGCCGAAGCCCTTGATCGAGCCCACGACGATGCGCGGGTTGATCTCGTGGATCTTCTCCCAGGTGAAGCCCAGGCGCTCGAGCACGCCCGGCCCGAAGTTCTCCATCATGATGTCGCACTTCTTCAGGAGGTCGACGAAGACCTCCTTGCCCGCCGCGCTCTTCATGTTGACGGTGATCGAGCGCTTGTTGCAGTTGAGCATCGTGAAGTACAGGCTGTCCGCGCCCGGCACGTCGCGCAGCTGCCCGCGCGTCGCGTCGCCCTGGGGCGGCTCGAACTTGATCACGTCCGCGCCCATCCACGCGAGCAGCTGCGAGCACGTCGGGCCCGCCTGCACGTGGGTCATGTCGAGGATCCTCACGCCTTTGAGAGCTTCCATTCGCTTCGCTTCCTGTTCAGTGCGGTGAGCCGCGGATTCTAGCCAATCCCGGGGCGGGGCTACTTCTTCTTCGCGCTGGGGTTGAGCGCGGTGATGCGCCCGCTCTCGGTCCCGGCCTTCTCGTCGATGACCGCGTTCACGAGCGTGGGCCGGCGCGAGGCGATCGCCTCCTCCATCGCCCGGCGAAGCTCGGCCGGGGTCTCGGCCCGCACGCCCACGCCGCCGAACGCCTCCATCAGCATCTCGTAGCGCGCGCCCTTCACGAACACCAGGGGAGACGGATCGCCGCCGCCCGCGGGGTTCACCTCGTCGCCGCGGTAGACGCCGTTGTTGTTGAGGATCACCACGCAGACCGGCAGGTTGTAGCGGCAGATCGTCTCGACCTCCATGCCGGAGAAGCCGAAGGCGCTGTCGCCCTCGACCGCGATCACCGGCTGGCCGGTCACCACCGCCGCGGCCACGGAAAATCCCATGCCGATGCCCATGATGCCCCAGGTGCCCACGTCGAGGCGCTTCCTCGGCTTGTACATGTCGACGATGCTGCGCGTGAAGTCGAGCGCGTTGGCGCCCTCGTTCACCAGGATCGCGTCCGGGTTGGCCTTCACGATGTCGCGCACCACGTTGAGCGCGCTGTGGAAGTTCATCGGCGAGGGATCCTTCGCCAGGGTCTCGGCCATCTTGGCGACGTTGCGGTCCCGGCGCTCGGCGATGGCGCCCGTCCATTCGGCCGGCGGCCGGGTCCAGTCCGGGCCGACGCCCGCGAGCAGCGCCGAGACGCAGGAGCCGATGTCGCCGACGACGGGCGCGTCGATGCGCACGTTGCTGTCGGCCTCCTGGGGGGAGATGTCCACCTGGATGAAGCGCTGCCCGCCCCAGGCCTTGGCGCTCGCGCCGCCCCAGGTCTTGCCCTTGCCGTGCGAGAGGAGCCAGTTCAGGCGCGCGCCCACGAGCATCACGACGTCCGCCTCGGGAAGCACGAACGAGCGCGCGGCGGAGGCGCACTGCGGGTGCGTGTCCGGCAGGATGCCCTTCGCCATGGACATCGGGAGGTACGGGATGCCGGTCTTCTCCACCAGGGCGCGGATCGCGGCGTCGGCCTGCGCGTAGGCCGCGCCCTTGCCGAGCAGGATGAGGGGCTTCCTCGCGCCCTTGAGCAGGTCGAGGGCGCGCTGCACGGCCTCGGCCGCGGGGATCTGGCGCGGCGCCGGGTCCACCACCTTGATGAGCGAGCGGCGGCCGGCCTCCGCGTCCATCGCCTGGGGGAAGAGCTTCGCCGGCAGGTCGAGGTAGACGCCGCCCGGGCGCCCGGACACGGCGGCGCGGATGGCGCGCGCCACGCCCACGCCGATGTCCTCGGCGTGCAGCACGCGGAAGGCCGCCTTGCACAGGGACTTCGCGATCGCGAGCTGGTCCATCTCCTCGTAGTCGCCCTGCTGCAGGTCCACCACCTCGCGCTCGCTCGAGCCGCTCACGAGGATCATGGGGAAGCAGTTGGTGGTGGCGTTGGCGAGCGCCGTGAGGCCGTTCAGGAAGCCCGGCGCCGACACCGTGAGGCACACCCCGGGCTTCTGGGTGAGGAAGCCGGCGATGGAGGCGGCGAAGCCGGCGTTCTGCTCGTGCCGGAACGAGATCACGCGCATGCCCGCGGCCTGCGCCTTGCGGGTGAGGTCGGTGATCGGGATGCCGGGAAGCCCGAAGATCGTGTCGATGCCGTTGAGCTTGAGCGCGTCGATGACCAGGTGGAAGCCGTCGGTCGACTCCTGCGATTTCGCGTCGGCCGCGTTCGGGCCGCTGCCTGCCTCGGGCTTCGCCGGCACGGCGGCGGGTTCGGTGACGGTTGCCATGGAGTTCTCCTCGGAGGGGTGCCCCGCGGCTCGCGCCGGGGGACGGATCGCGCCGCGCGGGGCCGCGTCGAATCACGCTAGAATGGTAGGCAACCGCGCAAGCGCCCTGCCTTGATGCGGGTCAATTCCCCCGACCCCCATGTCCCTGCTGGCCAACCACCCCGAACGCGCCGAGATCGTCGCGCAACTGCACCGGAACATCGTGCTGCGGCGCCTTCCCGACGACGCCTTCGGGGAGCTCGAGCCGCTGCTCTCCGTCGTCGACTACCGGAAGGCCGACGTCCTCCTCACGCAGGGCGCCCACGACATGGAGCAGTACTTCGTGATCGACGGGGTCCTCAAGCGCGTCGTCTCCAACCCGGAGGGCAAGGAGATGATCCTGCGCTTCGCCGCGGAGGACGACATGGACACGAGCTACGCCGCCTGGCGGCTGCGCACGCCCGCGCCGTACTCGATCCGCGCCGTCACCAAGGCGCGCGTGGCGAAGCTGCCGCTGCCGCAGTGGGCCGAGTACCTCGAGCGGCACCCGGCCCTCAAGGAGGACTTCGAGTACGAGGTCATGTTCCTCATGAGCGAGGTGATGGCCCACACGATCACGCTCCACCTCCTGGACGCGCCGGGCCGCGTGCACCGGTTCCTGCGCAAGCACCCCGAGCTCGCCGAGCGCGTGCCGAAGAAGGAGCTCGCCTCCTACCTCAACCTGTCGGCCGAGACGCTCTCGCGCCTGAAGCACGCCGGCAAGATCTGAGCGCGCCGCTGGCGCTCGCGCGCCGGGCGCCCTATAGTGTGGCGCGCCCGAAAGCCTCCCACGGAGGGTAGCCCGATGCTCGACGAGAACCTCGTGTTCCACAAGACCGAAGCCGGGGTCCGGGAGATGGCCGCGCCCGCCCTGGGCCTCCCCCCGAAGCTGCGCCGCGCCCTGATCCTCGTCGACGGGGCGAAGATCGTGGCCCAGATCGCGCCGCTCTTCCGGCCGGGCGAGATCGACGTCATCCTCGCGGAGCTGCAGTCGCGCGGCCTCGTGGCGCTCGCCGGCGGCGAACTCGCCCCGGCGCCCGCGGCGCCGGCACCCGCCCCCGAGCGGGCCGCGGCGGCCACCGTCAGCGCGGAAAACTTCGTGGAGGTGCGCCAGCGGGCCATGCGCGAGATCTCCCACCGCCTGGGCCCGAACGGGGACGCGCTCGCGCTCCGGGTGGAGCGCTGCAAGACGCCCGAGGAACTGCGCGTGGCGCTGCGCGAGGCGGAGAAGATCCTCGCGAGCTTCCTGGGCGCGGAGTACGGCCGGACCTTCGCGCAGAAGATCGGCCGCGACCTCGTCTAGCGCTACTTGCGCAGGTGCTGCTGCGGGAAGGTCTTCATCCTTCCCGACATCGTCGTGAGGCCGTCCTCGACGCCGGCCGCGCCCGCGACCGCGGCGGCCACCTCGTGGCAGAGGGCATGCTCGCGCTCGTTGGCCACGATGCCCCGCAGCACCAGGACGCCGTCCTTCGCCTCGATCGAGACGTCGATGCCCGCCGTGGCGGGATTCGTCTTGAGGGCGGCCCGGGCCTTCGCGCGCAGGGCGAGGTCGGCGAGGTGCCCCCGCGACTCGGGCGTTTCCCGGAAAGGCTCGCTGCGCGCAAGCGCCACGACCATGTCCACGCAGGTGGCGGCGGGCAGGCGCGCGGTGTTGAGCGTGAGGTCGTAGAGCTGCGGATCGCCCCACTGCACGCCGAAGTGCTCGGCCATGCGCGAGGCGCGCGCGTGGTCGTCCACCTCGATCTCGTGGCGGGCGAGCTTCTCGTCGTCGGTCTCGAGGCGCTTCATCAGGCGCTCGACGCGCAGTTCCATCGGGGCGCACACCCGGATGCAGGGCACGTGGGAGACGGTGCGCAGGAACATGGTCGCCCCCCAGCCGCGGATGAGGACGTCGCCCTTGAGGGCGAGCTCGTACACCTCCTCGGCGGTGAAGATGGAGATCGACTTCTCGTCGGCGCTCCAGCGCTCGAAGGGCCCCGCCTTGCCCTCGCGCAGCCGCCGGATGAGGCTCTTCTTCACGTGCATCTTGCCGGCGACGTGGTCGCCCACCTCGTGGCGGACCATCGCGAGGCCCAGCGCCTCGCAGACGCCCGCGGCCACGTCCGAGCCGAGCGTGGCCATCTCCTGCGTGAACGCGATCACCGCCATGCCGGTCCCTCCTCAGCGCGTGCGCCCGGGCCTCACCCGGCCGCGTTCCCGTTGCGGCCGCGCGCGATGGCGACGAGCCTCGACAGCAGCGGCCAGAAGAGCAGCAACAGGGAGGCCCCCGTGATGGTGCCCACCAGGGGGTTGGAGAAGAAGATGCCCAGGTCGCCCTGGGAGCCGAGCATCGACTGGCGGAAGGCGTCCTCGGCGCGGTCGCCCAGCACGAGCGCGAGCACCAGCGGGGCCATCGGGTAGTCGAGCTTCTTGAAGACGTAGCCCAGCACGCCGAAGACGAGCATGAGCCACACGTCGAAGATCGAGTTGTGCACGGTGTAGGCGCCGATCGCGCAGATCACCAGGATCACCGGGGCGATGATCGAGAAGGGGATGCGCAGGATCGAGGCGAAGAGCGGCACGCAGGTGAGCACCACGATGAGGCCCACGATGTTGCCGAGGTACATCGAGGCGATGAGCCCCCAGACGAAATCGGGTTTCTCGAGGAAGAGGAGCGGGCCGGGCTGCAGGCCCCAGATGAGCAGCCCCCCGAGCAGCACCGCGGCCGTGGGCGAGCCGGGCACGCCGAGGGTGAGCATGGGCAGGAGGGCGGAGGTGCCCGCGGCGTGGGCGGCGGTCTCGGGGGCCACCACGCCCTCGACCTTGCCGGTGCCGAACTCCTCGCCGTCGCGCGACATCTTCTTCGCGAGGCCGTAGGCCATGAACGAGGCGGGCGTGGCGCCGCCGGGCACGATGCCCATCATGCAGCCCACGGCCGCGGAGCGCACGGAGGTCTTCCAGTAGCGCGGGAGCTCCTTCCAGGTCTCGAGCACCACGCGCAGGTTCAGCTTCGCCTTGGTGCCGCGGAACTCGAGGCCCTCCTCGATCGTGAGGAGGATCTCGCCGATGCCGAAGAGCCCGATCACCGCGATGAGGAAGTCGAATCCCTTGAGGAGCTGCTGGATCTCGAAGGTGAGGCGAAGCTGCCCCGTGACGGTGTCGATGCCGACCGCGGCGAGCGCGAAGCCGGTCATCATCGCGACGATCGTCTTGAGCGGCGAGCCCTTCGACATGCCCACGAAGGCGGAGAAGGTGAGGAGGTAGACGGAGAAGAATTCCGGCGGCCCGAAGCGCAGCGCGAAACGGGCGATGATGGGCGAGATGAAGGTGATGAGGATCACCGCCACCAGCGCGCCGACGAAGGACGAGGTGAAGGCCGAGGTGAGCGCCGCCCCCGCGCGCCCCTTCTGCGCGAGGGGGTAGCCGTCGAAGGTGGTGGCGACGGACCAGGGCTCGCCGGGAATGTTGAAGAGGATCGAGGTGATGGCCCCGCCGAAGAGCGCGCCCCAGTAGATGCAGGACAGCAGGATGATCGCGGAGGTGGCGCCGCCGGGCTGCTGCGCCATCGAGAAGGTGAGGGGCAGGAGGATCGCCACGCCGTTGGCGCCGCCGAGTCCCGGCAGCACCCCGATCAGCACGCCCAGGCTCACGCCGGCGAACATGAGCATGAGGTTGAACCAGCTCATGGCCACCGCGAAGCCGCCCATCAGGGACTGGATCTCTTGCATCTCGCGGGGCCTCTCAGGTGTAGCCGAACAGGGCTTCGACGGGCCCCTTCGGCAGCGGGACCTTGAACCAGATCTCGAACATCAGGAAGAAGAACACGGCCACGCCGAGGGAGACCGGGAGGATCCTCGGCCAGGAATACTTGCCCAGGTACCACATGAAGAAGGCGATGTAGATCGCGGAGGCGACGTAGATCCCCAGGCCGTACCAGGGGTTGGCGATGAGCGCCACGTAGACGACGGTCGGCGCCATCACGAGGAGCACCATCCTCAGCTGCCCCCACTCGACGAAGGCCGCGCGCCCCTTGTCGCCGAGGTTGAGCGCCTTGAAGATGATCATGGCCGAGGAGGCCACGATGAAGAGCCCGATGTAGAACGGGAAGTAGCCCGCCTGGGGACCGTCGTCGCCCCAGGAGGCGCCCAGCCGGCGCGTGTCCCACATCACCAGCGCGCCGAAGGCGAGGAAGATCCCCGCCATGACCAGTTCGGCCACGCGCACGGACGCGACCGCCTTCCTGTCATCCATTCCCGATCCTCCGTGGTTGGGCAGGCGCCCGAAGCGACCGGGGCCGCTTTCGCGGCCCCGGCCAAGAGGCGTTCCCTACTTGCCGGCTGCGAGGAAGCCGGCCTCCTTCATGAGGCCGTAGTGCAGCTGGTCGGCCTTGGCGACCCAGTCGGCGTACTCCTTGCCGGTGAGCGCGGTCTGGTTGAAGGCGCCGTCCTCCATGAACTTCTTCCACTCCGGCGTCTGGCGGACCTTCTCCAGGAGATCCACGTAGTACTTGACCTGGTCGGGCGTGACGCCGCCCGGCATGAAGATGCCGCGCAGCATGACGTAGTCGGTGTTCACCCCGGACTCCTTGCAGGTCGGGATGTCGTTCCAGGCCATGTCCTTGGTGACCTTCTCCTTGTAGGGCATGCGCGTGTCGTCGAAGACGCACAGCGGGCGCAGGTTCCCCGCGCGCCACTGCGCGACCGCCTCGATCGGGTTGTTCACCGAGGAGTCGATGTGCTTGCCCACGAGCTGCGTGGCGACCGCCCCGCCGCCCTTGTAGGGGATGTAGGTGAACTTGGCGCCCGTCTGCTTCTCCAGCGCCACGGTGATGATCTGGTCCTCCTGCTTGGAGCCCGTGCCGCCCATCTTCATCTTCCCGGGGCCGGCCTTCTTCACCGCCTCGACGTAGTCCTTGGCGTTCTTGTAGGGCGTCTCGGCGTTGACCCAGAGGACGAACTGGTCGAGCGCCAGCATGCGCACCGGCGTGAGGTCCTTCCAGCTGAACGGCACGCCCGTGGCGAGCGGGGTGGTGAAGGTGTTGGAGAGCGTGATGATGATCTTGTGCGGGTCGCCCTTGGCGCTCTTCACCTCCAGGAAGCCCTCGGCGCCGGCGCCGCCGCCCTTGTTCACGACGACCATCGACTCCTTCATGAGGCCGTTCTTGGCGATGATCCCCTGGATGAGGCGCGCCATCTGGTCTGCGCCGCCGCCCGTGCCCGCGGGCACGATGAACTCGACGGTCTTGGTGGGCTCCCACGCGAGCGCGGGCGAAAGGACGGAAAGGGCGCTGGCGACCACGGCGGCCAGCAGGCTCTTCGCGGCAGGACGATTCATGTTGGGTCTCCTCGTTGATGGTCCGTTGAAGGCGTGGCGGATTCTATCCCGCGGGCGGGCCCTTGGGGCACCCCGGCCTGGCGGCATCCGCTCTTGCGGCGGTTGCGCCATTCTAGGGCCCAGCCGGGCCGCGAGTCTCTTGACCCGCGTCAATCGCGCCGGTCAGTGCGACATGAGGACCGGGATGCGGGCCTCGCGAAGCACCGTGCGCGTCGTGCCGCCCAGGACGAGCTCCGCGAAACGCGGCCTCCCGTAGGCCCCCATCACCACGAGGCCCGCCCCCGCCTTCGCGGCGCGGGAAAGGATGGTCCGGCCCACGCGCTCGTCGGGGACGCTCGCGTGCGAGGCGTCGGCCTTGATGCCCCGCCGGGCGAGGTAGCCCACCGCGGCCTTCGCGCCATGCACGGAGCCTTCCTCGCCGGCCGGGCCCGAGGAGAAGACCACGACCGACTTCGCGAGCGCGAGCAGCGGCACCGCGTCGGAGAGCGCGCGCGCGGCCTCGCGGCTGCCGTTCCAGGCCACCAGGGCCTTGCCGGGGAAGTCCGCCGGCGCGCCCTGTGCCGGCACGAGGAGCACCGGCCGGCCCACCGCGAGCATCGACGACTCGATGCGATGGCCCCCGAGGACGCCGATGTCGTCCTCGACCGGCAGGGGAAGGACCACGAGGTCGGTGGTGCGCGCGTGGACGGCGAACGCCTCAGGGGCGCGCGCCTCGACCACGAGGCCCTCGGCGGAAGCCACGCCCGCCGCCTGCGCGGCCGCCTCGAAGCGCGCCGCGGCGGCGCGCGCCTCGGCCTTGTCCCGCTCCCACTCCTTCTTCATGAGGGCCGCGGCACTCTGCCGGGGACGCAGCCGCTGCGGCAGCGCGAGCGGCGTGACGACGGCGAGCCCCTCGAGGTGGGCGCCGAACGCCCGCGCGAGGCGCCGGGCGGTCTCCAGGCTGCCGGCGGCGTCGGGATGCTCGTCGATGGGAACCAGGATGGACCCGTAGGTCATGGCGATCTCCTCAAGTGTCCGGCCTTGCGGCCCGCCCGCCGCGCGGGCGCCCCGGCGCCGGTTCGAGGCGAGTCTAGTCGTCCCGGGCGGCGCGCGAATTGGCGCAGGTCAATGATGCGCCGGCCGCCCGGCCCGATCATTTGCTACATTTCGCGGCTGCGGTCGCGCAACCGGCACCCGGAAGAACGAAGACGGACAACGAGGAGGAAGTGCCCGATGGAACCGATGACCGCGATCGCGATCGCCATCTTCGCCGTGACGATCGTCGTCGTCATCACCGGCTGGATCGACAGCACGGTCGCCGCCCTGCTCGGCGCGGCGGCGATGATCTGGCTCGGCCTCATGAGCGAGGACGACGCCTTCAAGGTCGTCGACTGGAACGTGATGGCGATCCTCGTGTCGATCTGGACCATCGCCGGCTACTTCGGCAAGTCCGGGATCCCGGAGTGGCTCTCGGTGAAGGCCCTGGAGCTCTCGCGGGGCAACGGGGGCGCGCTCATCGTGATCCTGTCGATGCTCGCCGGCCTCGTCTCGATGGTCGTGGACAACGTGGTGGTGATCCTCATGTTCGCGCCCGTGGCGATCCCGCTCGCCCGGCACCTCGGGCTGCCCCTCACGCCCCTCGTGCTCATGATCGGCTTCAGCGCGAACTTCATGGGCTCGGCGATGCTCCTGGGCGACCTGCCGCCGCAGATGATGCACAGCGTCTCCGGGGCCGAGTTCTTCGACTTCGTCTGGTACCGGGGCCGGCCGAGTTCCTTCCCGATCCTGCTCGTCACCTTCGCGCTCACGCTCGGCATCATGTACGCGCTCTACTTCCGCCGCTTCGGGGGCTCGGCGCCGGTCGCGGCCGGCGGCGGCAGCATGGGGGAGGCGCGGATCCCGGACAAGCTCTTCGCCGGCGTGGTCGTGGGGGGCTTCGTCGCCACCATCGTCGCCATGAGCCTTCGCGAGCACCTCGGCATGAAGCTCGGCTTCATCGCGATGACCGGCGCGCTCCTGCTCGTGCTCGTGCTCGAGCTCCTCGGCAACCGCGTGAAGAAGCCCAGCTTCGAGGAGATCGTCCAGGAGCTCGACTGGCGCGCCGTGTTCTTCTACATCGCCCTCTTCGCCCTGGTCGGGGGACTGGAGAAGACGGGCATCCTGGAGAAGCTCGCGCACGCCATGGCCCCGGTCTTCTCGCAGAGCTACGCCCTCGGCGCGACCCTCCTCTACTGGGTCACGATCCCCATCGTGGGCATCGTCGAGCACGACGCCTACATCCTCACCTTCCTCTACACCGTGCGCGACCTCGGCCAGCAGGGCGTCGATCCCTGGCCGCTGTGGTGGATGCTGCTGTGGTCGGGGACCCTGGGCAGCAACCTCACCATCGCGGGGGCCCCGGCCCTCTACGTCGCGGCCAACATCTGCGAGCGCGAGGAGAACCGCCGGGTGTCGCTGCGCGAGTTCCTGCGCTGGAGCGTGCCCTTCACGCTCATTTCCTGCGTCATCTGCTACGTTTTCGGCATGCTGGTCTGGGTCCTGCCCTGAGGCGCTGAACCCCGCGGCCGGGAAGCGGTCACTCGGGGAATATAATCCCCCCGTGCCCGCGCCCCGACCGATGCGCCTCGCGCGCCTTCTCGCCGTCCTCGCCCTCGCCGCCGGCCAAGCCCTCGCGGCGTCCGCGTCCGCGCCCGCGCCGGCGACCGACGCGGACCTCCTCGCCGCGCGGGAGGCCGCGGAGCGCCGCGACCTGAAGGCGCTCGAGCGCTGGCGCGCGCGCTTCGCGGGGCACCCCCTGGAGGCCTACCCCGCCTACTGGCTGCTGACGGCGACGATCGAGAAGGCCGACCCGGACGAGGTCGCCGGGTTCCTGCGCCGCTACGCGGACACGCCCCTCGCCGACCCGCTGCGCCGCGACTGGCTGAAGGCGCTGGGCGCGGCGGGCGACTGGGACCGCTTCCGGCAGGAGTACCCCGCGCTCGCCTCCGACGACGGCGAGGTGGCCTGCTACGCGCTCCAGGCGCGGCTCGTGCGCGGCGATGCCGACGCCCTGCGGGAAGCGCGCGCCCTCTGGCTCGCCGGCCGCGAGGCGCCCGCCGCCTGCCAGCCGCCCTTCGAGGCGGCCGCGAAGGAGCGCCTGATCGGCCCCCCCGAGGCCTGGGAGCGCATCCGCAAGCTCCTCGCGGCAGGCAGCCTCGCCGACGCGAAGCGCGCGAACGCCTTCCTGCCGAACAAGGAGCAGATGAACGAGAAGGCGCTTTCGCGCGCCCACTCGGACCCGCGCCGCTACCTGGAGACCGAGAAGACCCGCATTCCCGGGCGCGCGATCCACGAGCTGCTGCTCCACGCCGTCTCGCGCCTCGCCCGCTCGAAGCCGGAGGAGGCGGCCCGGCTGCTGCGCGCCCACGCCGGCACGCTGGGCCCCGACGACACGCGTTATGGCTGGGCGCAGATCGGCCATGCGGCGGCGCTCCAGCACCACCCGGAAGCGCTGGCGTGGTTCGCGGAGGCGGGCGAGGGCCCCTTCACCGATGCCCAGATGCAATGGAAGGCCCGCGCGGCGCTTCGCGCCGGGGACTGGGCGGCGCTGCGAGCCGCGGTGAACCTCATGTCCGCGACGGAGGCCCGCGATCCGGCCTGGCGCTACTGGCTCGCCCGGGCGCTCGCCGAGGAAGGCGCCCGCCCGGCGTCCGAGACCCTGCTCAAGGCGCTCGCCCGCGAGCGCAACTTCTACGGGCTGCTCGCCGCCGAGGACCTCGGCGCCGTCGAGGCGCCCGACTGGCGCTCGCAGCCGGTTCCCGAGGAGGACGTGGCCCGCGTGCGGGCGATCCCCGCGGTGGGCCGGGCGATGGCGCTCTACGCCCTGGACATGAATGCCGAGGCCTACCGCGAGTGGGTGTTCGGGCTGCGCGGCCAGGACGACCGCGGCTTCCTCGCCGCCTCCGAGGTGGCCGCCCAGGCGGGCCTCGCCGACCGCGCCATCGCCGCGGCGAGCCAGACCGCCTCGGTGCACGACTTCGCGCGGCGTTACCCGACGCATCATCACGAGCCCCTCGCCGCCGCCTCCCGGCGATGGAACGTGGACGAGGCCCTGCTCTTCGGCATCATCCGGCAGGAGAGCCGCTTCAACGCCACCATCCGCTCGCGCGCCGGCGCCACGGGGCTCATGCAGCTCATGCCCGCGACGGCCCGGTGGGTGGCGCGCCAGATTCCGGTGCAGCCCTACCGTCACGCGCTCCTTTCCGTCCCCGAGGTGAACGTGGCCATGGGCACCTACTACTTCCACCGCGTGCTGGCCGACCTCGGCGACCCGGTGCTCGCGACGGCGGGCTACAACGCCGGGCCGGGGCGCGCCAAGCGCTGGCGCGACGCGAAGCCCCTGGAGGGCGCGGTCTACGCCGAGTCGATCCCCTTCAACGAGACGCGCGACTACGTGAAGAAGGTGATGGCCAACGCCTGGTTCTACACCCACCGGCTCACGGGCCGGACGGCCAGCCTTCGCGCGCTCATGGGCACCGTGCCCGGCCGCGGGGCGGGCGAGGCCGACACCGTGGCCTCGCTTCCCTGATGGAGGTCTCCCGCGTCCTCGTCCTCGGCGCGAGCGGCTTCGTCGGCCGGTCGGTGTGCGCGCAGCTCGCCGCGCGCGGCTTCGCGATCCGCGCGCTCACGCGCGACCCGGCGAAGGCGAGGCCCCTCGCGGTGATCCCCACGATGGACATCGTCGCGGGGAGCCCGCACGACGACGCGGCCCTCGCCGGCGCGCTGGACGGCGTCGACGCGGCCGTGAACCTCGTGGGAATCCTCCACCAGCGCCGGCGCGAGAGCTTCGAGAAGGTGCACGTCGAGCTGCCGCGGCGCCTTGCGCGCGCCTGCCGGGCCGCGGGCGTGAACCGCCTCGTCCACGTGAGCGCCCTCAACGCGGCGAGCGACGGCCCCAGCGAATACCTGCGCTCGCGCGGGCGCGGCGAGGAAGCCCTGCGCGAGGAGGGCGCCGGCCTCGCCCTCACGGTCTTCCGCCCCTCGGTCATCTTCGGCGAGGACGACAGCTTCCTCAACCTCTTCGCCGGGCTCGTGCGGCCGCTGCCCGTGGTGCCGCTCGCGGGCGCCGCGACGCGGTTCCAGCCGGTGTGGGTGGAGGACGTCGCCCGCGCGGTAGCCGCCTGCGTCGACGACCCGCGCAGCTTCGGCCAGTCCTGGGACCTGTGCGGTCCCGGCACCTACACGCTCGCGCAGATCGTGCGCTTCGTGGCCCGCCTGCAGGGCAAGCGCCGGCTCGTCGTCGCGCTGCCGGCGTGGGCCGCGCTCGCGCAGGCCTTCGTCCTGGAGCACCTGCCCGGGCCGGTCATGACGCGCGACAACCTCGCCTCGATGCGCCGGGACAGCGTCTGCGATTGTCCCTTCCCGGCGCTCTTCGGCTTCGAGCCCGCGGCGATGGAGGCGGTGGTGCCCCGGTACCTTTCGGCCGGCGGGCCGAAGGCTCGCTTCGCCCGGTTCCGCGCGCGCAAGGGGGGATGACATGGAAGGCCTCACGCTCGTCATAGCCAACAAGAACTACTCGTCCTGGTCGATGCGCCCCTGGGTGCTGCTCACCCAGCTCGGCATCCCGTTCGAGGAGCGGATGCTGCGCTTCGACTCCGACGGCTGGGATGCCGGCATCGGCCGCTGGTCTCCCTCGGGGCTCGTGCCGGTGCTCTGGCGGGAGCGCGTCGCGGTCTGGGACTCGCTCGCGATCATGGAGACGGTGGCCGAGTGGTTCCCCGGCAAGGCGGTCTGGCCGGCGGACCCCGTGGCCCGCGCCTTCGCGCGCTCCGCGACCGCGGAGATGCACGCGGGATTCCGCAACCTGCGCTCGAAGATGCCCATGAACATCCGCGCGAGCCTCCCCGGCAAGGGCATGACGCCGGAGGTGCGCGCCGACGTGGACCGGATCGAGACGCTGTGGCAGGAAGCGAGGTCCCGCTTCGGCGCCGGCGGGGATTTCCTCTTCGGCGCCTTCTCGGCCGCGGACGCGATGTTCGCGCCGGTGGTGATGCGGCTCGCCACCTACGGCGTGGCCTGCGCTCCCGCGAGCCAGCGCTACTGCGACGCCGTGAAGGCCGCCTCCGGCGTGCGCGCCTGGATCGAGGGCGCGCTCGCGGAGACGCAGTTCGTCGCCGAGGACGAGCCCTACGCGGATCCCCCGCCGCCCTGAGGCGGCGCCCGGGCGAGGCGAGATGAAGATCTACGCGGTCGGCGGCTCGGTGCGCGACGAGCTTCTCGGGCGGCCCTCGGCCGACCGCGACTGGGTGGTGGTCGGCGCCGACCCGGCCGAGATGGCGGCGCGGGGCTTCCGTCCCGTCGGCGCCGACTTCCCGGTGTTCCTGCATCCCGAGACCCACGAGGAGTACGCGCTCGCGCGCACGGAGCGGAAGACCGGGCCCGGCTACCGGGGATTCCGGTTCCACGCCGCGCCCGACGTCACCCTCGAGGAGGACCTGCGCCGGCGCGACCTCACGATCAACGCGATCGCGCGCGGCGAGGACGGCACGCTCGTCGATCCCTTCGGCGGCGCCGCCGACCTCGAGCGCGGCATCCTTCGCCACGTGAGCGAGGCCTTCGCGGAGGACCCGGTGCGGATCCTGCGCGTCGCCCGCTTCGCGGCGCGCTTCGGCTTCGACGTGGCGCCCGAGACGATGGCGCTCATGCGGGACATGGTGAGCGCCGGCGAGGCGGACCACCTCGTGCCCGAGCGCGTCTGGCAGGAGCTCGCCCGCGGCCTCCAGGAGCCGGACCCGGCGAGGATGATCGAGGTGCTGCGCGACTGCGGCGCGCTGGCGAGGGTGCTGCCCGAGGTCGAGCCCCTCGTTCGGGAGCACGGGGACCTCGTCGGCGCGAGGCTCGGCGCGAGCACGGGCTTCGGCCTGCCGGTGCGCTTCGCCTGCCTCACGGCGGGGCTCGACCCGGCCGGCGTCGCGGCGCTCTGCGAGCGGATCAACGCGCCCGGGGAGTGCCGGGACCTCGCGGCGCTCGCGGCGCGCGAGCGCGCCGCCGTCGAGGGGGCCGGCGCCCTCGGGCCGGAGGCGCTGCTCGGGCTCCTCGAACGCGCCGACGCCTTCCGGCGCCCGGATCGCCTCGAGCGCCTCCTCGAGGTCTGCGAGGCGGACCTGCGCGCGCGCGGCCTCACCCGCCCGGTGCCGCGCGAGAGGCTCGCCGCCGCCCGCGAGGCCGCCCTCGGGGTCGACGCCGCCGCCGTCGCGCGCGAGAACCCCGCGTCGGTGCCCGCCGCCATCCACGCGGCTCGCGCCGCGCGCATCGCCGCCGCCCTTTCCCGCGACCCCGCCCGCCGGGCCGCGCCGCCCGCCGCCCCCGGCGAGCGCCCATGAAAAAGGCCTCCGGCGGGAGCCGGAGGCCTCAGGGGGGCCTTCACTTCACCTTGCGGCGCCCCTCGCGGGGCGCGGAGACTACTTGCGCTTGGCCTTGCGCACCGGGGCCTTCGGGGCCTTGGCGGCGGACTGCACGGTCGCGACGTTCTGCTCGACGGTCTTCTCGACGGTGTCGTAGAGCTGCTTGTTGATCGCGGCGAGGTTCGCGTAGGCGCTCTGCGCGGCGGCCATCGCGGACTTCACGTTGCCCACGTAGGCTTCCGAGCCGGCGGGCGCGTACTTGAACGCCTCTTCCAGCGTCGACACGGCGGACTTGTTGGCTTCCGAGGCCTGCTTCTCGAAGACCTTCTTCACTTCCGCGTTGGTCTCGGCGGCGGTCTCGTACACCGTGCGCGAGTAGGAGTAGGCGCGCTTCATCACCGGCTCGAGGGCGGCGGAATTGATGGCGATCACCTCGTGGACGTCCTTCGCGCCGGCAAGCGCCGCGGCGTGCGCGGTGGCCTGCTCGACGGAATCGCGGGCGGCGTCGAGGCCGATCTCGGCGAACTTCTCGAGGTTGGCGAGGGAAAGCTGGGCGAAGTGCGCGAACTGGTTGATCGCGGCTTCGTTGGCGGCGCTGAACTGGTCGATCTTGATCATCTGGGTTCTCCTGGACTGGGATGGCGGGGGGTTCGCTTGCGGCAGCGGTTTATGCTGCACTGCACAAAAGCAATTTTAGGCCGTCCAGCAGGGAAGTCAAGGGGGTATGGCGATTTTTTATTGCACTGCAACACGACACGGGGCGGCTTGGAAAATCAAGGACTTGCGGGCGGGCTGCGGGCGGAAAAAGGCAGGGGCCCGCGAACGGGCCCCTGCCGGCAACGCGATCCCGGAGGCCCCGAGGGCCCGCCGGGGGTCGGGGGTCCTCAGTTGACCTTGAGCCCCTTCTCCTTGAAGTACTTGAGGGCGCCCGGGTGGAAGGGGATCGGCGAGCCGCCGGTGAGCTGGTTGTCCAGCGACAGGAAGGCCGCGTCCTTGTGCACGCGCACCAGCTCGTCCTTCTTCTCGAACATGGTCTTGGTGATCTGGTAGATGAGGTCCTCGCTCGCGTTTTCCGGCACCACGATGAGGTTCCACACGTCCACGTTGCTCGTGTCCGTCTTCTGGCCGGGGTAGGCGTTGGCGAGGATCTTGTTCTTCACGTAGAGCGGGCCGTACTTCTTGCGCATCGCGTCCGCCGCGTCGCCGTGGTCGAGGAGCTTGATCGTCTTGCCCGGGGTGGCCGCGAGGTCCGTGAGGCCCGGCGTGGGCACGCCGCCCACCCAGGTGACGGCGTCGACCTTGCCGTCCTTGAGGGCGTTGACGCCCTCGGCGAGCGACAGGCGCTCGCGGTTCACGTCCTTGTCGGGATCGAGGCCGAAGGCCTCGAGCATGCGCAGCGTCATCACTTCCGTGCCGGAGCCCGGGGAGCCCGAGGCCACGCGCTTGCCCTTGAGGTCGGTGACCTTCTCGATGCCCTTGCCCTCGACCGTCACGACCTGCATGCGGTTGGGGTAGAAGACGACCAGCGCGCGCACGCCCACCTTGTTTTCCTTGAACTTCCCGAGGCCGTTGTAGGCGTCCCAGGCCACGTCGGCCATGGTGAAGCCCAGCTCCGACTTGCCGCCGCCGATGAGCTGCAGGTTGGCGACGGAGCCGCCGGTGACCTCGGCCGTGGCCTCCACCGCGGGAATGTACTTGGACAGGACCGCGGCGAGGCCGCCGCCGAGCGGGTAATACACGCCCGCCGTTCCGCCCGTGCCGATCGAGAGCCGGGCCTTCTTGTCCTGGGCGCCCGCCGTCGCGAGCCCGAAGGCCGCGACCGCCGCAGCCAGAATCACGGTGAGTTTCTTCATCGTTCCTCGCTCCTTGGTTTGTTGGCGCCCTGACTTTCCCGGGGCCATGATTTCGGCTTCGCGTCTCGACGTGCGCGAACGTCCGGACTGGAGTCGCCCGGCACGAAACGCACCGGCGAATCCCGCAAACAGCGTCAAGAATAGAGGGGTGGAGAGGATGGATCAAGTAAAATCGGTCCGGATCGCGGCTGGCGGACTCCCGAACGGATCCGGACGCGCGGCCACCGTGCCCGACTACATCCCGAAGCTCGCGATCGGAGGAAGGGGCTGCGCGCGTCGAGGTGGGCCGGGCCGGCCCCGGGTCGCGCGCTGACCAGGGCCGGCGGGGCCGCTACTTCATCTCGACGTGGATGTGCTTGCAGTCGGTCGCGGCGAGATTCTCGAAGGTGTGCGCCACGACGGGCTTGGCGATTCGCGTCTCGCCGGCCTTGCGCTTGTTCTCCATCACCTTGCCGTCGCGCGTCACGGTGCGCGAATGGCAGTCAGTGAGGAAGTGAACGACGAGCCCTTTCGGGTGCGAGTGCATGTCGTCCTTCTGCCCTGGCTTCCAGGTGACCTCCATCACCACGTAGCGCTCGTCCTCGGCGATCACCTTGTAGATGTCGGGGCTGGCCTTGTAGGAAAGCGGGACGTCCTGGGCAGCGGCGATCCCGGCCAACGCCGCGCCCGCGAGCGCGGCGGCGATGCGCGCGGCGTTTCTCTTCGCGATCTTCATGGAACTCTCCCCTGGATGGCGAGAACTCCGGTTCCGGCGCGGACGCACAGGCTGCCGTTTTCGGCGACGGGGGCCTTCAAGCCGGGGGCGGGTGCCCCTCGAATCGGATTTCCCGGTGTGGACCTCCCGTGGCCGAACGGTGGTGCGACTCTACTCCTTCCGGTAACCGGCCATGCAGGTGCCCCGCGCTACTTCTTCGGCTCCGGATCCGCGACGAGCTTCCCCAGGAAAGGCAGCCAGAACGCCATCTCGGCCTCGTACTCGTCAGGCGTGACCCCCACGTCCGGCTGGTCGAGATAGGACACGGCGATGTGCCAATAGAGGGAATGGCTCCTCGCCTCGAGGTTGCACGTGCCGCTGTTGAGGCTGGAGGTGCGGCGGTCGCAGACAGCGCCCTTCACGATCTCGAAGCCCGCGGGCAGGAGACGGCGGGCCTCCGGGTACAGGAAGCGCCAGTCGGTCTCCTCCTCGTCGAAGGTGGATTGGCGGGGCGGGCCGTCGCGGAAGTTCACCGTGAGGCGCGAGCCCCCCGCCATGGTGTCCAGGTCCAGCTGGCGCGCGCCGCCCGGGTAGTACGAGGTGTAGACGATGCCGTCCTTCCCGCGGCTGAAGACGAGGCTGCCGGCGTCCTCGCAGATCATGGGACGGCTCTCGAGGTCGCAGCGCAACAGGTGCGGGGAATCGGCCAGCTCCTTCGCGATGCAAAGGAACATGACTCGCCCCCTGGCGAAAGAGCCGCTCGCGTGCGCGGCCCTGTTCACGGGGCAACGGACCGCCTGCAATTCGGGAGCAAGCGGCTCCGGGGCCCGGCCGCACGCGGCCAGGATGGCGACGAGAGCGAGGAGAAGGGGCTTTCGCATTGTCTTTGGCACGGGATGACTGTCCGGACGGCCTGCGATGCGGCCACCGGCAGCCTTCTCCACCGTTCGAGGATGCGCGGGGGGGCCGCCCTACTCCCCGATGCCGAGCGCGAGCGGGCGCGCGGACTGGAAGCCGAGCAGCGGGGAATCGATCCCGCGCCCGATGCCCAGCACCTTGAACATCTCGCCCATCTCCGAGGGGTTGATGAGCCGGTGCACCGCGCTCGTCGCCTTCAGCCGCGAGAGCGTCATCTCCGGGTCGCCGTCGGACACCAGGACGGCGAGCCCGCAGGAGATGAGGAAGTGCGCCTGCGTCGTGTAACCCATGACCTCCGCCCCCGCCGACTCGGCGGCGAGTGCCATGGCGGTGAAATCCACGTGGGCCGTGATGTCCTGCAGGCCCGGCATGAAGAAGGGGTCGCCGTGGTAGCGGTGCCGGTAGTGGCAGCGAAGCGTGCCCATGGAGCGCTGCGGGTGGTAGTACTCGTCGCGGGCGAAGCCGTAGTCGATGAAGAGGGCGAGCCCGCGGCCCAGCGCCGCGGCGACGGAGCGCACGAGGGCTTCGGCGGAGAGGTTCACCTCCGTGAGGTACTCGTAGTCCCCGGGGGGCATCACCGCGGCGGCGCGCCGCTTGAGCTCGCCCTCGGGAATGGCCATGTCCTCCCAGCCGAAGCCGGCCTCGGTGACCACCACACCCCTTTCCAGGATCTCTCCGCCCTCGCGGTGCACCAGCGCGCACGGCAGCACGTCGAGGACCTCGTTCGCGATCACCAGCCCGTCGATGCGCTCCGGGAGCCGGTCGATCCACTCGAACTTCTGCAGGGCGCCCGGGTGGCGCTCGGCGATGAGCGCGCGCTGGCGCTCGCGCAGCTCCGGGCTCACCTCGAGGAGGCGATAGCGCGCCGGCGCCGCGCCCTGGCCCGCGAGTTCCGCGTAGAGGTCCGCGGCGAGGATGCCGGTGCCCGGGCCCAGCTCGAGCAGGTCGCCGCCGGTGCGCTCGAGCACCTGGCGCGCCTGCATGGCGAGGCAGCGGGCGAACATCGGCGAGACTTCCGGCGCGGTGATGAAGTCGCCCGCCGCGCCGATCTTGCGCGAGCCGGCGCTGTAGTAGCCGTAGCCGGGCGCGTAGAGCGCGAGCTCCATGAAGCGCGAAAAGGGGATCCAGCCGCCCTCCTCGGCCACCGCGTTGGCGATGTGCTCGGCGAGCTCGCGCGAGTGCGCCGCCGCTTCGGGCGATGGCGAGGGAAGGGAGAGTTCTGCCGTGGCGGACATCGGGAATGGCGGCGCCTTCGGGGATGGCGGGCGGATTTCGCTACACTCTCGCCTCTGTCGCCGCCCGGCCGGGGCGGGGCGATTTCCGGGGGGAATATAGCATCATGGGCCAGCCAGCGGTTCTGGTGACGGGCGGCGCCCGTCGCGTCGGCGCGGCGATCGTGCGCGCCGTCCATGCCGCCGGCGCGAGCGTCGTCGTCCACTGCCACCGCTCGCGCGAAGACGCCGATCGCCTCGTCGCGGAACTGGAATCCGTGCGCGCCGGGTCCGCGGCGGTCGTCGAGGGCGACCTCCTGGATGCGGCGGCGCTGCCGCGGCTGGTGGCGGAAGCGGCTCGCCGCTTCGGCCGCCTCGACGGCCTGGTGAACAACGCCTCGTCCTTCCACGCGACCCCGATCGCCGATCTCGGCATCGCGGACTGGGAAGACCTGGTCGGCACCAACCTGCGCGCGCCGCTCTTCCTCGCCAAGGCCGCGGCCGCGCCCCTTCGCGAGACGCGGGGCGCGATCGTGAACATCGTCGACATCCACGCCGAGCGACCGCTGCCCGGCTTCGCCGCCTACAGCATCGCCAAGAGCGGGCTCGCGGGCCTCACGCGCGCGCTGGCGGTCGAGCTCGCGCCCGAGGTGCGGGTGAACGGCGTCTCGCCGGGCGCCATCCTCTGGCCCGAGGACGGCGAGGCCTTTCCGTCGGCCGAGCGCGAGCGGATCACGCGCCAGACGCCCCTTCGCCGCACGGGAAACCCGGCGGACGTCGCGGGCGCGGTAAAATACCTGCTTTTCGACGCCCCGTTCGTCACCGGCCAGGTCCTCGCCGTGGACGGCGGGCGCTCCCTCGCCCTCTAGGCTCCATGGACGCCGCATCCCTCCCCGCGCGCGACACGCGCAAGGCCGACTTCGAGGCCGCCAAGCGACGCAAGCGCATCCGCCGCCTCGTCGGGGAGGCGATCGCCGACTTCTCGATGATCGCGCCGGGCGACCGGGTGATGGCCTGCCTGTCCGGCGGCAAGGACAGCTACGCGCTCCTCGACGTGCTGCTGCACCTTCGCGACTGCGCCCCCGTGCCCTTCGAGGTGGTCGCGGTGAACCTCGACCAGCGCCATCCCGGCTATCCGGAGCACGTGCTGCCGGAGTACCTCGCCTCGCGCGGCGTCGAGCACCGCATCGTGGTCCAGGACACCCACAGCGTGGTGAAGCGGGTCATCCCCGAGGGCGCGACCATGTGCAGCCTGTGCTCGCGCCTGCGCCGCGGCGTCCTCTACCGGGTGGCGGGGGAGATCGGCGCCACGAAGATCGCCCTGGGCCACCACCGCGACGACATCCTCGAGACCTTCTTCCTCAACCTCTTCCACAACGGCAAGATCAAGGCGATGTCGCCCAAGCTCGTCTCCGACGACGGCCGGCACGTGGTGATCCGCCCGCTCGCCTACGTGGAGGAGCGCGACCTCGCGGCCTACGCCGCGGACCGCGCCTTCCCGATCATCCCCTGCGACCTGTGCGGCTCGCAGGAGAACCTGCAGCGAAAGCAGGTGAAGGCGATGCTGCGCGAGTGGGAGAAGAAGCACCCCGGGCGCGTGATCTCGATCTTCAGCGCCCTCACGCGCGTCACGCCCTCGCACCTCATGGACCGCGCGCTCTTCGATTTCGCGAGCCTCGCGGCGGACGGCACCGTCCCGCCGGAGGGCGACACCGCCCTCGACCCCCAGGAGGCGCTTCCCGACGTCTCGCAGGGAACGCTGGTCCGCTTCACGCCGGGCCGAGGTTGACCCCCGTCAACCGGCATCGCCAATCTTCCCTGATACGATTTTTCTCGCGGGCGCGCCCACCGGGCTCCCCGCCGACGAGGACATTGCAATGACGATCAAGCACGTGGCGCCCACCAAGAAGATCCACTCCTTCCACCCCCCGCAGCGCACGCTCCTCGGCCCCGGCCCCTCGGAGATCAACCCGCGCGTCATGGCGGCGATGAGCCTGCCGGCGATCGGCTACCTCGACCCGGTCTTCGTGGAGATGATGGAGGAGTTGAAGCTCCTCCTGCGCTACGTCTACCAGACGAAGAACCCGCTCACCTTCCCCGTCTCCGGCCCCGGATCCGTCGGCATGGAGTATTGCTTCGTGAACATGGTCACGCCGGGCGACAAGGTGATCGTGATGCGAAACGGCGTGTTCGGCGGGCGCATGATCGAGAACGTGGTGCGCGCCGGCGGGAACGCGGTCGTGGTCGAGGACGCCTGGGGCGAGCCCTGCGACCCCGGCAAGCTCGAGGACGCCCTCAAGGCCAACCCCGACGCGCGCATCGTCGCCTTCGTCCACGCGGAGACCTCCACGGGCGTGCAGTCGGATGCGAAGTCCCTCGTCGCCCTCGCCCACAAGCACGGGGCGCTCACGATCGTGGACGCGGTCACCTCCCTCGCGGGCACGCCGGTGATGGTGGACGAGTGGAACGTCGACGCCGTCTACTCCGCGAGCCAGAAGTGCCTGTCCTGCACGCCGGGCCTGTCGCCGGTGTCCTTCAGCGAACGCGTCGTCGAGCACGTGAAGGCCCGCAAGGACAAGATCCACAGCTGGTTCATGGACATGAACCTGCTCCTGGGCTACTGGGGCGAGACCACGCGCACCTACCACCACACGGCGCCCACCAACAGCCTGTACGCGCTGCACGAGGCGCTGCTCCTCATCAAGGAGGAGGGGCTGGAGAACAGCTGGGCGCGCCACCACCGCCACCACCTCGCGCTCATGGCGGGGCTCGAGGCGATGGGGCTTCGCTACCTCGTGAAGGAGGGCTCCCGCCTGCCGCAGATGAACGCGGTGCACATCCCCGAGGCCGTGCGCGAGCGCGAGGCCGAGGTGAGGAAGACGCTGCTCACGGAGTTCAACCTGGAGATCGGCGCGGGACTGGGCCCGCTCGCCGGCAAGATCTGGCGCATCGGCATCATGGGCTACTCGTGCAAGCCGGAGAACGTGATGCTGTGCCTCTCGGCACTGGGCTCGGTGCTCTCCGACATGGGGCTGCCGATCAAGGTGGGCGAGGCCGAGGCCGCCGCGCACCAGGCCTATGCCCAGATCCACGCGCAGGAGGCGCAGCGCAAGGTCGCAAACCTGCGCTGAGCCGCCTCCCCCGCGGGACGGAAGCGAAAAGGGCGCCCGCGGGCGCCCTTTTCCATTGCCGGCCCGAGGCCGCTACTTCGCGCCCACGGCCTGCCGGAAGCGCGCCATCACCTGCGGCTGCGAGGCGTACTTCTCGAGCGCCGTGGGGACGATCTTCTCGAGCTCCGCCAGCCGGTCGGCGGGCGAGGGATGGGTCGAGAAGGTGATGGAGGCGTCTGATTCTTCCGGCTTCACCTGCGCGAGCATGGTGAGCACGGACACGAGGCCGTAGGGATCGTAGCCGCCGCGGGCCGCGACGACGACGCCGATGCGGTCCGCCTCGTACTCCATGCCCCGGTCGAGCGGGCGCAGGAAGAGCCCGTCCTTCACGAGGTCCACGCCGGCGTTGGCGAGCTGGGTCTTGAGCCCGAGCACGTCGCCCCCGCTGCTACGGCTGATGCGGTCGGACGCGTAGGCCTTCGCGCCCGTGGCGATGGCGCCCCAGCCGGCATCGGACTGGATCGCCGAGAGCTGGTGCTTCTTCAGGACGTGGGCGATCTCGTGGGCGAGCACCCCGGCGAGCTCCGACTCGTTCGCCAGGCGCTTGACCAGCCCGTGGGAGACGATGACCGTCCCGCCCGGCATCGCGAAGGCGTTGATGGCGTCGGTGTCGATCACGCCGAAGGTCCAGGGCAGGTCCGCGCGCTCCGTCTGCGAGGCGAGCCAGCGGCCGATGCGGTTCACGTAGCGCTGCAGGCGCTCGTCGGGATGCAGGGGGGCGGCGCCGAGGAAGCCCGAGGTGATGCCCTCGCCGAGCGCCACTTCCTCCTCCGTCGTGTACTCCTTCGTCGCCTCCTGGACCTGCTGGCCCACCTCGACCGCCTTCTTGCCGAGGTCGAGGATGCGCCCGAAGTCGAGCTGCGCCTGGGCCGGAAGCGCCAGCGCGAGGACGGCGGCGGCGAGGGCCGCCCTCAC
This sequence comes from uncultured Pseudomonadota bacterium, assembly GCA_937898635.1. GTDB lineage: Bacteria > Pseudomonadota > Gammaproteobacteria > Burkholderiales > Usitatibacteraceae > FEB-7. The sequence continues at coordinate 8,925 of CALEJW010000076.1, read as the reverse complement.
GAGCCGCCCCCTTCCTTCGCGTAGGCGACGGCGACCGGCGCGAGCTTCGCTTCCCTCGCGAAGCGTTCCGCGGCGGCGCGGTCCACCCGGTAGGACTGGAGCTTGCGCAGGGCCGCGGCGTCGGGCGACGCGTTCTTGAAGTCCTCGGGCGTGAGGCCGCGGATGCCGAGGGTGGCCACGCGCGAGGTCTCCGGCGCCTTCTTGCCGCCGAAGCCGAAGATCGAGGTGATGCCGCCGAGCGGGTTGCTGCCCGAGGGGGCCGTCTCGACCGTGACCGCGGACTTGAAGCGCAGGTGGAAGGCGCGCACCCAGCCGCGCTGCGTGCCCGACTCGACCTGCGTCCAGCCGCCCTGGCGCGAGACCACCTTGACCGGGGCATCCGCCGCGAGGGGCGCGATCGTCCGGGCGTCGAACGCCGGGCGCTCCTTGAGGTCGGTCGCGCGGTTGGTGGTCGCCTGCTCCTGGGCGAGGACGTCGTCGGCGAGCGACAGCATCGCAAGGAACAGGGCGGCGATCAGGCGGGTAGGCATGGCGGCGATGATAGGTCGGCCCGGCGCAACATTCAATGCGCGCGTCAGCGCACCAGGACGGTCGCGAGCCCGAGGAGCAGGCCCATGCTCGCCACGTCGGTGGCCGTGGTGACGATGATGCTCGAGGCGGTGGCGGGGTCGGCGCCCAGCCGTTTCATCACCAGGGGCACCAGCGCCCCCGACACCCCGCTGATCGCGCAGCTGCCCATCATCGCGAGGCACACGGCAATGCCCAGGACGAGCGCGTGGGGCGACTCCTGCGCGCTCGCGAGGACGAACATCGCGAGGCCGCAGAGGATCCCGGTGACCGTGCCGTTGGCGAGCCCCAGGAAGAACTCCTTGGCGACGAGCGCCTTCCCGGAGCCCGCGCGGATGTCGCCCAGCGTGATCCCGCGCACCGTCACCGCGAGCGCCTGGCAGCCGGTATTGCCGGACTGCCCGGCGAGCACCGGCAGGAAGGTCGCCAGGATCACCAGCCGGTCCACGGTGCCCTGGAAGGTCGCCACGACCGCGCCGGCGGCGAAGGCCGTGAGGAGGTTCAGCTGCAGCCAGGGGTGGCGGAAGCGGAAGGCGAGGCCGAGGGAGGTGTTCACGCGCTCCTCCTTCTCCACGCCCACCATCGAGCCGGGCTGGGCGGTGAACTCGAACGCCTGCTCCTCGAAGATCGCCGCGCCGCGCACCAGTCCCTGGAGCCTTCCCTCCTCGTCGCACACCGGGTACACCGGGTAGTGCCGGTTGAGCGTGAGCTTCATCGCGTCGGCGAGCGGCGTCGCGGGACGGAAGGAGAAGACGCCCTTCAGCATCACGTCCGCCAGCCTCGCCCCGTGGTCGTTCAGGAGGAGGTCTCGCATCGTGACGAGGCCAACGAGCCTTCGCTCGGCGTCGGCTACGTAGCCGTAGGTGACGAACGCGGTCCGCGTGAGCGTGCGCAACTGCTCGATCGCCTCGCCCACCTGCATGCCCGGAGAGAAGACCGCGTAGGCGGGCTCCATCAGGCGCCCGACGGTCCCGCGAGCGTACCCGGCGTTTCGCACCCATTGCCGGGCCAGTTCCGGCGCGGCGACGCGCGTGAGGGCGGCGAACGCGTCGGCCGGCATCTCGTCGAGGACGTCCTGGGCGAGTCCCGGGTTCATGTCCCCGAGAACCTCGACGCCCCGCGCGGGCTCGAGGGCCGCGAGCATTCGCGCGGCCTCGTTCGGCGGCTGGGACTTCAGGCGGGCGACGAGCGAGGGACGCGATTCGAGGTTCGTCTCGGTCAAGGCGGGCTCCGGGGGCGCGGAAGTGCCGCGATTCTACGCTCCCGGGCCGCGCGGCAGTCCCAGCCTTTCCCAGATGGTGGCGGTGGGTCCCGCCTGGTTGAGGGTGTAGAAGTGCAGCCCCGGGGCGCCCAGGGCGAGGAGCCGCCCGCAGAGCTCCGTCACCACGTCCAGGCCGAAGGACCGGATGGAAGCCGTGTCGTCGCCGAAGCTCTCCAGGCGCAGGCGGATCCAGCGCGGGATCTCGGCGCCGCACGCGTCCGAGAAGCGCGCGAGCTGCGAGAAGTTGTTGATGGGCATGATGCCCGGCACCACGGGAACGTCCACGCCCAGGGCCTCCACGGACTCCACGAAGTGCGTGTAGGCGTCGGGGTTGTAGAAGTACTGCGTGATGGCCGAATCCGCCCCCGCGTCGATCTTCTCCTTGAAATGGGCGAGATCGTCGGCGGGCCTTCTCGCCTGCGGGTGGAACTCCGGGTAGGCCGCCACCTCGACGTGGAACCAGTCGCCCGTGCGGTCGCGCACGAAGGCGACGAGGTCGGCGGCGTAGCGGAACTCCCCGGCCACCGCCATGCCCGACGGCAGGTCCCCGCGCAGGCAGACCAGCCGGCGGATGCCGGCTTCCCGGTAGCGGTCGAGGAGCCCGGCGATGCTCTCGCGCCGCGAGCCGATGCAGGAGATGTGCGGCGCGGCCGCGTGGCCCTCGCCGTGGATCTCGAGCACGGTATTGAGCGTGCCTTCCTGCGTCGAGCCGCCGGCGCCGAAGGTGCAGGACATGAAGGCGGGCCCGAGCCCGGCGAGCTGGCGCCGGGCGGCGCGCAGCTTCGCCTCGCCCTCCGGCGTCCTCGGCGGGAAGAACTCGAAGCTGAAGAGCCGTTCCCGGTCTCGTTGCGTGCGCATCGCGCTATCTCCTCGCGCCGAGGCCCTGCGACCCGAGAAAGGCGTCGACCTCCGGCATCCAGTGCGCGGTCGCCCGCGCGAAGTAGGCATGGCCGTCCGTCCCGAACGCCGGGGCGAGGACGAACCTCGCCCGTCCGCCCGCCGCGACGAAGGCCTCGTGCATCCGCCGGCTGAGCGCCGGGCGGAAGAAGCGGTCGTTTTCCGTGTACACCCAGAGCTGCGGAACGCTCGACGAGCGGCCGTAGGCCGCCGCGGCGACCACGAGCCGCTCCTCGCCGCAGACCTCGTCCGGGCCGCGCGAGCCGCGGCCCCCCGCGAAGTTCACCACCGCGGCGAGCCCGGGGAGCGGCTCCGAGGCGGCGGCGAGCGACGCCCAGCCACCCGCGGACTGGCCGACGAGCACGATCCGCCCGGTGTCGATCGCGGCATCGCGCCGGAGGGCGTCGATGGCCGCGCGCAGGTCCCGCGCGCTCGCGCGGCCCGCGGCCTCGTAGTCGGGGTCGTCGCAGCGACCGTAGCCCTCCGCCCACTCCCCGCCCGATTCCCCGTAGCCGCGCCGCGTCGGCACCGCGACCGCGAATCCCTTCTCGACGAAGGCGCGGCCCTGCGCCTCGAAGCGGATCCGCCCCTCCTGCCGCCGCGCGGCCGCCGACCGCGGGCTGCCATGGCTCAGGACCACGAGCGGGTGCGGCCCCTTGCCGGCGGGCCGGTAGAGGGTCACTTCGATCGCAGGGCCGTCCACGAACGCCCTCACGACCTCCTCGCGCAACTCGGCCGCCCGCGCCCCCGGCGCCAGGACGAAAGCCGAAAGCGCCAGGACGCCGGCAAGGGCGGCCCGGGCGGTTGCGGACCCGAGGATTGTGCGGCGCACGCGCTCGAACGCGGGGCGCCCTCGCGGGCGCCCCGGCCTGGGGCTAGTAGCGGTACTGCTCGGACTTGTAGGGGCCCTCGCGCGCCACGCCGATGTAGCGCGCCTGCTCCTCGGAGAGCTCGGTGAGCTGCGCGCCCAGCTTCTTCAGCTGCAGCCTCGCCACCTTCTCGTCGAGGTGCTTGGGCAGCACGTACACGCCGATCGGGTACTTCTCCGGGTGCCCGAAGAGCTCGATCTGGGCGAGCGTCTGGTTGGCGAAGGACGAGCTCATCACGTAGCTCGGGTGGCCCGTGCCGCAGCCGAGGTTCACGAGCCGGCCCTCGGCGAGCAGGATGATGCGCTTGCCGTCGGGGAAGATCACGTGGTCCACCTGGGGCTTGATGTTCTCCCACCGGAGGGCCTTCAGCGCCGCGACGTCGATCTCGTTGTCGAAGTGGCCGATGTTGCACACGATCGCCTGGTCCTTCATGCGCTTCATGTGCCCGGCGGTGATCACGTGCAGGTTGCCGGTGGCGCTCACGAAGATGTCGGCCTTGTCGCACGCGTAGTCCATCGTGACGACGCGGTAGCCCTCCATCGACGCCTGCAGGGCGCAGATGGGGTCGATCTCCGTCACCCAGACCTGGGCGGAGAGCGCCCGCAGGGCCTGGGCGCTGCCCTTGCCCACGTCGCCGTAGCCGGCGACCACGGCCACCTTGCCGGCGATCATCACGTCGGTCGCCCGCTTGATGCCGTCGACGAGCGACTCGCGGCAGCCGTAGAGGTTGTCGAACTTGCTCTTGGTGACCGAGTCGTTGACGTTGATGGCCGGGAACCGGAGCAGGCCGTCCTTCGCCATCTGGTAAAGGCGCTTCACGCCGGTGGTCGTCTCCTCGGTGACGCCCTTCACCTTCGCGAGGCGCGTCGAGTACCACTTCGCGTCCTTCGAGAGCTTCGCCCGGATGGCGGCGAAGAGGCAGGTCTCCTCCTCGCTCGAGGGCTTCTCCAGGACCTTCGCGTCGGCTTCCGCCCGCGCCCCCAGGTGCAGCAGCAGCGTCGCGTCGCCGCCGTCGTCGAGGATCATGTTCGTGAAGCCGCCGTCGGGCCACTCGAAGATGCGGTGCGTGTAGTCCCAGTATTCCGCGAGCGTCTCGCCCTTCTTCGCGAAGACCGGGGTGCCGCCCGCGGCGATGGCGGCCGCGGCGTGGTCCTGCGTCGAGTAGATGTTGCACGAGGCCCAGCGCACCTCGGCCCCGAGCGCCTCGAGCGTCTCGATCAGCACGGCGGTCTGGATGGTCATGTGGAGCGAGCCGGTGATGCGCGCCCCGCGCAGGGGCTGGCTCGCGGCGTACTCCTCGCGGATCGCCATGAGGCCGGGCATCTCGGTCTCGGCGATGGCGATCTCCTTGCGGCCCCAGTCGGCGAGCGCAAGGTCCGCGACCACGTGGTCGGCGGCGTTTCCGGTCTTCGGGACAGCGTTCATCGTTCTCTCCGGTATCAAGTGAAGGATGCCGCCGTGCGAACGGGGACTTCCCACCCGGTCCTGCACAGTCGGGTGAGCGCCGTTGCGGTGTGACGCCCGAGCCTGGCGGGATGGGGAATCCCGTTGCAACGCTCCTCGGACGGAAGCGATTATACCGTCCCCCGACCCCCCGTTCCAAGCGCCCCCGGATGAGACCTTCCCGCCCCGAACCCCTGCTCCTCGGCTGCCCCGGCTGCGGGTCGGCCATCGTCGAATGCGCCTTCGCGCTGGCCGGCCTGCCGCTCGCCGTGGAGGACGTCGACTATTCGCCGGGCAGCCCCACGCGCGAGCGCCTCCTCGCGGTGAACCCCCTGGGCCAGGTCCCGTCCCTGGTCCTGCCCGACGGCCGGGTGCTCACCGAGAGCCTCGCGATCGTGCACTGGATCGACGACCGCGCCCCGCAGGCGGGCCTCGTTCCCGCCCGGGGCGATCCCGCGCGCGAAGCCTTCCACCGCTGGGTGGCGTTCCTCGTGGCCGCGGTGTATCCCACCTTCACCTACGGCGACGAGCCGCGCAAATGGGTCGGGGAGGACGCATGCGCGAAGCGGCTGCGGGAGAGCACGGACCGCCACCGCGAGGCGCTCTGGCGCCAGATGGACGCCGCGGCAGCCTCGCCCTGGTTCCTGGGCGAGCGGCCGAGCGCGATCGACCTGTACCTGCTCGTGATGACCCGCTGGCGCCCGGGCGGGGCCTGGTTCCGCGAGCACGCGCCGGCGCTCGCGGCGATCGCGGCGCGCGCGGGCGCCCTCGAGGCGCTCGCACCCCTCCTGAAGCGCCACTTCCCCTGAGGTCTTGCCCGCCGCGAGGGCGGGCGGCTCAGTCGGCCGCCGCCGCGATCCTGCCCGGCGCGCCCTTGAGCCCGGCGGCCTCCCGGAGAATGCCCGCCTTGTCCGTGGTCTCCCAGGAGAACTCGGGTTCCTCGCGGCCGAAGTGGCCGTAGGCCGCGGTCTTCTCGTAGACGGGACGCAGGAGGTCGAGCATCGTGACGATGCCCTTCGGGCGCAGGTCGAAGTGCTCCTCGACCAGCTTCGCGATCTTCGCGTCGGGAATGACGCCCGTGCCTTCGGTGTAGATCGTCACGTTGATAGGCTTGGCCACCCCGATGGCGTAGGAGATCTGGATCTGGCACTGGCGCGCGAGGCCCGCGGCCACGACGTTCTTCGCCACGTAGCGCGCGGCGTAGGCCGCGGAACGGTCCACCTTCGAGGGGTCCTTGCCGGAGAAAGCCCCGCCGCCGTGCGCGCAGGCGCCGCCGTAGGTGTCGACGATGATCTTGCGGCCCGTGAGCCCGCAGTCGCCCTGGGGCCCGCCGACCACGAAGCGCCCGCTGGGGTTCACGAGGAAGCGCGTGTCCTTCAGCATCTCCTTCGGGAAGACGGGCTTCACGACCATCTCGATCACGCCTTCCTTGATCTGCTCCTGCGAGACCTCGGGCGCGTGCTGGGTGGAGAGCACCACCGTCTCCACCGAGACGGGCCTGCCGTCCTCGTAGCGCATGGTCACCTGGCTCTTCGCGTCCGGCCGCAGCCACGGCAGGCGCCCGTCCCGCCTCACCTGGGACTGGCGCTCGACGAGCCGGTGCGCGTAGTGGATCGGCGCGGGCATGAGCACCTGCGTCTCGTCGCAGGCGTAGCCGAACATCATCCCCTGGTCGCCGGCGCCCTGGTTCAGGTACTCGTCGGAGGCGTGGTCCACCGCGGCGGCGATGTCCGGGCTCTGCTTGTCGTAGCAGACCATCACCGCGCAGCCCCGGTAGTCGATCCCGAAATCGGTGTTGTCGTAGCCGATGCGCTTGATCGTGTCGCGCGCGACCTGGATGTAGTCCACGACGGCGTGCGTCGTGATCTCGCCGGCCATGACCACGAGCCCGGTGTTGCACAGGGTCTCCGCCGCGACTCGCGAACGGGGGTCCTGCGCTAGAATGGCGTCCAGCACGGCATCGGAGATCTGGTCGGCCACCTTGTCGGGGTGGCCTTCGGACACCGATTCCGAAGTGAACAGGTAGTTGGATTTCATCGGGTTCGCCCCACAGTCGCGAATGGACCCGGGATTTTAGCAAACTCCCCTTCCCGCCGCCCGCCGCCGGCGGTCGCGCCTTGAGAATCCTCCTCCGGTTCCTCGCCTGGCTGGACCTTCCCGCGAACCACCGCCTCGGTGCCTTCGCCGGCCGTCTCGTTTACCTCCTCTCGCCCCGCTATCGCCTGCGCGCCCTCGAGAACCTGCGCACCGCCGGTCTCGCTCCCGACGCCCGCTCCCTCGGCGGGCTCGCCCGCGAGAACGCCGCGGAAATCGGCAAGGGGGCGGCCGAACTCGCCTGGGCGCTCTTCCGGCCGGCGGAGCAGGTGGCCGGCCTGGTGAAGTCCCTGGACGGCTGGGAAGGGGTCGAGCGCCTGCGCGCCGCGGGCCGGCCGATCCTCTTCGTGACCCCGCACCTCGGCGGCTACGACATCGCCGGCCGCTACCTCTGGACCCGGCTCCCGATCCTCGCGATGTACCGGCCGCACAAGCTGGGCTGGCTCGACGAGGTGATCCGCGAGGGCCGCAACCGCGGCGCCGCGCCCGACGGCACGAACGTCGCGCCCGCCACGCTCGCGGGCGTGCGCATGCTGCTGCGCCACCTGCGCAAGGGGGGCTGCACGGTGATCCTGCCCGACCAGGTGCCCGGCGAGGGCGAGGGCGAGTGGGTCGACTTCTTCGGGCGCCCGGCCTACACCATGACGCTCACGGGCCGCCTGCAGGAGTCCTCCGGCGCCGCGATCGCCTTCTGCTTCGCCGAGCGCCTGCCCCGCGGCGGGGGATTCCGGCTGCACATCCGCGTGCGCGAGGAGCCCCTGCCCGCGGACCGTGCCGCCGCCGCCCGCGCCGTGAACGAGGGCGTGGAGGCCCTGATCCGGATGGCGCCGGCGCAGTACCTCTGGGGCTACAACCGCTACAAGCGGCCGGCCGGCGCGCCGCCGGCGCCCGGGACCGCGCTGCGATGGTGATCCTGCGCCGCCTCGGGTCGTGGCTCGCGGTGGGCCTGCTGTGGCTCCTGCACTGGCTGCCCACGCCGGCGCTCGGCGCGATCGGCCGCGTGCTGGGGCGGCTCCTCTACCGCTTCGGCCGCGGCCGCGTCACCGACACGAACCTCGCGCTGTGCTTCCCCGACATGCCCGAGGCAGAGCGCAAGGCGCTCGCGCGCCGCCACTTCGAGGCGCTGGGGCGCAACGCGCTGGAGATGAGCGTCATGTGGTTCGGAAGCGACGCGCGGGTGCTGGGCCTCGTCTCGATCCGCGGGCGGGAGCACCTGGACCGCCTGCGCGGCAAGCCCGTCATCCTCCTCGTGCCGCACTTCATCGGCCTGAACATGGGCGGGGCGCGGATCGCGAACGACCTGCCGGGCTCGGCGAGCATCTACAGCCGCCAGAAGAACCCGGTCCTCGACCGGCTCTTCCTGCACGGGCGGCTGCGTTTCGGGAGCCCGATCCTGCTCTCCCGCCAGGACGGCATGCGCGCGATCGTGAAGACGCTGCGCGAGGGGCGGCTGCTCTACTTCCTGCCGGACATGGACTTCGGGCCGCGCGACGCGCTCTTCGTCCCGTTCTTCGGCGTGCCCGCGGCGACGGTGACCGCGCTCCCGCGCCTCGCCCGGCTCGGCCGCGCGACGGTCGTGCCCGCGGTCGCGCGCCAGCTCGAGCGCGGCTACGAGATCGTGGTCTATCCGCCCTGGGAGGACTACCCGGGCGAGGACCTCGAGGCCGACGTGCGGCGCATGAACGCCTTCATCGAGGAGCGCGTGCGCGAGATTCCCGAGCAGTACTTCTGGGCGCACAAGCGCTTCAAGACGCGCCCGCCCGGCGAGCCCTCGCCCTACCGGCGCGGCTAGCC
>CALEJW010000075.1 GCA_937898635.1 uncultured Pseudomonadota bacterium | reverse complement strand
AGGGATGGCTCATGATGGCCATGAGCTGCGCGCGGTTGGTCTCGAGCTGCTCCTGCAGCATGACGATCCGGCGGGCGTCGGTGGCCTCGGCCATCGGGATCGCGGTTCCCGGGTGGTGGATGAGGATCCACTGCTGCGGGTCGGGATGGCGCCAGTCGATGGGGGTCATGGCGAGCCCCTGCTCCTCCACGAGCTCGCGCATCCTCTCCCGCGAATAGGTCGCCTTCGCGACCCAGCTGTTGCCCTCGTAGTTCGCCGGGGACTCGAAGAAGGTCGCGGCGAAGATCCCCTCGGGCTTCAGGACCTTCTTCGCCTCCGCGAGGCAGCGCCGGATCTGCGCCTGCGAGGTGTGCGAGAAGATCGACTGGGCGATGATGAAGTCGAACTCGCGCCCGAACCCGCTCAGCGTGAAGTTCTCGTCGTGGAGGATCGTCGGGCGCTTGATCGCGACCATCGCGGCGCCGATCTCCTTGTCGATGCCCTCCTGCACGAGCCAGGGCAGCGGCTCGATCCCGAAGTAGTGCCCGGGCCGCAGGTAGGGGATGAAGAGCCTGCCCGCGCGCAGCGACCCGCAGCCCACGTCGAGCAGCGTGTGCCCCTCGCGCAGCCCCAGGGCCGTGAGGAGGTTGAACTGGATGGCGCTCAGGACGTCGAAATACTCGGGATGCCCGATGTGGGCGCGGTATTCCTCGACTCTCCGGCGTTCGGATTCCCGCGCCTCGGGCGACTGGCCTGCGTGGCCGTCCTGTCCCGCGGGGATCCCGGTGCTCGCGATCATGGTCTTGCCTCCCTCGCCGCGGCTCGCGGCGCCATTCCGATTATCCGACACCCGCGCCCCCGAGGGGCGCGGCCGTGGCACTCAGTCGCCGTAGATGCGCCGCGCGTCGCTCACGCCGCGCAGGAAGTGGTAGTACAGGAACCCGCGGTACATCTTCGGCGTGACCAGGGACGCCACGAGCGGGGAGCGCTCGGCCAGGTCGAAGAACGGGCGCCAGAACGCGCGCACCGTGATCGCGTTGATCGTCGCGACGCGAACGAGGTGGCGCACGACGTGCCAGGCGAAATGGCGCTCGGCGCCGCGGAAGCTGTTCGGGCCCTTGAGGACCCGGTAGTACTCCCCGACGGTGTGCCGGTCGAGGATGTGGAACCAGACGGTGAGCTCGGGCAGCTTCGCGTAGCGGCGGAACTCCCCGTAGTTCATGCCGCGCTCGTGCCAGCGGGCGATCGCCTGGTCCAGGCTCACCACGTGGTAGTGCCGGCCGAGCGCCCCGCTCTCGTAGCGAAGGCGCAGCCCGTGCTCGTGCAGCCGGCAGCCCAGCTCGAGGTCCTCCAGGCAGGAGACGCCGCAGCGCCCCTGGTGCTCGAGGTACATGCCGTGGCGCATCACGAAGTCGCGCTTCACGGAGATGTTCATCGCCCAGAACTGGTACGGAGGCAGGTCCGTGAGCCCCTCGAAGTCCTTGAAGCGGAAAGGGTCCCACTTGCTGAGGAAGACGCTCTGCGTGAGCTCCGGCGACTGCAGCACCTTGCCGAGCGCGGCGGCCCCGGGCTCCGGGTGCGCCTGGTGGTGCTCGAGGTGCGCGCGCACCGCGTGCGGCGCGAGGAAGATGTCGTCGGCCATGAGGAGGACGACCGGCGCGCGGGCGCGCTCGATGCCGCGGTTCTGCGTGTAGCCGGGCCCGCGGTTCTCGTGACGGCGGAACACCAGCGTGAAGGGGGCGCGGCGCGCGTAGTCCGCGACGACCTCCGGGGTCTCGTCGGGCGAGCCGTCGTCGACGACGATGACCTCGAAGCGGTGCGGGGCGAGGTCCTGGGCGAGGAGGTGGTCGAGCGTGCGGCGCAGCGTGCCGGCGCGGCGGTAGGTCGACAGGACCACGCTGATCTCGGGCATCGTCGCGGCCGCGGCCGTCGGCGCGCCGGGAGCGGCGTCCGTTTCCGTCGGGGTGGCGGTGGTGTCCAGGCGGGTCCCTCTCAGAATCCGATCGTGCGCAACAGGTAGGAAGTGAGCCCGGCCAGGGCCGCGCCCAGGATCACGATGATCGCGTATCGCGCCAGGGCCGGCAGGCGCCTCGGCCCGCGCCGGACCGGGCTCGGCATCCCTTCCGGGGCTGCCGCACGAACGGCGTCGGCCTCAGCCATCGGCCGGCCCTCCCTCTTCGGCGGGCGGCGGCTGCGGCGCGGGCGAAGCTTCCGGCTCCCGGCGCGGCGCGAAGAGCAGCTGGATGCCCAGGAAGTCGAGGAGGTACACCAGGCCGATCGCGACCAGCAGGCCCAGTCCCCCGGCGAGACCCACGTGGTAGATCTTGATCGGCGCCACCGGGCCGCCCGGCACCACCGCCGGGTTGAGCACGCGCACCTCGCTCACCGACGAGGTCGCGCGCACCGCCGCCTCCTGGACGCCGTCGTTCAGCAGCGTGAACTCGCGCTCGAGGGCCGCGAGCGAGAGCTTCAGCGTGTCGAGGCGGTTCTGGACGGCGGGGAGCCTGCGCAGGCGCTCGGCGTAGGTCTCGATCGAGCGCCGCAGCGCGGCCTGCTTGGCGAGCAGGCTCTCCAGCTCGATCGCGTCGAACACGGCCTGGGAGGCGAGCTTCTTGAAGTCCTCCGGCGGGATGTGCTCGACGAGCTCGCCGCCCTTGCCGTCCGGCGCGAGGATGCGCTGCTTCAGCCTGAGCTTCGCCTGCACCGACGCCTGGCGCTCCTGGGCGCGCGCGATGTCGCTCGCGAGGCGGGACTCCTCCAGCCGCAGCGCCGAGAGGTTCTCCGTGAGCCGCTCGGTCTCGAGCTGCACCGAGGCGACCTGGTTCTCCCGGAGCAGGCGCTCGATCTCCTCGCGCCTGCGCTCCATGTCCCGGAGCCTTTCCTCGACGAGGGCGTCGAGCTGGCCGGCGCGGGCGCGGCCCGGGTGGCGGTCGTATTCGAGGAGCCAGTCGGCGAGCACGCGCCCGAGCTGGTCCGCGATGCGCGCGGCGCGGTCCGGATAGCGGTCGCGAACGTGCAGGTGGAAGATGTAGGAGTCGCGGTTCACCACCTTCACGTTCTTGCGCAGCTCCTCCACGGCCGCGCGCGTGGGGTCCTCGTCGACGAAGCGGCCGTACTTGAGGAGCATCCACGCGTCCTTCGCGACGGAGCGCAGCCAGTCCTTCGCCTTGCGGTACCAGACCTTGTACCAGGGGCCGGTGTAGTCCGCCGCGCTCTCGTCCAGGCGCTGCGTCCTCACCACGTCGAGGAGGATCGCGTCGCTCTTGAGCACCTCCTGCAGCGTCTGGCTGATCACGCGGAAGGGCGCCTGGGGGGCGGGAGAACCCATCGCCTCGTTCTGCTGCGGCTTGAAGCGCGTGACCTCCTGGACCCGGTAGGAGATCGCGACGTAGGACTCGTACTTCTCCGCGAACACGTAGGTGAGCCCGAGCGCCGTGAGCGCCGCGGAGAGCGCGAACGCGGCCACGAACCAGCGCTGCTCGACGAGCACCCGCAGGTAGTCGGGCTGCCCGCGAGGCGCCGCCGCGTCGCGCGAGGGCGCTTCGCCGTACCGGGAGCCGGTACCCGCGCCCGTCATCAGAAGGCCCCGCGCCGCACGATCACCATCCACACGGTCGCGAAGAGCGTCTTCAGGTCCAGCAACACGGAGCGCTCGCGCACGTACGTGAGGTCCCAGTCGATCTGCCCGCCGATGCAAAGCTCCCCGCGGCCGTTGATCACCGCGAGCCCGGTGATGCCGGGGCGCACCGTGAACTTCGCCATCTCCTCGGCCGAGTAGTAGGGCAGGTACACCGGGTTCTCGGGCCGCGGGCCGACGAGCCCGATCGTGCCGGTGAGGACGTTCCAGAAGTTGGGCAGCTCGTCGAGGGTGGACTTGCGAAGCCAGCGCCCCACGCGGGTCACGCGCGGGTCGTTGTCCAGCTTGTAGAAGGCGGCGCGGAACTCCTCGTGGCTCGCGAATTCGTAGCGGTAGAGGTCCGGCGCGCGCTCCTTGGCGTCGGCGTACATCGTCCGGAACTTCACGAAGCGGAAGGTCGTGGGCACGTGGTAGCGCTTGTCCGGCTCGAAGCGGCCCGTGGCCGAGACGATGTCGGTGCGCCCGGCGAGCTCCCGGCCCCAGGCGATGCGGCTCTTCCCGAAGCGCGTCTGGAAGAAGAACGCAGGACCCGGGGAGTCGAGGCGGATCACGATCGCCTCGACGACGATGATCGGCAGGCTCACGACGAGCGCCACCGCGGCCACGGTGAACTCGAACGCGCGGTAGGCCGCGGCCGCGATCGGATTGCGGCCGGGCGCGTTCTCGTCGACCTCGATCGCGATGAGCGGGTGGGCCGCCGACCGGCGCTGCGGCGGCGCGGCCTCGCGCGGCGTCTCGACGTTCGCCTCGGCGTTCAAGGCAGCACCTCGACCACCGGATTGCGGTTGGTCACGCGCGAGCTCACCCATCCGAACTGCAGCTGCACGAAGCGGGGGACGATCGCGTTCACGTACTGCTCGACGAACTGGCCCGCCTGCGCGATCTCGCTCTTCGGGACGAAGACGACGTCGCGCCGCCGCAGGAACACGTCGGGGCTCTCGCCGCGCAGGATCCGCTCCAGGTCGACCTTGCTCACCGTGAGCTTGCCGGCCTCGTCGCTGCGCACGAGGAGCACGCTCGCCCGGTTGGCCGAGGCGAGCACGCCCCCGGCCCGCGCGAGCGCCTGGAGCAGGGTGAGGTTGCCGTCGAGCGGCAGCAGCGAGGGGTTGCGGATCTCGCCGCTCAGGTACACGCCCAGCCCCGCGCTCTTCACGAGGGCCACCGTGAGGTCGGTGTTGCCCACGAGGCGCTTGTACGGCTCCCGGATCTTCTCCGCGACCTCCTCCGGCGCGAGGCCCGCGACGAGGAGCTCGCCGATCAGGAGCACCGTGATCCGCCCGTCGGGGCGGACGACGACCTCCTGGTTGAGCTGCGCGTCGAAATAGGAGCGGATCGCGAGCGTGTCGCCCACCTGCAGCCGGTAGGTCTGCTCGAGGGGCGGCGCGTAGTAGGCGGGCGCCTGCGCCGCGGCCGGGATCGGCGGCGCGGGATACTCCACCGCCGCGCAGCCGGCGGCGAGCGCGATCGCGAATGCCAGTGCTCCGGATCGGAACATCGGCATGCCGGCCTCAGTCCTTCTTTTCCTGGTCCTCGCCCCGCCGGCCCGCGGACTTGCGCCGCTCCGGGCCGTTCCAGGGAAGGGACAGCTTGCGCCGTTCCGTGCGCACGCGCCGCTCCGTCACGCCCTGCTGCCGCCCGGCCATCGCGTGGGGGAACTCGCGACCGACGTAGTCGCGCAGCGCGTCCTGCCAGGGGCGCATGTGGTTCATCTCGAGCGCGCGCAGGTTCGCGTTGGTCATCATCTCGGAAACCGGCCGGGGCGCGAAGTAGTTGCTCGCGAAGTACGACGACGCCACCGGCTGCAGCTCGATCGAGTCCTGGCCGCAGATGTCGAGGATCGCCCGCGCCACGTCGTAGCGGGTGCCGGAGCCCTCGCACACCATGTGGTAGGTGCCGTAGCGGCGGCTGTCGAGGAGGCGGAAGAGGTTCAGCGCGAAGTCGTGCGTGTAGGTGGGCGTGCCCCAGCGGTCGTTCACGGCCCGGATCACCTTGGCGCCGGAGACGATCTGCCCGAGGATGCTCTGCACGAACTTGTGGTCCTTGGACGTGCCGCCGCCGACCATCCATCCCGCGCGCACGATGAAGTGGCGGCTGCACAGGCCCGAGACGTGGAGCTCGCCGTCGTACTTCGTCTGGCCGTAGACCATGATCGGGCGGGGCTGGTCCTGCTCCGTGTAGAAGCCTTCCTTGGTGCCGTCGAAGACGCCCGCGGTGCTGATGTAGACCATCGTCGCGCCGGTCTCCTCGCACAGCATCGCGATCTCGCGGGTGGCGTCCGCGTTGGTCTCGGCGGCCACGCCCGGATTGACCTCGCAGAACTCGAGGTCGGTGCACGCGGCGAGGTGCAGCACGAGGTTCGGCCGGAGGTCGGCGAAGGCCCTGCGCAGTTCCGTGCCTTCGCGGATGTCGAGGAGCTCGATCCACGACTCGTTCACGTCCTTGTCGGTGGCGCGGATGGTCTTGTAGCGGGAGGCGAAGTAGGGGTACACGGCGTTGCCCAGCATGCCGCCGGAGCCCGTGATCAGGACGCGATCGCTGTTCATTTCCTCGTCTCATCTCCCGAAGTCAAAAAACTCCCACGGACGACGCGCGTCCGGTGCCGGACTCGAACTGGGGGCCCCTGCCAAGCGGACGACCCGAAAGCGAGCGGGTCTGTGCGCTCGGGCCACCGTGACGCTATTATAAGCGCAGCTTGGGACGGCCCATAGGCCGGCAGAAACAATCGAAGGCGCGCCACAGGCACCCCGCTCGCGGGATCGATCCCGCTGCGTCGGGGTCGAAGCAGTCCGGGCTCGTCGTCATTATCCCTTTACCGGAATTCCCCGTATGCCGAAAATCCCACACTTTCCGGCGCTCCGAGGACCGCGTGTCGCCGGGAGGGCCGCCTGATGCAGGACCACGTCCACCGGGACGCGC
>CALEJW010000074.1 GCA_937898635.1 uncultured Pseudomonadota bacterium | reverse complement strand
CGCCCCAGAGCGCACCGAGCGCGACCAGCCGGGCGAGATCCGCGGGCCTCAAGCCAGCACGGCCTCGCCGGCGCGCTCGAGGCCGAGGAGCCGCTCCTTGCGCTCGAGCCCTCCCGCGTAGCCCGTGAGCGAGCCGTCGGAGGCGACGATGCGGTGGCAGGGAACGACGATCGCGAGCGGATTGCGCCCCGTCGCCGCGCCCGCCGCCCGGGCCGACCCCGGCGCGCCGGCGCGTGCCGCGAGCTGCGCGTAGGTGATCGTCTCGCCGAAGGGCACCTTCGCGATCTCGCGCCACACGCGCGACTGGAAGGGCGTGCCCTCCGCGGCCACGGGCAGGTCGAAGCACAGGCGCTTGCCGGCGAAGTAGTCCGCGATCTGCTCGGCGCATTCGCGAAGCGGCGAGGCCTGGGGATCCTCGCGCCACTCCGGCGCGACGGCCGGCGCGTGGCGGGCGCCCTCGAAGTGAAGGCCGGTGAGGGCCCCGCCCGCGGCGATCGCGACGAGGGTGCCCAGGGGCGTCTTGAGTCGGGCGAAGCGGATCATGGCTTTCTCCTTTGGGGCGCGGGCCGGGCCCGTCGCTCGAGCGATTTCCACAGGTGCAGCACGGCATAGGCGCGCCAGGGTCGCCAGGCCTCGGCGCGCACGAGCGCTCGGCGGGCGTCCGGCTCGTCCATGGCGTCCAGCACGGCGACGTCGGGATGCGGGAAGGCGTCGGGCCAGGCGAGCGCGCGCATCGCGACGTACTGCGCGGTCCACGGCCCCACGCCGGGCAGGCGGGCCAGGGCGGCAAGCGTCTCGTCCACCGGTGCGGTCGGGTCCAGGCGCAGCGCGCCGGAGGCGACCTCCCCGGCGAGCGCGACGATGGCGCGGGCGCGCGCGGCGATGATGCCCAGCGCCGCGATGTCTCCGCTCGCCGTCGCGGCGATCCGCGCGGGCGTGGGAAAAAGGCGATCGAGCCCCGCGTGCGGCGTGGCGAGCGGCTCGCCGAAGGCGAGCGCGAAGCGCCCGGCGAGCGTCGTCGCGGCGCGCACCGTCACCTGCTGGCCGAGGATCGCGCGCACCGCGACCTCGAAGCCGTCCAGCGCGCCGGGCAGGCGAAGGCCCGGGTTCCCGCGGGCGAGCGGCCCCAGCGCGGCGGCGATCTCGTCGGGACGGCAGGCGAGGTCGAAGAGCGGCTTCACGCGCGCGAGGAGCGCCGGCACCGCGGCGGCGAGCGAGGCGCTCGCCGCTACGCGCAGCGCCGACTTTCGCGGCGAGGGCGCCACCGCGATCCAGCCCTGGTGGACCTTGCCGGCGCGTTCAATTCGCACGGTTCGGCGGTAACGATTGCCCTCGACGGCCTCCACCCCGGCAACGGCGCGAC
Organism: uncultured Pseudomonadota bacterium; assembly: GCA_937898635.1. Classification (GTDB taxonomy): domain Bacteria; phylum Pseudomonadota; class Gammaproteobacteria; order Burkholderiales; family Usitatibacteraceae; genus FEB-7. The sequence goes on along the minus strand of CALEJW010000074.1, from coordinate 37,287 downwards.
GGCCGAGGAAATCGAGCATCGCCGGCCAGTCGTAGGGCGGGCGGTAGGCGAGGTCGAAGCGCAGCGTATCGGCGTCCGCGCGCGCCGGCGCCGCGTTGCGCAGCGCGCCCGGCGTCATGCGGTAGCGCGTGCGGAAGAGGTCGTTGAAGCGGCGAAGGCTCGCGAATCCGCTCGCCATCGCGACCTCCAGCACGGGAAGGGCCGTGTCGGTGAGCAGGCGCTTGGCGAGCAGCAGGCGCTGGGTCTGCGCGTAGTCCACGGGCGAGACGCCGAACTCCTGCTGGAAGACGCGGCGCAGGTGCCGGTCGGTGACGCCGAGCGCGGCGGCGAGGTCGGCGAGGCTCGCTTCCTCGAGCCGCCCGTCCTCGATCATGCCCGCGGCGGCCTGGGCGAGGCGGCGGTTCGCGTCCACCGTGGCGTAGCCCGGCGCGAGCTCCGGGCGGCAGCGAAGGCACGGGCGGTAGCCTTGCGATTCCGCGGCCGCCGCGCTGGGAAAGTAGCGGCAGTTGCGCGCGAGCGGCGTCTTCGCCGTGCACACGGGGCGGCAGTAGATGCCGGTGGTGCCCACGCCCACGAAGAAGCGCCCGTCGAAGCGGGAGTCGTGGGTGCGCAGCGCCCGGTAGCACTGGTCGGGGTCGAGGAACATGGGCGCATTATCCGCCGCCGCCCCGGGCCCCGCTCGCCGTTTTCGGACATGGGATTCGCGGGCCGATAATGGGCCCATGGCGAGACGCAGCGACTTCACGGACCACGTCGTCGAGACGATGCGCGCCTTCGGCCCGGTCGAGGCGAAGGCCATGTTCGGCGGCTGGGGCCTCTACCACCGGGGTGCCTTCTTCGCGCTCGTGGCCGGGGACGTCCTCTACCTCAAGACCGACGCCGCCAACCGCGCGCGCTTCGAGGCCGAGGGCCTCGACCCCTTCGTCTTCCAGGCGAAGGACGGGAAGAAGACGGCGATGTCCTACCGCCGCGCGCCCGACGAGGCGCTGGAGAACCCGGCGGTGATGGCCGAGTGGGCGCGGCTCGGCTACGAGGCGGCGCTGCGCGCCGCGGCCGCGAAGGCGAAAGCCCCTACGCCTCCACGATCTCCGGGGCGTTCGCGACGGGGAAGTTGACGGAGTTCGCGACGAAGCAGTGCTCGTGCGCCTTGGCGTGGATCGCGCGCGCGTCCTCGAGGTTCGTGCCCTTCGCGACGGTGACGCGGGGCCGCAGCTCCGCGGAGAGGATCTTCATCTTCCCCGAGGCAGCGTCCTTGCCGAGCACGGCGGTGGCCCGGTCCTCGTAGGCGAGCACGGCCATCTTCTTCTTCGCGGCGATCGCGAGGTAGGTGAGCATGTGGCAGTGCGCGAGGGAGAGCGTCAGCAGCTCCTCGGGGTTGTAGCGCGAGGCCTCGCCCCCGAACACGGTGGGCGAGGAGCCCGGCACCTCGGGGTGGCCGGGGCTCGCGAGCACGGCGTTGCGGGAGAAAGCGGGGTCCGGCGGCAGCGCCTGCGCGGGGTCCGCGGGCCAGCGCACGCTCGCTTCGAAAGTGTGTCCTTCGCTCATGGCATTCCTCCTTCTAGGTCGCGGCGGGCAGCGCGCGCCGCCGCAGGGCGAGCCACAGCGCCGCCGAGCCCGCGACCGCGAGGAAGGGCAGCGCCACGTAGTTGAGGGTGTTCCAGCCCGCGGCGTTCACCAGCACGCCGGAGGCGAAGGACGAGGTGGCGGTCGTGCAGAAGACGAGGATCTCGTTGGCGCCCTGGGCCTTCGCCTTCTCCGCCGGCCGGTAGGCCTCGGTGAGGAGCGTGGTGCCGCCCACGTACATGAAGTTCCAGCCCACGCCGAGGAGCACGAGCGACCACCAGAAGTGGTGGACGAGCTGCCCCGAGAGCCCGATCGCCACGCAGCCGAGCATCGCCGCCACCCCCGCGAGCATCACGTTGAGCACGCCGAAGCGGTGGATGAGGGAGCCGGTGAAGAAGCTGGGGCCGAACATCGCGATCACGTGCGCGGAGATGACGCTCGCGGCGGCCGCGTAGGGGTGGCCGCAGAAGCCCATGGCGAGCGGGGTCGCGGACATGAGGAGGTTCATGACGCCGTAGCCCAGGGCGCCCACCACCACGGCGACCACGAAGACGGGCTGCGCCATGATCTCCTTCAGGGGCCGGGTGGCGCCGTGGACCTCCTCGCCCCGGGGGTCGGGGATGCGCAGCCCCGCGAGGATCAGCATCGTCACGAGGCAGAAGCCGATGAGGGAGGCGTAGGAGGCGAGGAAGTCCGGCTGCACGAGCCCGCGCGTCACCTTGCTCAGCTCCGGGCCGACGATGCCGCCCACGAGCCCGCCGGCCATCACGAGCGAGATGGCCCGCGCCTTCCACTGCACGGGGGCCGCGTCGGCGGCGGCGAAGCGGTAGTACTGCCCGAACGCGTTGTAGACGCCGAGCACGAGGGTGCCGGCCACCAGCGTCCAGAAGCTCCCGGTCCAGATGGCGAGCGTGGTGATGGCGCCGCCGGCGATCCCGAACACGGTGCCGGTGAGGAAGCCCTTCCGCCGGCCCACCTTCTTCATCCACAGGGAGGCGGGGAAGGTCGCGAGCGCCGCGCCCACCACGTAGCCGGTGATGGGCAGCGTCGCGAGCGCCTTGTTGCCGGCGAGCGCGAAACCCGCCAGGGCGTTGAGCGCGATGAGGGTGACGTTGTTGGTGAAGAGCAGCGCCTGGCAGCAGGCGAGGAGAAAGACGTTGCGGCGCGCGTGTTCCATCAGGCGATTCTAATACGCGCGGCCTCCGGGACTCCTCCCGACGTCGCCCGCCGGGTGTCCCGCGATCGAATCCGGGATAATGGCGGTTTCCTCCACGCGATCGCCCACAGGATGAACTACAAGAGACTCGGCCGTTCCGGCCTGAAGGTGAGCGAGCTGTCCTTCGGCTCCTGGGTGACCTACGGCAACCAGCTCGACGCGAAGGCCGCGGGCGAGTGCATGGCGGCGGCCTGGGACATGGGCGTCAACTTCTTCGACAACGCGGAGATCTACGCGTCGGGGGAGAGCGAACGCATCATGGGGGAGGTGCTGAAGAAGCTCGCCTGGCCGCGCCTGAAGTACATCGTCTCCACCAAGTTCTACTGGGGCATCGTGGACGGCCCCAACTCGAAGAACACGTTGAACCGCAAGTACCTCATGCAGGCGATCGACGGGTCCCTGAAGCGCCTGCAGCTCGAGCACGTGGATCTCGTCTATTGCCACCGGCCGGACCCGGAGACGCCCATCGAGGAGACGGTCTGGGCGATGCACGACATGATCCGCCAGGGCAAGGCCCTCTACTGGGGCACCTCCGAGTGGAGCGCCTCCGAGATCATGGCCGCCTGGCAGATCGCCGAGCGCCACCACCTCGCCAAGCCCGTGGTCGAGCAGCCGCAGTACAACCTCTTCCACAGGAAGCGCGTGGAGAGCGAGTACCGCCACCTCTACGGCGACATCGGCCTGGGCCTCACGACCTGGAGCCCCCTCGCCTCGGGGCTGCTCACCGGCAAGTACCGCGAGGGCGTGCCGCAGGACAGCCGCGGCGCCATCGCGCGCATGGCCTTCCTGGTGCCGGAGCTCACCGACGCGAAGAAGAACGCCGCGGTCGCCGGCCTGCAGTTCGTCGCGAAGGAGCTGGGCTGCACCCTCTCCCAGTTCGCCATCGCCTGGTGCGCGAGGAACCCGCACGTCTCCTCGGTCATCACCGGCGCCTCGAGGGTCGAGCAGGTGAAGGAGAACCTCAAGGCGATCGACATCCTGCCGAGGATCACGGCGCCGATGCTCGATCGCGTGGAGGAGATCGTCGCGGGGCTCGCCGACTAGGCGCGCCTCGCCGGACGGGGCGGCGCGTTCAGCCGGCCGAGTCCGGCTCGTGCACCACCAGCACGTCGCTCGTCGCGTCGGCCAGCACGTGGCGGGTCACCCCGCCCAGCAGCAGCTTCTCGATGCCCGAGCGGCCGTGCTTGCCGATCACCACGAGGTCGGCGGCGGTGCTGCGCTCCCTCGAGAGGATGATGCGGCCGGCGCTTCCGCAGGCGAGGGCGGTGCGCCAGGGCCCGCCCTCGAGCCCCGCCTCGCGGCACAGGCCGGCCAGGAGCCCGGCGGCCTCGGCCCGGGCCTGCGCGCGAAGCGCCCGCAGGTGCTCGTCGGAGACGCCCGCGTAGCGCAGCTTCCCCTCGAAGGGCACCGCATAGGCGTGCAGGACCGTGATCTCGGCCGCGGGAGCGATGGCGCGCGCCAGCCGGAGCGCCGGCACCGAATGCGGCGAGAAATCGACGGGCACGAGGATGCGCCGGTAGGGCCCGCGCGGGGCGCGCTTCACCACGAGCACCGGGCCGGGTCGCCTGCCGAGCAGGCGCACGGCCGTGGAGCCCAGGATCGTGTCGCGCAGCGGGTTGAGGCCGCGCGCGCCGATCGCGAGGAGGCTCGCGCGGGCCGAGGCGGCGAGGATCGCGTCGACCACCTCGCCGACCTCGATCCGCCTTCCCGCGCGGATGCCGTCCCGGGCGGCGATCTCCGTGGCGACTTCCCCGAGCATGCGGTCCGCGCCCTCGCGCAGGGCGGCACCCGGCGGCTTCGACGGGCCGAAGAGCCGGCGCAGCGCGTCGAGGGAGGATTCGCTCATCACGTGGAGGAGCTCCAGGCGCGCCTTGTGCCGGCCCGCGATGAGCGCGGCGCGATGCGCCGCCCGGCGCGAGTCGGCGGAAAAGTCCACGGCCGCCAGTACCGAGGTGATCGTCTTCACGGCTTTCCTTCTCCTTTCCCGCCCCTGCCGCGGGCGCGCTCGAGCAGGTCGCGCGTCATCGCCGAAGCCAGTTCCTGCTCGCCCATGAACACGGTGCCGATGCCTTCGCGCCGGAGCATCCCCGCCTCCTCCTCGCTGTGGGTGCGGACGACGACCTGGATCGCGGGATTGAGCGTGCGCGCGGTCTCGACGACCTTGCGCACGTTGAAGGTGTCCGGCGTGGCGATGACCAGAACCGCCGCGCGCGCGACGTGCGCCTGGACGAGGACGTCCGGCTCGGAGGCGTCGCCGGAGACCGCGTGCAGGCCGCGCTTGCGAAGCTCCTCGACGATGTCCCGGTTCTGCTCGGCCACGACGAAGGCGATGCCCTGCTCCCGGAGCGCGTCGGCGATGCGCCGCCCGACGCGACCGTAGCCCACGAGCACGACCTGCCCGGTCAGCTGCGATTCCGGCACGCTCGCCGGCAGCTGGGCGAGGGGGTCGTCGCGCATCTCGAGGCGGCGCGCGAGGCTCGAGCGCGCGCGGATCCAGGCCTGCAGGGGCTCGATGGCGGCGAACAGGAGCGAGTTGAGGGCGATCGAGATGAGGGCGCCGGCGAGGATCAGCGTGAGGCCCTGGGGCGGAAGCAGGCCCAGGGCCACCCCGAGCCCGCCGAGGATGAACGAGAACTCGCCGATCTGCGCGAGGCTCGCGCCGACCGTGAGCGCGGTGTTGAGCGGATAGCGGACGGCGAGCACGAGCGCGATGGCGGCGAGCGTCTTGCCGACCATGATGATCGCGACCACCGCGAGGAGCTTGAGCGGCTCGGCGAGGAGGACGCCCGGGTCGAAGAGCATCCCGACCGAGACGAAGAAGAGCACGGAGAACGCGTCCCGCAGCGGCAGCGACTCGTGCGCGGCCCGCTGGCTGAACTCGGACTCCCGCAGCATCATGCCCGCGAAGAAGGCGCCGAGGGCGAAGGAGACGTCGAAGAACCTCGCCGAGGCCCAGGCGACACCCAGGGCGGTGGCGACCACGCACAGCGTGAAGAGCTCGCGCGAGCCCGTCCGGGCGACGAGCCACAGCAGGCGCGGGAACACGCGCCGGCCCGCGATCACCATGAGCGCCACGAACGCCCCGACCTTGGCGGCCGTGATGCCGAGGGCGGCCGCCATGTTCCCGCCCGCCGCATGGGCCGCGTCGACCGCCTTCCCGCCGAGCACTCCCGCCACCAGGGGCAGGACGACCAGCGCGAAGACCATCGCGAGGTCCTCGACCACGAGCCACCCCACGGCGATGCGCCCGTTGACGGTCTCGAGGATGCCCCGGTCCTCGAGCGCGCGCAGCAGCACGACGGTGCTGGCGCAGGACAGGCTCAGCCCGAAGACGAGCGCCTCGCCAGAGGTCCATCCCCACCCGTAGGCGACCGCGGCCCCGAGCGCCGTGGCCACCGCGATCTGGAGAAGCGCGCCGGGCACGGCGATGCGCTTCACGGACAGGAGGTCGCCGAGCGACAGGTGCAGCCCCACGCCGAACATCAGCAGGATCACGCCGATCTCGGCGAGCTGGCGCGCGAGCTCGACGTCGGCCACGAACCCGGGAGTGTGGGGACCGATGAGGATCCCGGCCACGAGGTAGCCCACGAGCGGAGGCGTGCCGAGCCGGGACGCGGCGAGCCCGAAGACCAGCGCCAACCCGAGGCCCGCGGCGATGGTCGTGACGAGTGCGGCTTCGTGCGGCATGGATCGATTCTAGCAGCGGGCTTGACCGATCCCGGAGACGGATCGGCGCGCCGGGCGATACCATCGGGGCAAGCCCAGGAACGCACCCCAGGAGAAGCCCGCAATGACCCGCTGGATCCGGTTCGAAGTCGATGGAAAGACGCAGTTCGGCACGCTCGACGCAGGGACGATTCTTCCTCACGAAGGCGACATGTTCGCCTCGCCCCGCCCCACGGGGACGAAGCTGCCGCTCGCCTCGGTGAGGCTGCTGACGCCCTGCGCGCCCACGAAGATGGTCGCGCTCTGGAACAACTACCGCGCGCTCGCGGAGAAGCTCGGCCAGGCGGTGCCGCCGGAGCCGCTGTGGTTCATGAAGGCGCCGAGTTCCTTCCATCCGGGCGGCGAACCCATCCGCGTGCCGGCGTCCTACGCGGGCAAGGTGATCTACGAGGGCGAGCTCGGCATCGTGATCGGGCGGCGGACGTCCAACGTGTCGGAGGCCGATGCGCCCTCGCACATCTTCGGCTACACGTGCATCAACGACGTGACGGCGCTGGAGATCCTCAAGAAGGACGCGAGCTTCGACCAGTGGTCGCGCTCGAAGAGCTTCGACACCTTCGGCGTCTTCGGTCCCGTGATCGCCACGGGGCTCGACCCGTCGAAGCTCGTGGTGAGGACGACGCTCAACGGCCAGGAGCGGCAGAACTATCCCTGCTCGGACATGTTCTTCCCGCCCGCGAAGCTCGTTTCCCTCATCTCCCGGGACCTCACGTTCGAGCCCGGCGACGTGATCGCCTGCGGCACCTCCGTGGGCGTGGGCTCGATGAAGCCGGGGTCCGACGTCGTGGTGTCGATCGAGGGCATCGGGGAGCTCGCCAACCGCTTCGAGTGAGGAAGGGGACGCCCACCTGCTCCGAACGGGCGGAAAATGGGAGGCCCCAAATGATGACGCGAGGAGTAAACGCCATGAAGCGATCCCGAAGGCTCCTGCTCTCCGCCGTCCCCGCCGCGCTCGTGGGGCTCGCCGCCGCGGCGCGCCCCGGCGCGGCGCTCGCCGCCCAGGGGGTCTCGAAGGTGGTCTGGCACGTCGACTTCATGGAGCCGCGCCGCCTGAGCGCGATGATCCAGAACGTGAACAACATGGTGACCACCTACCAGAACGACCTCGGGGACTACGACGTGCGGATCGTCTTCCTCGCCGGGGGCATCCGCTTCGTCACCGAGGACGCGCTCGCCAACACGCCGTTCGCCGAGGACGCCGCGTTCCGCGCCGCGCGCCCCGACCTGATCACCCGGCTCAGGCAGCTGCGCGACCTGCACAAGGTGAAGCTCGAGTACTGCGAGATCACGGCCGACCAGATCGGGCTGCCGAAGCAGAAGATCCTCGCGGGCGTCGCGCCGGTGCGCTCGGGCGTGGTGCGCATCGCCGAACTCCAGTCGCAGGGCTTCGCGTACCTGAAGGTCGAGTAGGCCGCGAAGGGAAGCGTCCCCTTCGACTAGCGCAGGCGGCCGCCGGATTCGCGCACGCGCCGCTCGATGAGCCTGCGCGCGGCAGGCGGGAGCTGGGCGAGCGGAATCGTGCTGTAGAGGTCGCGTCCCCAGACGAGGAGCCAGAGGTCGTCGAAGCGCCACACCTCGCGAAGCGCCTGCCAGGCGATGGCGCTCTCGCCCAGGCTGCTCTTCTGCGCGACGAGGTCCTCCGTGAGCGTCCAGTGGCTCTCGGGCGGATCGAGGGCCGCGAGCCCCTGCAGCGCCCGGAGCCAGTGGATGAAGAAGATCGCCGCGCCCAGGACCGCGAAGGCGCCCACCGCGACCATGAGCGCGATCTCCAGCCAGCGGTAGGGCCCCTGCGTCGCGAGCAGGAGCAGCCCCGTGCCGATGGCGAGTTCCAGCGCGTAGCGCACCCCGAGGCGCTTCTGCCAGTAGCGCCAGGCGGTGGCGAGGCAGTGATCCTTCGTGTAGCGGACGGTGAAGCCCACCGCCGGGGCGCCGCTCTCCGGCAAGGCCCGCTCCCTAGTCCGTCACCGCGCCCTTGCTCGCGGTGCCCACGAGCTTCGCGTACTTGGCGAGGACTCCCCGCGTGTAGCGCGGCGCCGGCCGCTTCCACGCGGCCTTTCGCGTGGCGATCTCGCCCTCGGGGACGTTCAGCTGGATGAGGAGCTTCGTCGCGTCGATGGTGACGGAGTCGCCCTCGCGGATGAGCGCGATCGCGCCCCCCTCGTAGGCCTCCGGCGCCACGTGCCCCACGACCATGCCCCAGGTGCCGCCGGAGAAGCGCCCGTCGGTGATGAGGCCCACGGATTCCCCCAGCCCCTTGCCGATCAACGCCGCCGTGGGCGAGAGCATCTCGCGCATGCCGGGGCCGCCCTTCGGGCCCTCGTAGCGGATCACGAGCACGTCGCCCGCCTTGATCCGGTCGCCGAGGATCGCGTCCATGGCATCGGGCTCGGAATCGAACACGCGCGCGGGGCCGGTGATGACCGGGTTCTTGAGGCCGGTGATCTTCGCCACGCAGCCCTCGGGCGCGAGGTTGCCCTTGAGGATCGCGAGGTGGCCCTGGGCGTACATCGGGTTCGACCACGGGCGGATCACGTCCTGGTCGCCGCGCGGCTCCTCGGGGATGTCCGCGAGACTCTGCGCGATGGTCTTTCCCGTGATGGTCATGCAGTCGCCGTGCAGCAGCCCGTGCGCGAGCAGCATCTTCATCACCTGCGGCACGCCCCCGGCGCGGTGGAAGTCGGTCGCGACGTAGCGCCCGCTCGGCTTCAGGTCGCACAGCACCGGCACCTTGCGGCGGATGCGCTCGAAGTCGTCGATCGTCCACTCGACGCCGGCCGCGTGGGCGATCGCGAGGAAGTGCAGCACCGCGTTGGTGGAGCCGCCCACGGCCATCACCACGGCGATCGCGTTCTCGATCGACTTCCTCGTCACGATGTCGCGGGCCTTGAGGCCCTTCTTCACCGCCGCCACCAGCACGCGCGCGCTCTCCTCGGCGCTCGCGACCTTCTCCGCGTCCTCGTTGGCCATGGTCGAGGAGAAGGGCAGGGACATGCCCAGGGCCTCGAAGGCGGAGCTCATGGTGTTGGCGGTGTACATGCCGCCGCAGGCGCCGGTGCCCGGCAACGCGCAGCGCTCGATGCAGTCGAAGTCCTCGCGGCTCATCTTCCCGGCGTTGAGCGCGCCCACGGCCTCGAAGACGGAGACGATCTGCAGGTCCTGGCCCTTGTGGTGGCCCGGCTTGATGGTGCCGCCGTAGACGAAGATGGCGGGCAGGTTCATCCGGCACAGGCCGATCATGGCGCCGGGCATGTTCTTGTCGCAGCCGCCGATGGCGAGCACGCCGTCCATGAACTGGCTCTGCACCGCGGTCTCGATGGAGTCCGCGATCACCTCGCGCGAGACGAGGGAGTACTTCATGCCCTCGGTGCCCATGGAGATGCCGTCGGTCACGGTGATCGTGCCGAACATCTGCGGCATGGCGCCGGCCTCGCGCAGCGCGCGGTCGGCGGCGTCGGCGAGCGGCTGCAGGCCCGCGTTGCAGGGGTTCAACGTCGAGTGCCCGTTGGCGAGCCCGACGAAGGGCTTGGCGAAGTCCTCGTCCTTGTAGCCGATGGCGCGCAGCATCGAGCGGTTGGGCGAGCGCGAGTCGCCCTCGGTGATGGCGGTGGAGCGGAACTTGTCGGTCATGGCGATTCCAGGGGAGGGGCGGCGGGGCCGGCGGGGCCGGATCGGTAGAATAGCGCCTCGCCGGCACCGCGCGAAACCCTCGCAAGGCATCGATACCCGTGCTCACCCACCCGCAATTCGACCCCGTCATCTTCAGCCTCGGCCCCGTCGCCGTGCGCTGGTACGGCCTCATGTACGTCCTCGCCTTCGTCGCCTTCGTGGTCCTGGGCAAGCTCCGCGCCCGGCGCGGGCTCTCCCACGGCGTCACGGAAGCCGGCGTGGACGACATGCTGCTCTACGGCGTCCTCGGCGTGATCCTCGGCGGGCGCCTGGGCTACGTGCTCTTCTACAAGCCCGCGTACTACGCCTCGCACCCGCTGGAGATCCTGCAGATCTGGGCGGGCGGCATGAGCTTCCACGGCGGGTTCCTCGGCGTGCTCGTGGCGGTCTGGATCTTCTGCGCGAAGAGGAACCTGCGCTGGATCACCACCATGGACTTCGTGGCGCCCCTCGTGCCCCTGGGCCTCGCGGCGGGGCGCCTGGGCAACTTCATCAACGGCGAGCTTCCCGGCCGCGCGACGGACCTCGCGTGGGGCATGTGGTTCCCGCAGGTGGACCGGGAGCCGCTCGCGCGCCACCCCTCGCAGCTCTACCAGTTCGCGCTCGAGGGGCTCGCGCTCTTCGCGCTCCTGTGGTGGTTCTCGGCGAAGCCGCGGCCCGCGGGCGCGGTCTCGGGCGCCTTCCTTGCGGGCTACGGCCTCTTCCGCTTCCTCGCCGAGTTCGCGCGGGCGCCCGACGACTTCCTCGGCCTCCTCGCGCTGGGGCTCTCGATGGGACAGTGGCTGTCGCTGCCGATGATCGCCGCGGGCGCGGGGCTCCTCGCCTGGGCCCATCGCAAGCGTTGATACTCCCGCTTGACAGTTTGTGCGCTGCACCATAACTTCGATGCCTGCGTTCGAAGTCCTGCCGCGGCTCCCGGGCTACCCGCCCCGCCCTCCGGCCCCGCCCCAACCCATGCGGGAAGCGACGACGGCGGCAGCTAAACCGCCGGACGCCATGGCACTGATCTCGGATCCCGGCTCCTCCCTTGCCCTCGCGGGCGGGATGGCGGCCCGTTCATGGGGGTAGGAATGCGTTTCTGCATCGTCGGCGCCGGCGCCATCGGGGGCTTCGTGGGCGCGAAGCTGGCCCTGTCCGGGGAGGAAGTCACGTTCATCGCCCGCGGCCGCAACCTCGAGGCCATCAACGCGCGCGGCATGCGCGTCTTCTACCGCGACGGCCGCGAGGAGGCCGCGACCACCGTGCGCGCGACCGACGACTACGCGGCCGCCGGCACCTTCGACGTGGTGATCCTCGCGATCAAGGCGCACCAGGTGGGCGCGCTGGCGGGCAAGCTCGGCGCGCTCTTCGACAAGGACACCGTGGTGATCCCGATGCAGAACGGGATCCCCTTCTGGTACTTCCACGGCCACGGCGGCGAGCTCGCGGGCCGCACCGTGGAGACGGTGGACCCGGGCGGGGTGGTGAAGGACGCGATCCCGAAGGAGCGGATCGTCGGCTGCGTGGTCTACCCGGCCGCGGAGCTGGTGGAGCCCGGCAAGGTCGTGCACATCGAGGGCGACCGCTTCCCCATCGGCGAGCTCGACGGCACGACGACGGAGCGCGCCACGCGCATCTCGGAAGCCTTCACGAAGGCCGGGCTCAAGTGCCCGATCCTCGAGAACGTGCGCGCCGAGATGTGGTTGAAGCTCTGGGGCAACCTCACCTTCAACCCGATCAGCGCGCTCACCCACGCCACGCTCCAGGACATCTGCGAGCACCCGCACGGCCGCGCGCTCGCCGCGCAGATGATGGCGGAGGCGCAGGCGGTCGCCGAGAAGCTCGGCATCACCTTCCGCGTGCCGCTGGACAAGCGCATCGAGGGCGCGAGGAAGGTCGGCAAGCACAAGACCTCGATGCTCCAGGACGTGGAGGCGGGCCGGCCCATCGAGATCGACGCGCTGGTGGGCTCGGTCGTCGAGATGGGCGAGATCGCGCAGGTGCCCGTGCCCACCATCAAGGCGATCTACCAGGCCGCGAAGCTCCTCGACGAGACCTACACCTCGCAGGCCCTGAGTATCCGCGGCGTCCAGACCGACGGCAGCTGAACCCGGCCGGAACTTGAACTGGTTCAGGAAAAGGCGATTCCCGCCTTTTCCGGCCTGCGTCCGGCCGCTACGATCGTCTCCCATGCCCCGCCACCGTCTCGTCCATCGCCTCGGCGCCGCGGCCGCGATCTTCGCGGTGCTGCTGGCGTCGCTCGCTCCAGCCGTCACGAGCGCGCTCGCCGCGGCCCACGACCAGCACGTTCTCTGGACGGCGGTGTGCACGGCCGATGGCGCGAGGCTGGTCCCCGTGCCCACCGATGCCGACGGCACGCCCATCGCGCCGAAGCCGGGCCATGTAGGCGAGTGCCCGTTCTGCGCTGCCGGAGCCGCCACCCACGCGCTGCCGCCGGCGGCGCCGATCGCCGACTTCCTCCCCGCCGGGCACGACCCGGTCGCCGTCCCCGCCGCGCTCGCGCCGCGCCCGCCCGCTCCCTGGGCCGCGACGCAGCCGCGCGCGCCTCCCTTCGCCTCCTGACCCCGAAGTCCGTTCGCGCCCGGATGCGTCCGGGCCGTGGCGCGCGTTCGCGCCGCGAATCCCCATTCGCCAGGAGGAATCCCGATGGTCCCGCATCGCCGCAAGTCCCCGCTCGCCCTGCTGGGCGCAGCCTTCCTTTCCCTTCCCGCCGCGCAGGCCCAGGTCGCCCCGCTCGAGACCGTGGTGGTCACGGGCGAGCGCGACGAGGCGCCGCTCACCGTGACGACCGATCCCCGCAAGCCCCGGCAGCCGCTGCCCGCCCACGACGGCGCCGACTTCCTGAAGTCCCTCACGGGCTTTTCCGTGATCCGCAAGGGCGGCACCGACGGGGACCCCGTGCTGCGCGGCATGGCCGGCTCGCGGCTCGGGATCCTCATCGACGGCGAGCACATCCTGGGCGGATGCGGCGGGCGGATGGACCCGCCCACGGCCTACGTGTTTCCCGAGGCCTACGACCGCGTGACGGTGATCAAGGGCCCCCAGGGCGTGCTGAACGGCCCCGGCCAGTCGGCGGGCGTCGTCCTCTTCGAGCGCGACCCGGCGCGATTCGCCGAGCCCGGCGCGCGCGCCTACGCGAGCCTGCTCGCGGGCTCCTTCGGCCGCCACGACGAGGTCGTCGACGCGCTGGCCGGCTCGCCCCTCTTCCAGGCGCGGGGAGTCGCCACGCGCTCGCACTCGGACGACTACGCCGACGGCGGCGGCGCGCGCGTGCACTCGCGCTACACCCGCTGGAGCGGCAACGCCGCGCTCGCCTGGACGCCGGACGAGCGCACGCGCGTGGAGCTCACGGGCGCGGCGAGCGACGGCGAGGCCGCCTATGCCGACCGCATGATGGACGGCACGAAGTTCAAGCGTTCGAACGCGGGCCTTCGCGCGAGCCGCGACGGCGTCTCGCCGCTCGTGGAACGGGTGGAGGCGCAGGTCTTCCGCAACTACGTCGACCACGTGATGGACAACTACAGCCTGCGCGACACGGCCCCCGGGACCCTGCCCGCGGTGAGCAACCCCGACCGCGAGACGCGCGGCGCGAAGGTCCTCGCGCGCCTGAAGGCCAACGACACGAACCGCGTCGTCGTGGGCGCGGACTGGCAGGCGAACGACCACACCGTGCGCTCGACGATGAACCAGGCGGCGATGCCCTACGAGGCGATGCCGCGCGGGGAGGACGCGAGCTTCGCCAACCGCGGCCTCTTCGGCGAGTGGACCCACGAGCATCCCGGCACCGGGCGCCTCGTCGCGGGCCTTCGCGTCGACCGCTGGCGCGCCGAGGACCGGCGAGGGACGATCCGCCTGGGCAAGGGGCCGATGGCGGTCGCGGCCGCCAATCCCAGTACGGGCGAGAAGCGCACCGACACGCTCGCGAGCGGCTTCGCGCGCGTGGAGCGCGAGTGGAACGGCAGGGCGACGACCGCCTACGCGGGCCTCGGCACCGTGGAGCGCTTCCCGGACTACTGGGAGCTCTTCTCCGACCGCGAGGGCCCGGCTTCGATCAGCGCCTTCGCCACGCGCCCGGAGCGCACCACCCAGTTCGACGCGGGCCTGCTGCACCGTTCCGGCGACTGGCACGCCTCGCTCTCGGCCTTCGCCGGCCGGATCGAGGACTACATCCTCATCCAGTCCGGCGTGGCGCGAACCCAGCCCGTCCGCTCCGCGACCCTCGCGCGCAACGTCGACGCGAGGACGCGCGGCCTAGAGGCGGGCGTCTCTCGCGCGTTCGCGAAGCACTGGAAGGCGGACGCCACGCTCGCCTGGGTGCGAGGCGAGAACGAGACCGACGGCACGCCGCTCGCCCAGCAGCCGCCCCTGGAGGCGCGGTTCGCGCTCGCGCGCGAGGACGCGTCGTGGTCCTTCGGCGCGCTCCTTCGCGCCGTCGCGCGCCAGGACCGCGTGGACCCGGGCAAGGGCAACATCGCCGGCCAGGACATCGGGCCGACGGCGGGCTTCGCGGTCTTCTCCGTGAACGCGGGCTACCGGTTCTCGAAGGCGGCGCAGCTGAGCCTCGGCGTGGACAACCTCTTCGACCGGACCTACGCCGAGCACCTGAGCCGCAGCGGCGCGATGGTGCCGGGCTACCTGCAGGCCATCCGGGTGAACGAGCCGGGGCGCACGCTCTGGGTGAAGCTCCGCCTCTCGCTCTAGGGCGGGGATTCCGCTATAATTTCGCCCTTCGCGTGGGGGGGTAGCTCAGCTGGGAGAGCGCCGCGTTCGCAATGCGGAGGTCGAGGGTTCGATCCCCTTCCTCTCCACCACGATCCCGAAGGCCAGACATCGCTCTGGCCTTTTTTCTTGCCCGCGAAATGTCCCTAATCCTTGCGGCGAGTGAGGCGCTCGAACCCCGCATGATGCGCGGTGAACAGGGATTCCCTGCGGCGCCCTGAGCGCTGTTTTCAGCCTGCTTTCACCATTGGTACCGGGAATCCCAAACGGGGTAATTCGACGTTAAATGGGGTAATGTTGTCATTAGATACCCCAAATAGACGTAGAATTGCCCCATTTACGCGACCTGGGACGTGCCATGCAATCCTTGACCCCGGACTACCTTGCCGAGCTGCGCTTCGAGGCGAAGCAGCTGGCGACGCTGCGCGCACTGGGCGAGTACCGAGGCAAGCAGCGTCTCTACATTGCGCAGTCGCCCGAAGTCCTGACCGATCTGCGGCAAGTCGCGGTGATCGAGTCCACCGAGTCGTCCAATCGCCTTGAAGGCGTTGTTGTCGCGGCCAGTCGCCTCAAGTCCCTTGTGCTCAAGAACGCCATACCGAAGAGCCGATCCGAGCAGGAGGTAGCTGGATACAGGGATGCGTTGGGGTTGATCCACGAGAACGCGGAGCAAATGCCCTTCACGGAAGGCGTAATCCTGCAGCTGCACAGCACCATGTATCGCTACATGCCGCAGCCGGGAGGGCACTGGAAGGCCACCAATAACGACATTGTGGAACGGCATCCAGACGGGAGCTCGCGTATTCGCTTCCACCCCGTAGCCGCGCACCTCACGCCGATGGCGATGGCCGATCTGGTTGCGCGCTATCGCAATGCGCTGGGCCAGCATCTGGCTGATCCGTTGGTTCTGGTGCCTCTAGTCGTGCTGGATTTCCTTTGCATTCACCCATTTCCGGATGGCAACGGACGCATGGCACGACTCCTAACCCTGCAACTTCTCTATCACTTCGACTACACCGTAGGGCGCTTCATCAGTCTGGAGCGCATCTTCGAGGAGTCGAAAGAAAGCTACTACGAGACGCTCGAGGCGAGTTCACAGGGCTGGCACGAGGCTGCGCACGACATCAGCCCTTGGCTCGACTACTTCTGGGGTGCGCTGCTGCGTGCTTACAAGGAATTTGAAGAGCGCGTAGGCAAGATCGAGCGTGGACGCGGCGCCAAGGGAGACCGAGTGCGGGCCGACATAATGAGGCGCACCTTGCCCTTCTCAATATCGGAGGTCGAAGAGGCCTGTCCCGGAGTAAGCCGCGACATGGTGCGGCTGGTGCTGCGGACCCTGAAGGCCGAGGGCCTGATCGCACCCACTGGCAGGGGGCGTGGGGCGAAGTGGGTCAGCCTCGCCAGGCAAGCGGCATCACGGAAATAGAATCGGAATCCGCATGCCGACCTTGTGCGGATTCCGATGATGCCGGGCCATCATCGGGAACGATCATGGGCACGGCGGGATTCCGCTATACTCCGCGCCGTGCAAAAAGTCCTCGTGGCACTTCTCCTCGTCGTCTCCATGGCCTGCCAGACCGTCGCCATGGCGGCGCCGGCGTGGTCTTTCGGCCCGGGCGACGAGTCGTCGCACGGCGCGATGCATGACCACGGCGAGGATCATCACCATCATTTCCTGCTGCCCGGCACGGACGACGATCCGGAAGACCCGGGGAGCCACATGCTCGCCGACCACTTCTCCGGGCCGGCGGCGCTTCCCGCGGAGCACCCGGCTTTCCTCGAGCTGATCTCGCGCTTCCCCGGCGCGCAGCACTCGCGTTCCATTCCCCATCCCCATCTCGACGGCCCCTTGCGGCCGCCTCGACCGATCGCCTGATCGCCTGCGGCGCATTCGCGCCGCGCGTACCCGACCCGGATTGCCGCGGGCCACGACCTTCGTCGTGTCGCCCGGCGCCGGGCCCTTCGTACCCTTCGATCGGTCGGGAGCATCGTGAAGCACCTTCCTTTGATCGCCGCCTGCGCGCTCGCAGGCAGCGCCCTTGCCCTGGTGGCGCGGGCGCAGGAACCCCCCGGATCGGCGGCGCCGCGCGAGGCGGCTGCCTCGTCGTTGCCGCGAAGCGGATCGCTGGCGGGGGCCGTCGAGGCCGCCTGGCAGCGCGCCGTGGCCGCCCGCGAGGCCTCGGGCCTGCGCCGGCGCGCGGAAGCGGAGCGAACTGCGGCATCCGCGCTGTGGGCCGGTTCTCCCTCGCTCGAACTCGACCACCGGACCGATCGGTGGCAGGACAACGAGGACCGGCGCGAATCCGCGGTCGCCCTGGCCTGGCCCCTGTGGCTGCCGGGACAGCGCGCGGCGCGCGGGTCCGCGGCGCAGGCCGGCGTCGCGTTCGCGGAGTCGTCCGAAGCGCTCTCGCGCCTTCGCATCGCCGGGGACGTCCGGGAAGCCGCGTGGAGCCTCATCGCCCAGCAGCGCGAACTCCTCCAGGCCGATGCCGCCGCCGACTCCCTGCGGCTCCTGGCCGAGGACGTGGACCGGCGCGTGAAGGCGGGCGACCTCGCCCGCGCCGACGCGCTGGCGGCGCGGGCGGAGCTGCTCGGCGCGACCGCGCTCCAGGCCGAAGCGCGACAGCGGCTGTTCGCGGCCGAATCCCGCTGGACCACCCTCACGGGTACCGGTCCGCTCGCCAGCGCGGAGGAGCCTGCTCCCCCCGCCGGCACCGATCCCGCGATGGCGCACCCGGAGATCCGCGCGGCGATGCAGGCGACGGAGCACGCGCAAAGAAAGGTCGAACTCGCCCGCGCAAGCCGGCTCGATCCTCCCGAGCTTTCGATCGGCTACCGCAAGGACGAGCCCGGGAGAGGCCTGCCCTCGCAGGGCAGCGTCACGATCGGCCTGCGCGTGCCCTTCGGCACGGACGACCGCAACCTTCCCTTGCAGGCGGCGGCGCTCGCGGAGCTCGACGTGGCGCGGACCCACGAGGAACGACTTCGGGAACGTCTCGTCGCCGAGGCCTCGGCTGCCCGCTCCGCCGTGGAATCGGCGCAGCGCCAGCTCGACCTGGAGAAGGAGCGCGCCGCGATGCTCCGCGAGCGGGCGAGCCTCATCGACAAGTCCTTTCGCGCGGGAGAGTCCGCGCTTCCCGACCTGCTGCGCGCGCTCGCCGCCGCGACCCAGGCGCAAGCCGCGCTCTCCCGCCAGTCCGCCGCGCTCGGCCTCGCGCGCGCCCGGCTCAACCAGTCCCTCGGAGTCTTCCCATGATTTCCCCGCTCGCACTTTCCATGGCCGCGCCGCACCGCGCCGCGTTGGCCGCGGCCCTTGCCGTCCTGGTTTCGCTTTCGTCCACGGTAGCGCTCGCCGCCCCGGGGGCCCACGGCCCCGGCGGAGAGCACCTCGACCAGCCCGGCGGCACGGCGGTTTCGTCCTCGCACCCGCGCATCGAGGCCCGGTCGGACCTGTTCGAGCTGGTCGCGGAATTGCGCGACGGCGAACTCACGATCCTCGTGGACCGCTACGAGACCAACGAGCCCGTGCTGGGCGCCGACCTGGAGGTCGAGAGCGGCGGCCGCAAGGCCAAGGCGAAATTCCGCGGCGATCGCGGCGACTATGCGGTCGACGATCCCGCGTTCCTCAAGGGCATCGCGGCCGACGGCGAGCACGCCCTGGTGTTCACGCTCAAGGCCGGCAACGACATGGACTTGCTGGACGGCACGCTCGCCATCGGTACCCGCGGCTCGGCCGGCGCCTCCGCCGGCCGCGACCTGGGCCACCTGCTGGAGCACTCTCTCGCCTGGATCGTCGCCGCCATCGCGGCGATCGGCGTGATCGCGGTCCTGGTGCGCTCGCGCAAGCGCCGAGCGTTCGCGGCGCAATCGCCCGGCGGGAGGCAGCCATGAGCATCCGTCGAGACGGCATCGTCATCACGCGCCAGGCATTCCGGGCGCTGCTGGCCGCAGGGGCGTTCTCGGTTTCGGTCGCGATCGCGGCGCCGGGCGCCCACGGCCCGGGAGGCGAGCACCTCGACGCCCCCGGGGCCGCGGTCCCCGCGTCCGGGCTCGCGCGCCTGCCCGACGGCAGCGTCAACGTGCCCAAGGCCGCGCAGCGCCGCATGGCCATCCGCACGATCCTCGCGCCCGAGTCGGAAGCGGCCGCCTCCGTGGAGCTGCCGGCGCGCATCGTCATCGATCCCAACGCCAGCGGCCGCGTCCAGGCCGCGCATGGGGGGCGCATCGAGCCGGGGCCGAAAGGGCTGCCCGTGGCGGGACAGCCGGTCAGGCAGGGAGAGGTTCTCGCGTACGTGCGCCACCACGCGGACCCCTATGCCCTCGCCGGCCAGCAGGCGCAGTTCACGGAGCTGCGCAGCCAGCGCCGATTGGCGGAGCAGCGCGTGCAGCGGCTCGAATCCCTCGAAGGCACCGTGCCGCGCAAGGAAATCGAGGCCGCGCGGGTGGAAGCCGAAAGCCTCCGGGCTCGCGAGAAAGCGGTCGGCGAAAGTCTCGACGCGCGCGAATCGCTCGTCTCGCCCGTCTCGGGCGTCGTCGCCCGGGCCGACGTGCTCGCCGGGCAGGTGGTCGAGGCGCGCGACCTGCTCTTCGAGGTGGTCGATCCCGGCCGCATGCTGGTGGAGGCCACGACGGCCGACGCGGGCCTTCCCGGGCGCATCGCGAGCGCGCAGCTGCAGGGGCTTCCCGAGGCGCGCCTCGAGCTCCTCGGCGCGTCTCGGTCGCTGCGCGACGGCGTATTGCCGCTCACTTTCGCGGTCCGGGCCCCGGCGCCGGGCAAGGCGCTGCCGCTCGCCATCGGCCAGCCCGTGACCCTGGTCGTGGCGCAGTCGGACCGGGTCAAGGGCATCGTGCTCCCCGCGGAGTCCGTGGTGCGAAATCCGGCGAACGAGCCCATCGTCTGGATCAAGTCCGGCGCCGAGCGCTTCATCCCCCAGCCGGTGAAGGTGCGCCCCCTGGATGCGCGAACCGTGGTGGTCGTGGACGGCCTCGCGCCCGACAACCGCGTCGTCGTGCAGGGCGCGCCGCTGATCGCGCAGATTCGCTGAGCGGAGAGCCCCATGTTCAACTGGATCGTCCGCTACAGCCTGCGAAATCGCCTCCTGGTCCTGGCGGTGGCGGCGCTGCTGATGGCCTACGGCGCGATGACGGCCTGGCGCACGCCGGTCGACGTCTTCCCGGATCTCAACAAGCCCGTGGTCACCGTCCTCAGCGAGGCGGGCGGCATGGCCCCGGAGGAGGTGGAGCAGCTCGTCACCTTCCCGGTCGAAACCGCGCTCAACGGGATGCCCGGCGTCACGCGGGTGCGCTCGACCTCGGGGGTGGGCCTTTCCATCCTGTACGCCGAGTTCGACTGGGGCACCGACATCTACCGAAACCGGCAGCTCGTGGCCGAGCGCCTGGCGCTCGTGAAGGAGCAGCTGCCCGAGGGCATCACGCCGGTGATGGGGCCGGTGTCGTCCATCATGGGCGAGGTGATGCTGATCGCGCTCCCCCTCGCGGCGGGCGACGGCAAGGCCCCCGCCGCGGATCCGATGGCTGCGCGGGAGTTCGCCGACTTCGTCCTGCGCCCCCGGCTGCTTTCCATCCCCGGCGTCTCGCAGGTGATCCCGATCGGCGGCGACGTGCGCCAGCTGCGGGTCGAGCCGGACACGGCGCGCATGGCGCAGTTCGGCGTGTCGCTCACGCAGGTCGAGCAGGCGCTGCGCGGCTTCGCGAGCAACGCGGGCGGCGGCTTCATCGACCTCAACAGCCGCGAGTACCTCATCCGCCACCTCGGCCGCACGAAGCGAGTCGACGACCTGGCGGGCATCGCAGTCGCGTGGAAGGAGGGCCGCCCCGTTCTCCTGGAGCAGGTGGCGCGGGTGAGCTTCTCCGCCGCGCTCAAGCGCGGCGATGCCGGCTACAACGGCGTGCCCGCAGTGGTGGTGAGCGTGCAGAAGCAGCCGGCGGCCGACACGGTGAGGCTCACGGGCGATATCGAGGCGGCGCTGGCGGAACTCCGGCAGGGCCTGCCGAAGGGCCTCGCGGAGCCGCGCGTGCTCTTCCGCCAGGCCGGGTTCATCCAGGCCTCGATCGCCAACGTGGGAGAGGCGCTGCGGGACGGGGCCGTCATGGTCGCGATCGTGCTGTTCGCCTTCCTGCTGTCGGCGCGAACGACGGCCATCTCGCTCATCGCCATCCCGCTCTCGCTCGCCGTGACGGCCGTGGTGTTCCAGTGGCTCGGGCAGTCGATCAACGTCATGACGCTGGGCGGGCTCGCCATCGCCATCGGGGAGCTCGTGGACGACGCGGTGGTGGGCGTGGAGAACATCCTGCGGCGGCTGCGCCAGAACCGCGGCGCCGCGCAGCCGGCAAGCGTCTTCGACGTGGTCGAGCGCGCCAGCGTCGAGGTGCGCTCGGGCATCCTCTACGCGACCATCATCGTCGTGCTGGTGTTCGTGCCGCTCTTCGCGCTGCCCGGCATCGAGGGGCGGCTCTTCTCGCCGCTCGGCATCGCCTACATCGTGTCGATCCTCGCCTCGATGCTCGTCTCGATGACGGTGACGCCCGTGCTCTGCTACTACCTGCTGCCTTCGATGAAGCGCCTGGACCACGGCGACAGCCCCCTGGTGGCCTGGCTCAAGCGCCAGGACGGCCGGCTCCTCGCCTGGTCGTTCCCGCGCGCGAGGACGCTCATCGCCGTCGCGGTGGTGGCGGTGGCGGCGGCCGCCGCGAGCGTCCCGTTCTTCCCGCGCCTCTTCCTGCCGGCCTTCAACGAGGGCTCGCTGGTGCTCTCCCTCATGCTCAATCCGGGCACCTCGCTCGCCGAGGCGAACCGCGTCGGCGCCGTCGCGGAGGTGCTCATCCGGGAGGTGCCGGAAGTGACGCAGGTGGGCCGGCGCACGGGCCGCGCCGAACTCGACGAGCACGCCGAGGGCGTGCACTCGGCGGAGATCGACGTCGACCTCGCGCGATCGGGTCGCGACCGCGAGGCGGTCATGGCGCAGATCCGGGAGAAGCTCTCCGTCCTGCCTGCCCAGGTGGCCATCGGCCAGCCCATCTCGCACCGCCTGGACCACCTGCTCTCGGGGGTGCGGGCGCAGGTCGCGCTCAAGATCTACGGCGACGACACCGACACCCTTCGCGGGCTGGCCGAGCAGTTCCGCGCCCGGCTCGCGGCCGTGCCCGGGCTCGTCGACCTGACCGTCGAGAAGCAGGTCCTCATCCCGCAGATCACGGTCCGGCTCGACCACCGCCGCGCGGCCCAGGCCGGGCTCGCGCCGGGCGAGGCCGTCCGGGTGCTTCAGGCGCTGACCGACGGCGCCCACGGCGCGCAGATCGTCGACGGGTCCCGTCGCTACGAGCTGGTCCTGCGCCTGCCGGATGCGCGGCGCAGCCCCCAGGACCTCGCGCGCACGCTCATCGACACGCCGTCCGGGCGCATCCCGGTCTCGGCCATCGCGACGGTGGAGGAGACGGACGGGCCCAACCAGATCGGCCGCGAGAACGGCCGGCGGCGGATCGTCGTCTACGCGAACACCGACGGCGGCGACATGGGCCGCGTGATCGGCGACATCCGCGCGGCGATCGGCGAGACCGCGCTGCCGACGGGGACCTTCGTGAGCCTCGAGGGCCAGTTCCAGGCCCAGGAGCAGGCGACGCGCCTGATCGTCGGGCTCTCGCTCGTGTCGCTCGCCCTGATGTTCCTGGTGCTCTACTCGCGCTACCAGTCGGTGGTGCTCGCCGGGATCGTCATGGCCAACATCCCGCTCGCCCTCATCGGGAGCGTCGTCGCCATGTGGATCGCGGGGGTGAGCCTGTCGGTGGCCTCGATGGTGGGCTTCATCACGCTCGCGGGCATCGCCACGCGCAACGGCATCCTGAAGATCAGCCACTACGTGAACCTCTGCAAGTTCGAGGGCGAGAGCTTCGGCCAGGCGATGATCGTGCGCGGCTCGCTCGAGCGCCTGACGCCGGTGCTGATGACGGCCCTGGTGGCGGCCTTCGCGCTCACGCCGCTCCTGCTGGCGGCCGACGCGCCCGGCAAGGAGATCCTGCACCCGGTGGCGGTCGTGATCTTCGGGGGGCTCGTGAGCTCCACCTTGCTGGACACCCTCCTCACCCCCTTGCTGTTCTGGCTGCTGGGCGAGAAGCCCGCGCAGCGCCTCGTCGGCAAGCCCGCGCACCTGCGTTCCGCGGACGCGGAGCCCGAGGAGGCCTATTGAACGGACGAACCCGAAGTTTCCCGAGGCTCACGGCGCCGCCTCTTTCCAAGCGCGCCGATTTCGATCGGAGAACACCGCAATGATGAAGTCGATCCTCACCGCCCTCGTGCTCGCGCTTTCCGCGCTTCCCATGTCGGCCGCCCTGGCCCACGGCGGAGGAGCCGCGAAGCACGGCGGCGTCGTCCAGACGGCGAGCGACCTGTCCTTCGAGCTGGTCGCGAGGCCGGACGGCGCGGCGATCTATGTCGAGGACCACGGCAAGCCGATGGCGCCCGTCGGCATGAGCGGCAAGCTCACCGTGCTCAGCGGCTCGGACAAGAGCGAGGCGGAGCTCGTGGCGGCAGGCGACAGGCTGGAGGCCAGGGGCGTGAAGCTCGCCAAGGGCGCGAAAGTGGTCGCCGCGCTGACCACCGCCGGCAAGAGGGCGATCACGGTGCGGTTCACGGTGAAATAGCCGCGCCGGACGCCGGGCATGCCGGCGCGCCCGGACTGGATAGACTCCGCGACGTGAACTCGAGCGTTCTCCACGCCCTGCTGGCGGCGGCGCTCTTCGGCGCCAGCACGCCGCTCGCGAAGCTGCTGGTGGGCGAGGTGACGCCCGTGCTTCTCGCGGGGCTGTTCTACCTCGGCAGCGGCGCCGGGCTCGTCGTGACGAGGCTCGCGCGCGACCGGGGCTGGAAGTCACCGGACCTGCCGCGCCGCGAATGGCCCTGGCTGCTGGGGGCCATCGCGTTCGGCGGGGTGCTGGGCCCGGTGGCGTTGATGTCCGGCCTGCAGGCGACGACCGGGTCCGCCGCGTCGTTGCTGCTCAACCTCGAGGCGGTTCTCACCGCCGCCATCGCCTGGGTCGTCTTCAAGGAGAACGCGGACCGGCGAATCGTGGTCGGCATGGCGGCCATCGTCGCTGGCGGCGTCGTTCTTTCCTGGCCGTCAGGCGGCGATGTCCGGACGGGACTGGCCGGCCCCGTACTGGTTGCCGTGGCGTGCCTGTGCTGGGCCATCGACAACAACCTGACGCGCAAGGTCTCGGCCACCGATGCCGTCTTCATCGCGGGCAGCAAGGGGCTCATCGCGGGCATCACCAACCTCGGGATCGCTCTCGTCCTGGGCGCCGCGCTCCCGGCGCCCGCGCTGGTGATGTCCGCCATGGCGGTCGGCTTCCTGGGATACGGCCTGAGCCTCGTGTTCTTCGTGCTGGCGCTCCGGGGCCTGGGCACGGCGAGGACCGGCGCCTACTTCTCGACCGCCCCTTTCGTGGGCGCGACGGTCGCGCTGCTCTTCCTGGGAGAGGCGACGACGCCGGCGTTCTGGATCGCGGCGGCGCTCATGGCGACGGGCGTGTGGCTCCATCTCACCGAGCACCACGAGCACGAGCACCGGCACGAGCGGCTGGAGCACCGGCACCCGCACGTGCACGACGAACACCATCGCCACGCGCATGCGCCGGGCGAGGACACGCCTGAGCCTCACGACCACTGGCACGTCCACGAGCCCGTGACGCACGGGCATGCCCACTATCCCGACATCCACCACCGGCACGACCACTGAGCGGCCGAACCGCCGGATCATTCTTGATCGAGGCGCCGCTCGCGTCGGCGGAAGGCGCGCCAGTTCGACAATGCGTTTCCATGCTTTCCAGCCATGTCGAGGTAGGCGCGATCGAGAACCGGACCGAAATCCGGCCAGCCGCGGGCGAGATCCTCCAGCGCGCAAAGCAGGCGGTCCGCGACGGGTTCGTTTTCCCGCCGGAGCGCCTCCCGAAGCGCCCACACCAACAAACGACCAAGTCGGGCATGTCCGTGCTCGGCATTGCGACTCATGTCGGCGTCTCCTTCCGGAATCGCACCATCGGCGGACCACGCTACTCCTTCCTGCCGTGGGAAGGTCAAGCGTGCCGGGCGCTATGACGCCAATGCCGGAATCGCAATGAAGTACGCGTTGAGCATGTAGAGGCCGGACAGGATCAGCAGAAGGCCCCCGGCGGCCTCGAACATCCGGTTGAGCCTGCCCAACGACGAGAGATTCCTGAGCCACGAGACGGCCATTGCGCCCAGCAGCACCGGAATCGCGCGCCCCACGCCGAATGCGAGCAGCAGCGATGCACCGAACCCCGGGGAGCCGATGGTGGCGGCGACCCCGAGCAGCACGACCAGTGCCGGCGTGCAGAATGGGCAGATCGCCACCGAGAACGGCACGCCCAGCGCGAACGCCCCCCACGCGCCTGTTACGGGCTTCGCGCGGAAACGCAACGCGGGAATCGGCAGGCGCAGCCAACCGAGCCAGATGAAGCCAAGGGTGACGAGGAGCGGCCCGAGCACCAGGCCCCAGGCGCGCCCGATCACCTGTTGCACCCAGCTGCCGCCCGCGCCCGCCACGAGGCCGAGGACGGCATGGGTCGCGATCATGCCGAGGACGAAGAGCGCTCCGTGGATCGCCGCCTGGCGCGACGTGCCCGATTTCGTCACGTAGGCCAGCGACACCGGGATCGCCGCCAGCGCAACGGGGTTGAAGCTGAACACGAATCCCGTCGCTAACCCGATCCAAAGCGCGCCGATTCCGGCCTGGGCCACCGTCTGCCGCAAGGATTCGGGATCCATCAGGGGAGCTTCAATCCCGAAAGCGTCCCGCGGAATTGCTCGGGAGTCGGCAGAGAGGCAAAGAGCAACTCCCCGTTCACCGCAATGGCCGGCAAGTTCAAGACGCCGAGCGAGATCGCATACGGGAGCTCTTCGATCACGTCGACTTCCCGCCAGGTGACACTTCGATCACCGAAAACCGACATGGCGATCGAGCGAAGCTCGTCCCGGGCGGTTGCGCACTTGCCGCAGCCGGGCGCTGAAATGACTTCGATCCGGATCGTCACGTTGCGCCAGCCTCCGGGTCGCGTTCGAGCGCATGGAGGATGGAGCAATCGTCCGTCCGGGAACCATCGCCTTCGCATCCCCGGATGAGGTCATCGAGCGCCGATGACATGGCCTGCAGCGTTCGGAGCTTCTGCTCGACACGAAGTTTCTTCTGGATCGCCAGGCTGCGCACGTCGGCACAGCACGCCTCGCCGTCCTGCCTGAGTTTCAGCAGTTCGTGGATCTCGGCGAGAGAAAATCCGCAGTGCTGTGCGGTCCTGATGAAACGGACGCGGCGAAGCGAGCCCGCGTCATACAGGCGGTATCCCGCGGGTGTCTTCGCCGCCGGTGAGACGAGGCGTTCCCGCTCGTAGAATCGCAAGGTGTCGGGAGTCACCCCCGCCACGGTCGCCAACCTGCCGATGGTGAACATGTCGCTCTCCAGGGAATCGTGTCAGGGTAAACCTTGGAGCGCGGTCCATGGTCAAGGGTTCCGGGCGCTTCCGGCCCCCTGCCGTTCGCGGGGCCTGAAGTCCGGTCCCTGCCGGAAACTCAGGCCTGGCCAAGGCCGGCGGTTCGAAGCGCTTGTTCCTTCACGCCGGTTCCGGAGCAGCAGGACGCCAGTTGGCCATTGATGGCCACGGCGGGTACCGAGCGCACTCCCAACTCCCGGGCTCGCTTCGCCACGTCGATGTGATTCATGTCGAGGATCGAAACCTCGCACGAACTGCAGGCCATGCGCTGAACGAGTTCGATGACGTCCCGGCAGGCGGGACATCCGGCGCTGAACACTTCGATTCTGCGTTTCTCCGTCACGATGGGTCTCCTCGGGGTTGGGGATATGCGCGACGTTCCGGAGATTCGGCCAGGGGCCCGGAAGAGCGCGCGAATCCACGATGTGCCTTGGTCCGCACTCCAGAGTCAAGCACATTCGCGATTGCCGGCTTCGCCGATGGTCGGCGCCGCGAGGGATGGCGCCCATGATCGACGATGTTCTCGGGACGGGGAAAACTCGAGGCGAGGGCAGGGTCGCCTGTATCACCGCTCGTTCGCGATCGGCCTCAGCCGCAGCCGCAGGTGCTCTTCCCCTTCTCCTGGATCGGGGGGCAGGGCACTGTCCCGTAGGAGCAGAAGACGCAGCAGTCGCCGGGCCTGGGCTTGATCACCTCGTGGCACTGCCCGCACTCGTAGAACCACTGGCAGGCGTCGGTCGGCATGATCTCCGTCTTGACGTGGCCGCAGGCGGGGCACGTCAACGTGGAGTCGAGGATCACGGGGGTCACTTCTTTTCCCCGACGAGCGTGGACGGATAACCCGCCTCCCCGGTGGCGCGCGTCAAGGCCTCGACCGTGGTGCGGGAGTCGTCGAAGGTGACCACGGCCGCGCGTTTCTCGAGATTCACTTCGGTCCTGGCGACTCCGTCCACCTTGCCGAGCGCCTTCTTGATGGTGATCGGGCAGGCTGCGCAATTCATCCCGGGCACCGACAGGGTGACCGTCTTCGTCGCCGCCACCGCACGGGCGGCCAGCAATGTCAATGCCAGGGCTGCGAGCAGATTCTTCATGGCGTTCTCCATTCAATAGAACCAGGGAGCGATCAGCGGGAAGCCCATCGCCGCGATAGCGAGCGCCACGACCGCCCAGAAGAGCATCCGGTAGGCGCGGTTGACCCGGGGAATCGCGCACACCTGCCCGGGCTCGCAGGCGGCCGCCGGCCGCCAGATCTGCCGCCACGCCAGGAGGAGTGCAATGACCGCGATGCCGACAAAGATCGGCCGGTAGGGCTCCAGTGCCGTGAGGTTGCCGATCCACGCGCCGGACACCCCGATGGAGATCAGAACGAGGGGGCCGAGGCAGCAGGTCGAGGCGAGGATGGCGGCGATGCCCCCGGCGAGCAGGGTGCCGCCGCCGGAAGTGGACTCCTGGCCTGGGGAATCGGCATTCATGGCGCAAACTTAAGTCCGTACCTGAGTACGGAGTCAAGGACCATGAAAACCGCATCGCCACCCCTCACAGTAGGTCTGCTGGCCAAGAGCGCCGGGGTCAACGTCGAGACCATCCGGTTCTACCAGCGCAAGGGGCTGCTGCCTGAACCGGACAAGCCGCTCGGAGGCATTCGCCGCTACGCCCCTGCGGTCCTCGCCCGGCTTCGCTTCATCAAGGCGGCCCAGCGGCTGGGATTCAGCCTGGAGGAAGTCGGGGACCTGCTCAAGCTGGACGACGGATCGAGCTGCAGGGAGGCGCGAGAGCAAGCCGAACGGAAACTTGCGGACGTGCGCGGGAAAATCGCGGAGCTCTCGCGCATCGAGGGCGTCCTCGCTGATCTCGTCGAGCGATGCCGCGTCGCACCTGGGCGGGTGCGCTGCCCGCTGATCGCGGAACTCCACGGCGGGGATTGATTTCCTTATTCGCCGCATTATTGGCGGTGAATAGCTTGCGGCCGCGGAGAATCGTGGCCACAATCACCGCATGAATAGCGGGGATTATGACTACATCTGGCAGCGTCCCGACTGGCCGAACTGGCGTTTCGACCTGGCGGCGCTGGCAGGCCCGTTGGCGGAAGTCAGTCGCGCCCAAGGGATTCTGCTCGGGCGTCTGGCCGATGTCGGAATGGCGTCGCGCGACCAGGCCAGCCTGACCACGCTCACGCAGGACGTCCTCAAGACCAGCGAGATCGAGGGCGAGCGGCTCGATGCCGATTCCGTGCGCTCCTCCATCGCGCGGCGGCTGGGTGTGGACATCGGCGCGATGGCACCGGTGGATCGCCATGTCGATGGTGTCGTCGAGATGGTGCTCGACGCCACCGGCCGCTGCGACGCGCCGCTGACGTCGGAGCGATTGCTTGGGTGGCACGCAGCCTTGTTCCCGACCGGATATGGCGGTCTGACGCGCATCCGCGTCGGTGCGCTGCGTGACGACTCCAGCGGTCCAATGCAGGTGGCGTCGGGCCCCATCCACCGCCGGCGGGTCCATTTCGAGGCGCCACCGGCCGAACGGCTGGATGCCGAAGTCGTGCGATTTCTAGAATGGGTCAATACGCGCACGACCGAACCGCCATTGCTCAAGGCTGGCCTCGCGCACCTGTGGTTCGTCACGCTGCATCCGTTCGACGACGGCAACGGCCGTATCGCCCGGGCCGTTGGCGACCTGCTGCTGGCTCGCGCCGACGGAAGCCCGCAACGCTTCTACAGCCTGTCGGCGCAGATCCAGCGCAGCCGCAAGGACTACTACGACATCCTGGAGCGAACCCAGAAGGGCACGCTGGACGTGACGCCCTGGCTTTCGTGGTTTCTCGGCACGCTGAACCGCGCCATCGGCAATGCACAGCAGACGCTGGATGACGTGCTCGTCAAGGCGCGCTTCTGGCAGCGTTGGGCCACCACGCCGCTGAACGGGCGGCAAGTGAAGCTGCTCAACCGCCTGCTTGACGGCTTCGAGGGCAAGCTCACCAGCCGCAAGTGGGCGGCCATCGCCAAGTGCTCACCCGACACCGCACTGCGCGACATCAAGGAGTTGATTGTCCTCGGGGTCCTGCGCAAGACGGCGGGTGGTGGCCGTAGCACGGCGTACGAACTCGCCGGGTAGCACCGATATCTTCCGGGGAAGGCTCCACGAGCCCGGCCGCAGCCGCATCGGGATGCCGCTCGCGCCAGCGGCTCCGCCGGAAAGGCGGAGCTTGCAAGACCGCCCGGGCGCGGCGTAAGATAGTATCCAATTACTTACTTCCACCCCGGCCCGGCCCCATGGAAACACCGAGACCCGCCCGCGCGGCACGCCCCGCGCGCCCCGCCCCCCGCACGCGCCTGTCCACGGACCAGCGCCGCCGGGAAGTGGTGGGCGCCGTCCTCGCCCTGGCCCGCGAGCGCGGCCCCGAGGCGATCACCACCCAGGCCATCGCCGACCGGATGGGCCTCACCCAGGGCGCGGTCTTCCGCCACTTCCCGGACAAGGAGGCGATCTGGCTCGCCGTCTTCGCGTGGGTGCGCGAGTCGCTGGAGGCGATGTTCGAGGCGGCGATGGAGAAGGCCGCCACGCCGCTCGCCAGGATCGAGGCGGTGTTCCTCGCCCACGTGGCCTTCGTCGCCGCCAACCCCGGCGTGCCCCGGATCATGTTCCACGAGCTGCAGTATCCGGGGGAGACGCCGGTGCGCGCCGAGGTGCGCGCGACCATCGGCGCCTATCGCAAGCGCCTGGCGCGGCTCTTCGCCGAGGCGAAGGCGGCCGGCGAGCTTCCCGCGGGGCTCGACGCGAGCCTCGCGCCCGTGCTCTTCATCGGCGCGGTGCAGGGCCTCGTCATCCAGTCGGCGCTCGCCGGGGACGAGGCCGGCATGGCGCGGCGCGCCCGCCAGCTCTTCCCGCTGCTCCTCGACGGCTACCGCGGAAGGGGGAAGCCATGAACGCGAGCCTGCGCCGCGCCCTGCCCATCGCCGCGGCCATCGCGGCGCTGATCCTCTTCGGCTGGCTCGCGACCAGCCAGGGACCGCTCGCCCCGACGCGGGTAACGGTCGCAAAAGTGGAGAAGGGTCCGCTCGTCGCGAGCACCTTCGGCATCGGCACGGTGGAAGCGCGCCGCAGCTATTCGCTCGGGCCCACGGTGGCGAGCCGCGTGGCGCGCGTGCTGGTCGACCAGGGCGACCGGGTGAAGGCCGGGCAGCTCCTGGCCGAGTTGGACCCGGTCGACCTCGAGGACCGCGTCGCCAGCGCGAAGCTCGCCGCGGAACGCGCGGCCAGCACCGCGCGCGCCGCGCAGGCGCAACTCGCCGAGGCGCGCAGCCGCGCGCAGCTCGCCGACGCGAGCGCGCAGCGCTCCGCGGAGCTTCGCGCGAAGGGCTTCCTCAGCCAGGAGGCGGCCGACGCGAAGACCCACGAGGCCAACGCCGCGCGGGCCGCGGCCGAGGCCGCCGCGGCGCAACTCGCCGCCGCGCGGCGCGACCACGAGCGCGCGCTCTCGGAACTCGCGGGCACCGGCAAGCTGCGCGCGCAGGCGCGCCTCGCGAGTCCCGTCGACGGCGTGGTGAGCGCGCGCCTGGCCGAGCCCGGCACCACGCTCGTCGCGGGCCAGGCGGTGCTTCAGGTGATCGACCCCGAGAGCCTCTGGATCCGCGCGCGCATCGACCAGGGGCAGGCCGGCGGCCTGCGCGTGGGCCAGCCGGCCGAGGTCGTGCTGCGCTCGGACCCGCAACGCGCCTACCGCGCTGAAGTCCACCGCCTCGACTGGGTGAGCGACGCCGTCACCGAGGAGCGGATCGTGAACCTGGGCTTCGCCGCGCGCCCCGAGGGCGTCTCGGTCGGCGAGCTGGTCGAGGTGACGATCCGCATCGCCGAGCTCCCCGACGAGCGCTGGGTGCCGGCGGCGGCGGTGAAGCGGGTAGGGCGCGAGGACGGCGTCTGGCAGGTCGCCAACGGCCGCGCGGCGTTCCGGCCGGTGAAGGCGGGCCTCACCACGCTCGACGGTCGCACCCAGGTGCTCGACGGCCTCAAGGCGGGCGACGAGGTGGTGGTGCACAGCGAGCAGGCCCTGAAGGCGGACGCCCGGCTGAAGGTCGTCCCCGCGATCGTCGCCGCGCCATGATCAACCTCGCGGGCCGCGACATCCTCCACGGCTGGGGCAAGTTCGCCTTCACCGGCCTCGGGCTCGGCCTGCTGGTCGGCGTGACGCTCTCCATGGCGGGCATCTACCGGGGGCTCGTGGACGACGGCCGGGTGCTGCTGCAGAACGGCGGCGCCGACCTCTGGGTCGTGCAGCGCGACACGCTCGGGCCCTACGCGGAGCCCTCGAGCGTGCGCGACGACGCCTGGCGCTCGCTCCTCGCCGTGCGCGGCGTGGCCGCGGCGGGCAACGTCACCTACCTCACGATGCAGATCCCCCACGAGCGCGGCGACGTGCGGGTGATGCTCGTGGGCTTCGAGCCGGGGCAACCCGGCGAGCCCGGCTTCCTCGTCGCGGGCCGTCCCGTCACGCGCTCGCACTACGAGGCGGTCGCGGACCTGCGCGCGGGCTTCCGGCTCGGCGAGCGCATCCGCATCCGCCGCCACGAGTACACCGTGGTCGGCCTCACGCGCCGCATGGTCTCCTCCGGGGGCGACCCGATGGTCTTCGTGCCGCTGCGCGACGCCCAGGAGGTCCAGTTCACGAAGGACAACGACGCCCTGGTGAACGAGCGCGCGCGCACCGCCGCCAATCCCGCGTTCAACCGCCCGGGGGTGCCGGGGCTCCTCGAGGCGGTGCAGGCGAGCCAGTCCGCTAGCCGCAGCGTGAACGCCGTGCTCCTGCGCCTCGCGCCCCACGCCGACGAAGCGGTCGTGGCCCGGGAGATCCGGCGCTGGAAGCACCTCGAGGCCTACACCCGCGCCGACATGGACGAGATCGTCGTGGCCAAGCTGATCGCCACCTCGTCGAGGCAGATCTTCATGTTCCTCGTGATCCTCGCCGTGGTGAGCGCCGCCATCGTCGCCTTCATCATCTACACCATGACGCTGGGCAAGATCCGCGAGATCGCGGTGCTCAAGCTGATCGGCGCGAAGAACCG
This sequence comes from uncultured Pseudomonadota bacterium, assembly GCA_937898635.1. Taxonomy (GTDB): domain Bacteria; phylum Pseudomonadota; class Gammaproteobacteria; order Burkholderiales; family Usitatibacteraceae; genus FEB-7. Next base: position 4,821 of record CALEJW010000074.1, on the reverse strand, counting down.
CACCATCGCCGCGATGATCCTGCAGCAGGCCCTCGGCCTGGGGCTCATCGCCTTCCTCGTGGGCAAGACCGCCGCCACGCTCTGGGCGCCGATCTTCCCGAAGTACGTGCTGCTGCTGCCCGGGGACGCGGTCCTCGGCGCGGCCCTGGTGCTCGCGATCTGCGCGCTCGCGAGCCTGGTGGCCATCCGCGCCGCGCTGCGCGTCGACCCGGCGACGGCGATCGGGGGCTAGATGGACACGGCCATCGAGATCCGCGGGCTCGCCAAGCGCTACGGCGAGGGGGACGCGGCCGTCGACGCGCTGAAGGGCGTGGACATGAGCGTCGCGCCGGGCGAGGTCGTGGGGCTCATCGGCCCCAGCGGCTCGGGCAAGACCACGCTGCTCAAGTGCCTCGGCGCGGTGATCGAGCCCACGGCCGGCCGCATGGCGCTCGGCGGGGAGACGATCTACGACGGGGGCTGGAAGGTGGCGGACCTGCGCGCGCTTCGCCGCGACCGCATCGGCTTCGTCTTCCAGGCGCCCTACCTCATCCCCTTCCTCGACGTCACCGACAACGTCGCGCTGCTGCCGATGCTCGCGGGCGTGCCCGACGGCGAGGCGCGCGATCGCGCGCGCGAGATGCTGGCCGCGCTCGACGTGGGCCACCGCTCGCGGGCGCTCGTGTCGCAGCTCTCCGGCGGCGAGCAGCAGCGCGTGGCGATCGCCCGCGCGCTGGTGAACCGCCCGCCGGTGATCCTCGCCGACGAGCCCACGGCGCCGCTCGACAGCGAGCGGGCGCTGACGGTGGTTCGCATCCTCAACGAGATGGCGCAGCGCTTCGGGACCGCGATCATCGTCGTCACCCACGACGAGAAGATCATCCCGACCTTCCGGCGGATCTACCACATCCGCGACGGGCGCACCTACGAGGAGGCGGGCGAGGCGAGGGCCGCCTGAGCCGCGCGCCTCAGGCCGCGGGCGGCTTTCCCTGCGGGGCGTTCCCGGGCTCCGGAGCTTGCGCGGCGCCTTCGTCCGTTTCCTCCGCCCGGTCCTTCTCCTTCGCCTTTTCTTCCGCCGCCGCGCGTGCCGCCTCGGCGTCTTCCTTCGTGAGCCGGAAGCGGGCCACGGCGATGAGGGCGGAGGAGGCGAGGAGCACGAGGACCACGGTCCCGTCGAGGTAGCGCGGCAGCTCCAGCGCCTCCTTCACGGAGAGGAAGAGCAGCACCGTGATGAGGCCGCGAGGCGCGAACCACGTGAGTGCCGCCCCGCGCTTGTGGCCGCTCGCCTTCAGCATGAAGTGGCGGCTCACGTAGATGGTGACGAGGACCAGCACGGCGGCGGCCCAGGCCTCGGGCGCGGCGAGCGTGGACAGCTCCGTCCAGTAGCCCAGCAGCAGGAAGAAGAACCCGCGCACGGCGAAGGTGAGCTCCAGCACCAGGCCCTTGAAGCCCACCAGCGTCTCCTCGTAGCGATCGTCCACCCAGTTGCGCAGCGGCCGGAAGCGCGTGATGAGCGTCGGGTTGTTGAGCGCCAGCCCGAAGAGCAGCACCATGATGAGGGGCGAGAGGTGCAGGATCTCGCCCAGCGCGTAAAGGCCGAAGAGACCGGCCAGCAGCGGAATGAAGCGGATGTGCCCGTCGATCCGCACGAGGACGAGCATGAGCCCGACGGCGCAGACGATGGACAGCAGGAGCGAGAGCACGCCGCCGCCGATGAGCCCCGCGGCCACGCTCGCGAGGGTGCCCGTGGAGTTGAGCAGCGCGAAGAAGACGAGCACGCCGAGGATGTCGGAGACCGAGCTCTCGTAGATCACGAACTCGCGGCTCCTCGGCGGCAGGAAGTCGCTGCTGGGGATCGCGACCGCGCTGCTGATCACGGCGAAGGGCACCGCGAGGAGCGCCGCGTGGAAGGGCGAGAGGCCCAGCGCGAGGAGCGCGATGGAGCCGAAGAAGAGGACGAGGAAGAAGAAGCCCGCGACCGCGATCGTGATCGCGCCCGCGGCGGTGCGGATGCGGTCGCGGCGCAGCTCGATGTCGAGCGCGCCCTCGAGCACGATGAGGATGAGGCCGATGGCCCCGAGGATCGGCACCACGACTTCCAGGCCCGCCAGCTCGACCCCTCGGGCGCCCAGGAGGGGTTTCGCGACGAGGCCCGTGACGATCATCACGATCACCGAGGGCACGCGCAGGAACCGGCCCAGGCGCTCGATGGCGAACGCGAGGACCAGGAAGATCGAGGCGAAGAGGATCGCGGAATAGACCATGGGAACGGGAGCCCGGTCTCAGGATGCTCGCGCGGGGGGCGGGGCCGGCAGGCCGGTCCGCCCGCCCGCGGCTACCGCGGGCATTCCGCGGCCCGCGGTGCCGGAACAGGCGATGTTCAGTTGCCCTTGGGCGCGTTGCCGATGCCGCGGCCCGACTCGAGGCGCCAGTCCTCCTTGCTCATGCCCTTCTGGGGCTCGCCGGTGGACTTGCGGGGCAGGCGGCTGCCGGTCACGTATTCTTCGTTCGCCGCTCCCTGGGGTGCGGTGCTGGCGCTGGGATCGGTGGCGGCGCAGCCGACGGCCCCGGCGGCCGCGGCAAGGAGGGCGATGGCGAGGGTTCGGTTCATGGTCTTCCTTGGGTGGATGTAATCTCCATGGAGAAGTCCATGGACGAAGGCGGCATTTTGCCACGGGCTGCCGGTCCGCGAAAACGGAGGCAGGCGATGGACGCGTTACGGTACCTTGCGGCGATCATCCTCGGCACCGCCGCCACGGCCGCCGCCGGGGTGGAGGTTCGCAAGCAAACGCTGCGCGCGGGGACGGTGGAGGTGCCCATCGAGATCGCCATTCCCGCCGGCAAGCCGCCCTTCCCCGCGGTGCTCTACGTGCACGCGCGGCGCGGCTACGAGGACGCGGACCGGGCGCACGTGCGCGAGCTCGCCGGGCAGGGCTTCCTGGTGGTCGCCCCCGACTGGCAGAGCGGGCGCTTCCTCGAGCGCTGGCCGCGCCCCCACGACCCGGCGACGGAGGGCGACGTCGAGGCGGCCCTGGACGCGCTCCTCGCCCGGCCCGAAGCCTGCAAGGGGCCCGCGGGCATCGTCGGCTACTCGCGCGGGGGCTACTACGCGATCCGCCTCGCCGCGAAGCGTCCCGCGGACGTGGCCGCCATCGCCGCCTACGCGGGGCACATGCAGGACCCCAACGCCCCGGAGCCCGACCAGCTCTTCGGCGTGGCGCCCGAGGTCCTGCGCCTGCGCGCGCCGGTGCTCTTCCTCATCGGGGAGCAGGACTTCGAGCTGCGCCGGAACAACATCGGCCGCGCCTTCTACGCCCTCTACGAGAACGGGGTGCCGGCGGAGCTGCAGGCCTATCCGATGGCCCGGCGCGCGTTCGACTTCCGCGCCGACGCCACGCCCGAGGAAAAGGTCGCGGCCCGGCACGCGCGCGAGCGGGTGCGCGAGTGGCTCCGCCGCTGGGTCTGCCCCGCGAAGGAGCGTTGACCGCAGTCAAGGGCCCGCGGCGCCCGGCCCGCAGACTGGGGGGAGCGGGAATCCCGTCATGAGCGACGACTACGCCGTTTCCCTTTCCTACCTCACGAGCCTCGCCGTCGGCCTGCTGGTCGGGCTGGAGCGCGAGCGCCACAAGGAAGCGAAGGCGGGAGTGCGCACCTTCGCCCTCATCGCCATGCTGGGCACCACCTGCGCCATGCTCGACGACCGGCTCGGCTCCCACTGGCTCGTGGTCGCGGGGCTCCTCGCGACCGCCGGCGCGCTGATCGCGGCCTACCACCGGGCGCCGGTCTCCACGCCCGCCCCGGACGCCGGCGCGACCACGGTGATGGCCGCCGCGCTCATCTTCTGCCTGGGCGCGGCGCTCTGGCACGGCAACCGCGAGATCGTCATCGCCGTGGCCATCGTGACCACGGCGCTCCTGCACTACAAGTCGCAGCTCGAGGGCTTCTCGGCGAAGCTCACGGCCACCGACATCGGTAGCGTGCTGCAGTTCGCCGTCCTCTCCCTCGTCATCCTGCCGGTGGTGCCCAACCAGGGCTTCGGTCCCTACGGGGCGCTCAATCCCTACCACCTGTGGCTGATGGTGGTGCTCATCTCCGCCGTGAGCCTCGCGGGCTACGTGGCGTGGCGGCTCCTCGGCGGGCGCGGGCCGGTGCTGTTGCTGGGGGCGCTGGGCGGGCTCGTGTCCAGCACCGCCACCACGCTCGTCTATTCGCGCGGCGCGCGCGGCAAGCCCGCGCTCGAGGGGACGGCGGCCACCGTGATCCTGCTCGCGAACCTCGTGGTCCTCGCCCGGCTCTCGGTGCTCGCCGTGGCGGTGTCGCCGCGGATCCTGCCGGCGATGCTGCCGGTGATGGCCGCGGGCCTCGTGGCGGCGCTGCCCGTGGCCTGGCTCACCTGGCGGCGCCACGCCGACAGCGAGCGCATCGAAAATCCCGAGCTCACCAACCCCACGGACCTTCCCGTGGCGCTGGGCTTCGGCGTGGCCTACGCGGCGGTGCTCATGGCCGCGGCGTGGCTGAACGACCTCGCGGGCATGCGCGGCGTGTACGCGGTGGCGCTGGTCTCGGGCCTCACCGACGTGGACGCGATCTCGCTCTCGTCCTTCCGGCTCTTCGGCGAGGCGCAGGTCACGGCCGCGGGAGCGGTGACGGCGATCGTGGTCGCCCTGTGCTCCAACATCGTGGTGAAGGCGACGATCGTCTTCGTCGCGGGCGGGGCCTCGCTGGGGCGGCGCTGCCTCGGCGGCTTCGCGGTGATGGCCGCGGCGCTCCTCGCGGCGGCCTGGTTCATGGCCTGAGGCGGGCACGCCGGGGAGCCGGGCGTTTCGTCGTTCCCGCCCCGTC
>CALEJW010000073.1 GCA_937898635.1 uncultured Pseudomonadota bacterium | reverse complement strand
TGGAGCCACGTGACCAGTTCCTCGTCGCTGCACTGCGACTTCTCGATCACCAGCCCGCGCAGGGCGTCGCAGCGCTCGAGGAGGTCCACGACGTTCTCGCACTCCCAGCCGCGCTGGCCGATGAGCACGAGGCGCGGGGCATCCGCTCCCCGCGTCGCCGCCAGCCGCCGCCAGAGGTGCAGGAGCATCGCGTGGTTCTTGCGCGGCTCCACGGTGCCGAGGACCACGAAGTAGGGCGGCGCGATGGGCCGCTCGCCGGGCGCCAGGGCGGCGATGCCGCCGCCCAGGTGGGCGACGATGGCCGGCGCGCGCGCGATGCCTTCCCGCCGGCAGAAGGCGTCGAGCGCGGCGAGCGTGCAGCGGGAGTTCGCCACGATTCCCGCCGAAAGCGTCGCCGCGCAGCGCATGCGCACCCGGTGGGTCTCGAGTTCCCCGGGCGGGAAGTACTCGGCGTGGGTGATCGGGATGAGATCGTGCACCACCGCGACCAGGCGGGCGCCTCGCCGCCGCAGCGACCACCCGTGGCGCGGGTGCCCGAGTCCCGTGTGGCCCGTGTTGATGAGGATCGCGCCCTCGCCGCCCCCGGCGAGCCACCGCCACAGGAAGGCCTTGAGCACGAGCCGGAGCGCGAGCGCGCGCACCGGCACGCCCGCCGAGGAGACCGCGCGGAACGCGCGGGCCGAGTCGCGCGCCGAGAGCACGGCGCTGAAGGGACCCAGGCTCAGCACGGCCCGCGCCCCCTCGGCGTAGCGGGCGACGTAGGCGAGCCCCACGCGGTCGATGCCCGTGGGCAGCATCCGCCTCGCACGTCGGTAGAGCAGGCGGGTCACGTCGATCAGGACGGGGGGCAAGGCGAACTCCGCGGGAATCCGGAACCAGCCGAATCGTAGCAAACCGCGCCCGCGCGGCGGCGGCCGGCCCGGCGGCTGCGCGTATTTGCTACCATTCAGGAGCCCAACGATCCGATCCCCCTTGCGCTCCTTCCCACAATCCGCCTCCGGGCGCGCCATCGGCGCGCTTTCGCTCGCGCTGCTCCTGCAGGGCTGCGCGTCGTTCATCTCCTCGACCGGGCCCACGCGCGCGGAGATCGACGAGTCCGCGGCGAAGCCCGAACTCGCGGCGGCGATCCAGATCGTGGACGTGGACGACGCCGTCACCCGCCGGCTCCTCGCGCAGCGCACGCAGCGGATGTTCTCCGAGACCCTCGGAAACGAGCCCGTCGCCCTGCGCAAGGTCGGGCGCGGCGACCTGCTCGAGGTGTCGATCTGGGAGGCCGCCCCGGCCACGCTGTTCGGCGCCACGGTGCTCGAGGGGCGCACGGCGCCCGGCGGCTCGCGCGCGACGACGCTCCCGGAGCAGATGGTGGACGACGAGGGATTCATCTCCGTGCCGTTCGCCGGGCGCGTCAAGGCCGACGGGCGCACGCCCGAGGCGATCGCCGGCGACGTGGTGGCCCGCCTGGCCGGAAAGGCGAACCAGCCGGAGGTGATCGTTCGCCGCACGCGCAACCTCTCGTCCAACGCGCTCGTGGTGGGCGACGTGACGACCAGCACGCGCGTGCAGCTCGCGCCGGGCAACGAGCGGCTCCTGGACGCGCTGGCCGCGGCCGCGGGCGTGAAGCAGCCCGTGAACAAGACCACCATCCAGGTCACGCGCGGCAGCAGCGTCCACTCGCTTCCGCTGGAGACGATCATCGCGGATCCGCGCCAGAACGTCGTCCTGCATCCGGGGGACGTCGTGACCGCGCTCTTCCAGCCGCTCAGCTTCACCGCGCTCGGGGCGACGGGCAGGAACGAGGAGATCGCCTTCGAGGCGCAGGGCATCACGCTCGCCCAGGCGCTCGCGCGCGCCGGCGGCCTCCTCGACGCGCGCTCCAATCCCCAGGGCGTGTTCATCTTCCGCTTCGAGCCGAAGGGCGCGCTCGACTGGCCCCGCCAGCCCGTCATGGCCACGCCCGAGGGCCGGGTGCCCGTCATCTACCGCGTCGACCTGAAGGACCCGCGCAGCTTCTTCGTCATGCAGAGCTTCCCGGTGGGCAACCGCGACCTCCTCTACGTCTCGAACGCCCCGGTCGCGGAGGTGCAGAAGTTCCTGAACGTGGTGTTCTCCGTGGCCTACCCGTTCCTCACCGCGGTCCAGGTGACGAGGTAGGTTCCGCTCGACCGGGCGCGACTCGCCGACACGGATGATCATGAGCAGCGCACCCACCGAGGACGACGGCGGATCCCCCGCGCGGGGCGGGCGTGCCGGCCTCGAAGGGCTGCTTGCCGGCACCGACGAGCAGTTCGTGCGCAATGCCTATCGCCGCCTGCTCGGCCGCGAGCCCGATCCCGAAGGCTTCGGGGCCTGCCTCGAGCAGCTCCGTGCGGGCTCGACGCGGGCGCGGATCCTCGGTGGCATCGCCCGGTCTCCCGAGTCCGTGGCGCGCGCGGGCGCGGCTGGCGGCCTCGGCGAGCTCGTGCACGCGGCCGAGGCGCGGGACCGCGAGATCACCTGGCCGGTCGCGTCGACCTACGAGGAGCTCCTCGGCCTCGCCGACGGACGCTTCGTGCGCTGCGCCTACCTCACGGTGCTCGGGCGCCCGGCGGAGCCGGGCGGCTTCCACGGCTACCGCGGGCAGCTTCGCGCCGGCATCTCGAAGACGGCGATCCTCGCGAGCCTGCGCGAGTCCGCGGAGGGCCGGGAGCGCGCGCAACTGCACCGGGAACTCGACTCCCTCGCGCGCGCGGGCCCGCCGGCGCTCGCCGGCCCGGAGGCTTCGCCGCGCATCGCGAGGCTTCTCGCGCTTCCCGCCGGGGAGTTTCCCGCCCGCGCGAGCCTGCTCGTCCTGGGCCTCGCGACGGGAGGCGGCACGCCCGCCTACCCCCTGCTGCACGCGGCTGATGCGGATGCGAGGCTGCGCGCGCTGGGCGAGATGCACGGCAGCGCGCGGGCGCGCGAGCTGCGGGAGATCCTGCGGCGCGTGGACGGCGCGGTGCGGCAGCAACGCTGGCGGCGAATGCCCTTCGCCGGGCCCGTGCTCGCGGCCGTGCTCGGCCTGGAGCGCGACGACGAGCAGGCGAGGGCGCTTCGGCGCATGGAGAACCAGGTGATGCGGATCGTGGAGCGGTTCATGGACGAGCCCGAGGAGGCCGGGATGCCGGGCGCGCAGGCGGCCGGGCCGTCGCCGGCGCCCTCGCGGGAGGGCGAGGCGGGCGGCCTCGAGGCGAGGCCCGCGAGGCGAACCGCGGCGATGCTGCGCACGCTGCCCTCGCGCGCGCCGGGCGCCCCGAAGGGAGCGGCGTCGTGAGCGCGAAGCACGTGGCGGTCACGATGATCTCGAAGAACTACTTCGCGGTCGGGCAGGTGCTCGCCGAGACCTACAAGGCGCACCACCCCGACAACGACTTCGTGATCGTGCTCGTGGACAAGGCGTCCGGGCTCGTGCCGGCGAGGCTCGACTGCGGCGCGGAGGTCATCGAGATCGCCGACTTCGGGATCCCGGACATCGGGCGCTTCCTCTACCGGTTCTCGATCATGGAGCTCAACACGGCCGTGAAGCCCTTCGTGCTCGCGGACCTCTTCCGCTGGCGGGGCTACGAGACCGTGGTGTTCCTCGACCCGGACATCGTGGTCTTCCGGCCGCTCGACCCGGTGTACGAGGCGCTCGAGCACGCCTCGATCGGCCTCATCCCGCACATGCGCCGGCCCTACTTCGACGACGCGATGCCCTCGGACCTCACCATCCTGCAGAGCGGGACCTACAACCTGGGCTTCATCGCGCTGCGCGCCGGGGAGAGCACCGATCGCCTGCTCGACTGGTGGATGACCAAGCTCTACCTCGACTGCGTGGTGGACATTCCCCGCGGGCTCTTCGTGGACCAGAAGTGGGTGGACCTGGTGCCCGCGCTCTTTCCCGACACGCGGATCATCCACGACCCGGCCTGCAACGTCGCCTACTGGAACCTCCACGACCGCAAGCTGCGCCACGAGCGCGGGGAATGGACGATCGACGGCAAGCCGCTGGTGTTCTTCCATTACTCCGGGTACAACCCGTTCGCGCCGGGCGCGCTGTCGAAGCACCAGAACCGCCACCGGCTGGAGCACGATCCCGCGCTCAAGGCCCTGACGGACCACGTGGCGGAGCTCCTTCTCGCGCACGGCCACGAGGAGTCCAGCGGCTGGCCCTACGATGTCGAGACGCTCGGCAACGGCGTGCCGGTTCCGCTCGACGTCGTGCGCGCGATCATGCAGTGGGCGGCGCGCGGCAAGCGCCCGACGCCCTGTCCCGTGGCCGAGCCCGACGAGTTCTGCCGGTTCCTCATGTCGCGCGACGTGATTCCCGGCCGCCCGAAGGTGGTGCTGCTGTTCCACTTCCTTCTGCAATTGCGCGGCGATGTTTCCGCGGCGTTCCCGGCGGCGCTCCACGATTCGGACGACCCCGGCTTCCGCTCCTGGATCCGCGACAGCGGCGTGCGGGAATACCGGATGGCGGAGCTGCTCGCCTACGAGGACCCGACGCGGGTCGCCGATCTCGTCGCCGACCTGTTCGCGCGGCTGCGCAAGGCGGGCCGCGAGGACATCCTCGCGAGGCACCGCGGGATGTGGAGCGACCCGCAGGCCTTCGAGGCCTTCGCGACCTGGATCGCCACGCAGGGGACGCGGCAGCTGGGCCTGGAGGAGGCGCACGCGCGGGCCTTGCGCGAGGCCGCGCCGGGCATCGGGCGCATCCTGAACATCTACTTCCTGCGCGGGGACCTCCAGGTGCGCTTTCCCGCGCTCGGCGAGCGCGGCGTGTCGGCGCAGTTCGCGTCGTGGCTCGCGGACCACGCGCACGAGCTCGACCTTGATCGCGGCGCGGTCTCGCTGTTCGCGGAATACGCGGCCGCCTGCCCCGGCACGATCGAGAAGATGCGCTTCCTCTACCAGCACGAGGGCCGCGCGGCGCGCGAGCCGGCGAGCCTCTACACGATCGACGCGCGCCGCCGGGAAGTGGCGAGCCTGCTGCCCCACGGGGAGATCCTCGAGTTCCTGCACGCCGAGGACGCGATCGGGCCGGCCGACCATTTCCTCTCGGGCGGCGGCGTGCCGGCCGCCTCCGGCGACGACTTCGCGCGCTACTCGGTCCCGGGGCTCGACCACCGGCGCAATTTCGAGTTCGTCCGCCGGCTGCGGGAGGATCTCGCGGCGAGGCGATCGGGCGGGCCGCGCGTCAACGTGGCGGGCTTCCACGACGCGTCCTCCGGGATGGGGGAGTCGGCGCGGAGCCTGCGCGCGACGCTGGCGGGCCGGCCGGCGAGCGTGCGCGAGATGACGCTGCCGCACCCGCTGTCCGGGCGGGAGGGCGTGCCCACCGGCCCGGCGATCTTCGGCTGGCCCTTCGGCGGCGCGGACGTGTCCCTCTGCGTGGCCAACGCCGATTCGGCCTCGCTGCTGAAGTGCTTTCTCCCCGCCGCCTTCCGGGGCCGGCGCAACGTCGGCTACTGGACCTGGGAGACCGAGGAACTTCCCGCGCGCTGGTGCGAAAGCGCGGCGCCGTTCGACGAGATCTGGACGCCGTCGAACTACGCCGCCGAGGCGGTGCGCCGCACGGTGGCGTGCCCCGTGCGCGTGCTTTCGCACACCGTGGACTTCGCGGCGATCGGAAGGGCCAGGGCGGACCGGCGCCGCTTCGGCTTGCCGGAGGAGGGCACCCTCTTCGGCTTCGCGTTCGACCCGCTGAGCGTGCTCGAGCGCAAGAACGTCCGCGGCCTCGTGCGCGCCTTCCGGGAGGCCTTCCGCGACGACGACGGCTGCTACCTGGTGCTGAAGGTCAACGGCAGGACGCAGGGGCTCTACGACTACGAGCTGCTGCGCGCGACCGCGGATTCGGACCGGGTGCTGTTCCTCGAGGCGACGCTCTCGCGCGACGACTCGCTCGGCTTCGTGAAGTCCCTGGACGCCTACGTGTCCCTGCACCGCGCCGAGGGGTTCGGCCTCACCTGCGCGGAGGCCATGGCGCTCGCCCTGCCGGTGGTCGCCACCGCCTACTCCGGCAACCTGGACTTCATGGACGAGTCGAACGGGCTCCTCGTCCCCGCGCGGGTCGTCGAGACCGAGCGGCCCTACGGCCCGTATCCCTCGGGCAGCCGCTGGGCGGACCCGGATCTCGAGGCCGCCGCCGAGGCGATGCGCTCGCTGCGGGACCGTGGGCGCCGCGAGGACATCGGGCGGCGCGCGAGCGCCTCGGTGCGCGAGCGGCTGGATCCGGCGAAGCTCGGCGCCCTGGCGTGGCGGATGATCGAGGATCTCGCCGCGTCACCCGCGGCGGGCGCCAAGCCGGGGCCGGTCGATCCCTCCCGCGGCGGCGCGCGATGAGCAAACGCGGCCGCGACACCGACGGCGACTGGGAGCGGGTCGCCCGGGACGACCCCTACTGGGGCGTCCTCAGCCGGGACGAGTACCGCAAGGCGGCAGTGGACGCCGAGCGACTCGCGCAATTCATGGCCACGGGCGAGGAGTTCGTCGCGAACCTGCTGGCGCTCGCGAGGAAGCACCTCGACCCCGGTTTCGCGCCGAAGCGCGCCTTCGACTTCGGCTGCGGCGTCGGCAGGCTCCTCATCCCGCTCGCGCGGCGCGTGGAAGAGGCCGTCGGGGCCGACGTCGCGCCGGCCATGCTGGCGCTGTGCGAGCGCCACGCGAAGCAGGCGGGGGTCTCCAACGTGAGGCTCGTCGCGAGCGACGACCGGCTCGAGCGCGTCGAGGGCAGCTTCGACCTCGTGAACAGCTTCATCGTGCTGCAGCACATCCCGCCCGCGCGGGGCTACGGCCTGATCCAGGCGCTGGTCGATCGCCTCGCCACGGGCGGCATCGGCTCGATCCAGGTCACCTACGCGAAATCCCGCGAGCTCCTCGTCCACGAATCGCCGCGGGCGCTCTACTACCGCCGCGACGGCGACACGATCGTCGATCTCGTCGATGCCGGCTGGAGCCCGCCCGAGGGCACCATCCACATGTATGACTACGACCTGAACGAGGTGATGGCGCGCATCGCGCGGCACGCGGGCCACCCGGTCATCGTGCTGCCCACCGGCGATGGCGGGCACCTCGGCACGCACTTCGTCTTCCGCAAGGCGCTCTAGGGCCCGCCGGCACGAAAACCTTCTCCCTCGGGAAAGGGGGCGATCCCCTCACCCCGGCCCTCTCCCAAGGGAGAGGG
>CALEJW010000072.1 GCA_937898635.1 uncultured Pseudomonadota bacterium | reverse complement strand
TCCGTCCCCCTGTTAACGCGCCGGCGGGGAATCCGTTGTCAGGTAGGACCCCCCTGGGCCAGCATCCGTTCCAGTTCCCCGCTCGCGGCGAGGGCTTCCAGGTCCGCCGCACCCCCTACCAGCACCCCCTTCACGAACACCATCGGGAAGGTGGGCCATCCCGTCCACATCTTGAGCGCGTTGCGCCGCCGCCACCCGCTCAGGTAGTTGCCGTACTGCAAGTGACGGTAGGCGATGCCGGCCGAATCCAGGAGGCGCTTCGCCTTCCACACGTGCGGGTTCCACGCGAGGCCCACCACGACCACGGCGTTCGCCGCGACCGCTTCCTGCACCTCGCCCACGATGTCGGCGTGCCGGGTGGCCACCTTGTCGCGGATGGCGGGGTGGATGCGTGATTCGTCGAGGATGTTGCGGGCCATGGGGTTCTCGCGTCGAAGGGATCCCCGAACGATACCAAGTTGGATGAAGGGAAGCGTCCCCTTCAATGGTCAGGCGCCCGCAACGGCCCCGTACCGCCTTACCAATGTATAATTCCGGTAAGGCACCCCGGAGCCCCCGCCATGTTCGTGAAGATCACCTCCAAGCGCCAGGTCACCTTCCCCGCGCGCGTGCTCGACGCCCTGGGCGTGAAGCCCGGGGACAGGCTCGAGCTCGCGGAAGGCCGCGAAGGCTACGTCCTGCGCGCGCGCAGCATCGACGCCTCCCGCCTCGCGCCCCTTCGCGGCAAGCTGCGCCGTGGCAAGGGCCGGTTCGACCTCGCGGCCTTCCGCGACAAGCCCCATGGCCGCGCGGTTCGGGATTGACACCTCCATCCTCGTCCGCCTCGCCACGGGAGACCCGGCGCGGGAATTCGACGACTGCGTGCGAAGGCTCACCCGGCTGGTGGAGGGCGAGGACGCGGAGGTCTTCGCCTCGAACCAGGTGATCGGCGAGACCTACGTCGTGCTCCAGCACCACTACGGCGTGCCCAAGCCGGAGGCGCGCGCGGCCCTGGCGAGCGTCCTGTCGAGCGGGCTCGTGGCGCCGCTCAACGGCGCGGGCGTGTTCGCGGCGCTGGAGGCGCGGGGCGGCTGCGGGCTCCTCGACCGCCTCATCGCGGACGACTACCGGGTGGCCGAACTCGTCACCCTCACGCTTGATCGTAGAATGGCGGCCTTGCCGCAATCGCGGCGGCTGTAACCCCCCGACCCATCCCGCCTTCGACGCAAAGGCGTGGCGCACCAGACCGATCTCTCACGAGGATTCCCTCCATGTTCCGCAACAAGTACCTCGACTACGACGAACTTTCCGCCCAGCTCGCCGCCTGGTCCCGCGAGCATCCCGATCTCGTCACCCTGGGCACGCTCGGCACGAGCGCCGCGGGCCGCGACATCCCGGTGCTCACGATCGGCCGCAATCCCGACGACATCCGTCCCGCGGTCTGGATCGACGGCAACATGCACGCCTCCGAAGTGTGCGGCTCCAGCGTTGCGCTGGCACTCGCCGAGGACATCCTCGCGATCCACGGCGGCAAGGACGAGGCGGGCGGCAAGGCGCTGCCGAAGCACATGGCGCAGGCGATCCGCGAGACGCTCTTCTACGTCGTGCCGCGCATCTCGCCCGACGGCGCCGAGGAGGTCCTCAAGAAGGGCCGCTACGTGCGCTCGAGCCCCGTGAACGACCGCGTCGCGAAGGACCACGCCTACTGGGAGGCGGCCGACATCGACGGCGACGGCGAGACGGGCTACATGCGGAAGTTGAGTCCCGATGGGGAGCTCGTGGAGCTTCGCGGCGAGGACGGCAAGCCCCTCGATCCCCCGGTGATGGTGCCGCGGCTGCCGGAAGACGAAGGCCCCTTCTACAAGCTCTACCCCGAGGGCCGCATCGCCAACTTCGACGGCCTGCGCGTGCCCGATCCCTACTTCCTCTCCGATAACCTCAACGACTTCAACCGCAACTTCCCCTACCTGTGGGCGGCGGAACCGGACCAGGCGGGCGCCGGCCACTACCCGGGCAGCACGCCGGAGACGCGCGCGATCATCGAGTTCGCGACGAAGCACCCGAACATCATGACGTGGCTGAATCTCCACACCTTCGGCGGCGTGCTGATCCGCCCGCTCGGCGACAAGCCCGACCAGAAGATGGACCAGACGGACTTGGCCATCTTCAAGCAGGTGGAGGCGTGGATGACGGAGCACACCGGCTACGCCACGGTGAGCGGCTTCCACGAGTTCCTCTACGAGCCCGAGAAGCCCATCCACGGCGACCTCTCCGACTGGGCCTACCACCAGCGCGGCTGCCTCGCCTACGTGATCGAGCTGTGGGATCTCTTCAAGCAGCTCGGCATCGAGCGCAAGAAGCCCTTCGTGGACCACTACGCGCAGCTCGAGCGCAAGGACTTCCTCGCGCTGGCGAAGCTGGACCGCGAGAAGAACGCGGGCCGCGCCTTCAAGCGCTGGCGCAAGGTCGCGCACCCGCAGCTGGGCGAGGTGGAGGTGGGCGGCTTCGACGGGCGCGTGGGCATCTGGAACCCGCCCTACGAGATGCTCCCCGAGACTTGCGCCTCGCAGAGCGCGGCCTTCCTTCGCGTGGCGGCCCTCGTGCCGCGGATGAGCGTGGAAGTGGCGCGGGTGGAGAAGACCGAGGGCGGGCACACGAAGGTCGAGATCCGCGTGGCCAACGGCGGCTATCTCGGCACCTGCGGCATTCCGTCCTCGAGAAAGCTCCCGCACGCGGAGCCGCTGCGCCTCACCGCCAAGGCCACGGGCGTGAAGATCGTCGCGCCCGCGGAGGCCGTCGTCGAGATCGGCCACCTCGACGGCTGGGGAAGCGGGCTCTACAACGGTGCCAGCATCTTCATGCCCTGGAC
>CALEJW010000071.1 GCA_937898635.1 uncultured Pseudomonadota bacterium | reverse complement strand
CGCCCCGGCGATGAGCATCTCGTGGTCGTTCACCGCGAGGCCCTTGGCGATCCTCTCCCCGAAGCCGCCCGCGCCGATGAAGGCGGCGATCGTGGCGGTGCCCACGTTGATCACCGCCGAGGTCTTCACGCCCGCGAGGATCGTGGGAAGCGCGAGCGGCAGCTCGACGCGGTGGAGCACCTGCGCCGGCGTGAGCCCCAGCGCGAGTCCCGACTGGCGCAGCCCCGCGCCGACGCCGGCGATCCCCGCGTGGGTGTTGCGCACGATCGGCAGGAGCGCGTACACGAAGAGGGCCACGAGCGCGGGCCGGGCGCCGATGCCGGTGAAGGGGACGAGGAAGGCGAGGAGCGCCAGCGAGGGAATCGTCTGCACGAGGCCCGCGGCGGCGAGCACCGGCTGCGCGAGGGGCTTCACCTTCGAGGCGACGACGCCCAGCGGCACGCCCACCGCTATCGCCGCGGCGAGGGAGCCGAAGACGAGGAGCAGGTGCTCGAGCGCGAGGCGCGCGAAGTCCGGCCCGAAGAGCGAGCGCGCGAGGCCGCGCGGGGCGGCGCCCGCCCGGCCCTCGACGAACTCCCGCGCGACGTCGGCGAAGGCGACGCGGTCGAGCTCGGCGCGCGCGTTGAGGGCGATCATCGCCGCCTCGTCGATCCGGCCCTCCAGCGCCGACCACGCCGCGAAGGCCTTCGCGTGCCGCGCGGGCGCGTCGATCCGGTGCAGCACGACCGCGTCGTAGCGCGGGAAGAAGCCGCGGTCGTCGGCGAGGACGCGGATCGCGTGGCGCGCGATCTTCGCATCCGTCGTGTAGACGTCGATCACCTCGACCTCGCCCGCCGCGAGCGCCTCGTAGGCGAGGCCGTGGTCGAGCCCGCGCGGGTCGCGCTGCGGCAGGCCGTAGGCGGCGCGAAGCCCCGGCCAGCCGTCCTCGCGCCCGAGGAACTCGTGGGAAAGCCCGAGGGCGATGGCGGGGTGCGCGGCGAGATCGGAGAGGCGCGCGATCGACTTCGCAGCCGCCTGCTTCCCGGTCATGCCGAGCGCGTAGCCGTTGGAAAAGCCGAACGGCAGGCTCGCCGCGAGGCCCAGGGGCGCGAGACGCCGATTGACGGCGGCGAGATCCAGGTTCTCGCGCGCCTTGAGGATCTCGCGCGCGATCGTGCCCGTGTACTCGGGGTAGGCGTCGATCTCGCCGCGCTTCAGGGCCTCGAGGAGGATCGCGGTGTTGCCCATCCCGGGGCGGTGTTCCGCCGGCGCTCCCGCGCGGCGCGCCGACTGCGCGAGGATCTCGCCCAGGATGTAGGACTCGGTGAAGCGCTTGGAGCCCACGCGCAGGGTTTCCGCGCCCGCCGCCGGCGCGAACGCCATCGCGAGGAGGACGGCCGGGACCGCGAGCGCTGCGCGGCGCGCGTTCACGCGTTCCCGCTCAGGACGGGTCCGCGCCGGGGACGGGGGCGCGAGGAAGGCACCCGCGCGCCGCCGACAGCACGGGATGCCGCGCGATCACGGCGAGGAGCGGAAGGTAGAGCGCGATGCCCGCCGCGTCGGCCACGAGATCGAGGAGGGAAGCCTCGCGGTGCGGGAGCAGGTGCTGGATGGCCTCGATGAGCACCCCGAACGCGAGCAGGGCGGCGACCTTGGCCGGCCCGAAGCGGCCGTCGGGGAAGGAGAGGTCCACGAGCAGCGCGAGCGCGAGGAAGGCGAACGCATGGTTGGCCTTGTCCCAGATGTCGTCGATGAGCGGGATGCGGCGGTCCGTCGAGGCAAGGAAGAGGATGACCGCCACCGACGCGACGAGCGCGAAGCGGGCCAGTGCCACGACGGTGCGGGAGTTCACGCCGCCAAGGGTAGCAAGTTGCGGGCGGCCGCGCGTCGCCGGTGTATCCTCGCCCCATCGCCCCGCGCCGCGGGCGCAACGCCCCCGAGAACCGCCCATGTCCATCCCGGCCGCCGCCCCGCTCGCGGGCACCAGGGTCGTCGAGTTCTGCCAGGTGGCCGCCGGCCCCTTCTGCGGCATGCTCCTCGCGGACTACGGCGCCGAGGTGGTGAAGGTCGAGCCGCCCGAGGGCGACGCGATGCGCCAGTGGCCGCCGCTCAGCGGCGGCTACAGCGAGAACTTCGCCTCCATCAACCGCGGCAAGAAGAGCGTCGCGCTCGACCTCAAGAACCCCGCCGACCGCGACTTCGCGCGCGCCCTCGTGCTGGAGGCCGACGTCCTCGTCGAGAACAACCGCCCCGGCGTGATGCGGCGCCTGGGGCTCGGCTGGGACTGGTTCGCCCCGCGCAAGCCCTCGCTCGTCTACTGCGCGATCTCCGCCTTCGGGCAGACCGGGCCGAGAGCCGCGGAAGGCGGCTTCGACCTCACCATCCAGGCCGCCTCCGGCGTGATGAGCGTCACGGGCGAGGAAGGCGGGGCGCCGGTGAAGTGCGGCGTGCCGCTCTCGGACTTCGCCTCCGGGCTCTACGCCGCGTTTTCCATCGCCGCGCTCCTCGCGCGCGTGCGCGCCGGCGGCCCGGGGGGAACCATTGACGTGCCGATGTTCGCGACCAACCTCGCCATCGCGGCGCTGCAGACGAGCGAGTACTTCGGCACCGGCCGGAACCCGCGCAAGCTGGGCTCGGCGCATCCGCGCAACGCCCCCTACCAGGCCTACCGCGCGGCCGACGGCTGGTTCGCGATCGCCGCCGGGAACGAGAAGCTCTGGCAGTCCGTGTGCGAGGTCGTGGGAGCGCCGGAGTGGACGAGGGACGCGCGTTTCACGACGACGACGCTGCGCGCGGCGAACCAGTCGGCGCTCAAGGACCTCCTGGAGGCCCGCTTCGCGGGCGCGGGCGCGGCCGAGTGGCTCGCGCGCTTCCGCGCCGCGGGCGTGCCCTGCGCGCCGATCAACGGCTACGCCGAGGCGCTGGCCGATCCGCAGGCCGCGCACCTGGGACTCGTCGTTCCCGCGACCCTGCCCGGCGGCCACGCCACGCGCACCGTGGGTTGCCCGGTGCGCCTGGACGGCAGGGCGGTCGCGGTGAGCACTTCATTTCCCGCGCTGGGCGAGCACACCGAGGCGCTGCGCGCGGCGGCGAAGGAGGCGACATGAGCGAGGACAAGGACCGGATCGCGCCGCTGCGCGAATTCGTGGGCGCCATGACGCGCCTGGTGGAACGCACCGACGACGAGGCGGCGCTTCTCGCCGGAGCCCGGCCGCTTCTCGCGGCGCTGATCGCGAACGACGCGTGGCTCCCCGAGGAGTGCGCGCGCCCCGACCCGCAGTACTACCGCCAATACCTGCTGCACTGCGACCCGCTGGAGCGCTTCAGCGTGGTGAGCTTCGTCTGGGGCCCGGGGCAGTCCACGCCGATCCACGACCACACGGTGTGGGGGCTCGTGGGGATGATGCGCGGCGCCGAGCGCTGCCGGCGCTACGAACGGGCGGCGGACGGCATGGTGCGCGCGATCGGGGAAGAAACGACGCTCCAGCCGGGCGACATCGACGCGGTCTCGCCCACCGTGGGCGACATCCACACGGTCGCCAACGCGCTCGCGGACCGGCCCTCGATCAGCATCCACGTCTACGGCGCGAACATCGGCGCCGTGCGCCGCCACGTCTTCGACGCGCGGACCGGCGCGGCGAAGGACTTCGTCTCGGGCTATTCCGCGGCGAGCGTGCCCAACCTCTGGGACCGCTCCGCCGCCGTGCGCGCCGGCATCCGGTGAGCGAGGCGGTCCGCGACGGCGTCGCCACCGTCTGGCTCGACCGGCCGGAGCGGGGCAACGCGCTGTCGGCCGCAGCGGTCGGGAAGCTTTCCGGGGAAGTGGACGCGGCGCTCTCGGACCCCGCCGTGCACACGCTCCTCTTCCGCGGCCGCGGCCGGCACTTCTGCACCGGCTTCGACCTTTCGGGCCTGGAGGACGAGACCGACGCGACGCTTCGCGATCGCTTCGTCGCGCTGGAGAAGCTCCTGCAGTCGGTGTGGCACGCGCCGGTGCGCACGGCGGCGTTCGCGACGGGCCGCGCCTGGGGCGCGGGCGCGGACCTCTTCGCCTCCTGCGACCTGCGCGCGTGCTCTCCGGACGCCTCGTTCCGCTTCCCCGGTTCCGCCTTCGGCATCGTGCTCGGCACGCGCCGTCTCGCGGAGCTGGTGGGCTGGGACCGCGCGCGGCCCCTCGTGAGCGAAGGCGCGACGCTCGACGCCGCGGCGGCGCTCGGCGCGGCGCTCGCGACCGAGATCCACGAGGGTGACGCGACGCAGTGGGTGGGGGTACGATGTACCCAGCCGGTTGCCGATCGCGAGACGCTTGCCGCGATCCGCGCGGCCTGCCGGCAGGATCGCCGCGATGAGGACCTTCTCTCCCTGGATGGCTCCGCCTCGCGCCCCGGCCTCAAGGGGCGCCTCGCCCGCTACGTCCAGTCGCTTCGCAAGTAGTCTCGCGCGGCGCCCGCGCGCCCCGCATTCGCCGCAACCCCCGAAACCACCCGAAAGACCGACATGAAAGACCTCGCCACCCTGCTCGGCGACCGCGCCGAATCCCTGCTCGGTCACGTCTGCCGCACGATCCCCAAGGAGAACCTCCACCTTCCCGGCCCCGACTTCATCGAGCGCGTCCTCATGGACGGCGACCGCAAGCCCGCCGTCCTGCGCAACCTCGCCTCGCTCTTCCGCCACGGCCGCCTCGCCGGCACGGGCTACCTGTCGCTCCTGCCCGTGGACCAGGGCATCGAGCACTCCGGCGGCGCCTCCTTCGCGCCGAACCCCGCCTACTTCGATCCGGAGAACATCGTGAAGCTCGCGATCGAGGGCGGCTGCAACGGGGTCGCCTCCACGCTCGGCGTGCTCGGCTCCGTCGCGCGCCGCTACGCGCACCGCATCCCGATGATCCTCAAGTTGAACCACAACGAGTTCCTCTCGTACCCGAACACCTACGACCAGAGCATGTTCGCCGAGGTCGAGCAGGCCTTCGAGATGGGCGCGGTCGCCGTGGGCGCGACGGTCTACTTCGGCTCCGCCGAATCGCGCCGCCAGATCTGGGAAGTCTCCCAGGCCTTCAGCCGCGCGCACGAGATGGGGATGGCGACGATCCTGTGGTGCTACCTGAGGAACAGCGACTTCAAGAAGGACGGCGTGGACTACCACGTGTCCGCGGACCTGACGGGACAGGCGAACCACCTGGGTGTCACGATCGAGGCGGACATCATCAAGCAGAAGCTCGCCGAGAACAACGGCGGCTACAACGCCATCAAGGTCGGCAAGACCCACCCCAAGGTCTATTCGGATCTCACCACGGACCACCCCATCGACCTCGTGCGCTACCAGGTCGCCAACTGCTACATGGGGCGCGCGGGGCTCATCAATTCCGGCGGCGAGTCGAAGGGCGCCACCGACCTCGCGCAGGCCGTGCAGACGGCGGTGATCAACAAGCGCGCCGGCGGCATGGGGCTCATCTCGGGGCGCAAGGCCTTCCAGAAGCCCATGAAGGACGGCGTCGAGCTGCTCAACGCCATCCAGGACGTGTACCTCTCGAAGAAGGTCACCGTCGCCTGAG
>CALEJW010000070.1 GCA_937898635.1 uncultured Pseudomonadota bacterium | reverse complement strand
GCCTCCACCGATCCCATGCCCCCGTGGCGCAGGTCCATCTTGGGCTGGTAGTGGAGCACGAGTTCCCCGTGCTCGATCGCCCGGCGCAGCTCCGCGACCATGGCGAGCCGCGCGGAACCCTCGTTCTCGGCGGCGCCGGCGTGCACCAGGCAGGCGAGGTCGCGGCGGGCGGCCTCGCGCGCGGCCCGGGAGGCGCGGCGCAGCACGAGGTCGGGCTCGTCGCCGTGCTCCGGGATCATCGCCACGCCCACGCAGGCCTGCACCTCGATCGGCGCGCCTTCGACGGCCACGGGGTCCTCGAAGATCCGTCGCAGCCGCGCCGCGACCGCTTCCGCCTCCCCGGCGCCGCGCCGGCCGAGCGCCATGCCGAACTCGTCGAAGGACAGGCGCGCGACCGCGGCGCCGGCCGGATCCAGGCGCCGCAGCCGCTCCGCGAGGACGCGGATCACGCGATTGCTGTTGTCGTGGCCGAGGACGTCGAGGAGATCCTGCATGCGCGGCATGTAGGCCACCAGCAGGGCCGAGCTCTCGCGGCGCTCGCGGGCCCGGTCCGCGAGGCCCGCCACCGCCTCGACCAGCGCGGCGCGGTTGGGCAGCCCGCTCACCGCGTCGTGGCGGGCCGCGTGCGCCGCGGCCGCCTGCGCGGCCTCGAGCTGCTCGCGCGCGCGGATCGTCTCGATGCCGTGGGCGAGATCCAGCGCGATCTCGTCGATGAGGGCGAGCTCGTCGGCGTCGAAGGCGTCGGGCTCGACCGCCACGAAGGTGAAGGCGCCGATGACGCGGCCCTCCACGACGAGCGGAAGCGAGGCCACGCTGGAGAACCCGCGGCTCCTCGCGAGCTCGCGCCACGGCGCGAATCGCGGCTCGGCCGCGATGTCGTGCACGACGTCGGTCCGGCCCGTGCGCGCGGCCGTCCCCGCGGGTCCCTGGCCGAGTTCCGTGTCGGCCCAGGTAAGTCGCAGCGCCGCCGCGTAGTCCGCGTGGCCGGCGTGGGCGCGCAGCACCAGGCTCTTCGCCTCGTCCTCCTCCCGGTAGTGCACCATCGCGAGGGGATAGTTGCCGACCTCCACGACCACGCGGCACATCGCCTCCAGGAGCGCCTGCTCGCCCTGGCGCTGCAGGATCGTGCGGTTGCCCGCGCTCAGGGCGCGCAGCGCGCGCACGCTGCGCTGCAGCCGCGCGGCCATCCGGTCGAGGGCGCCGGCGAGCTGCCCGATCTCGCCGCGTTCGTCGGCGAGCCCCGTCCGGTACGCGGGATCCGCGAGGTTCATGCGGCGCGAGGCGTCGATGAGCGCGCGCACGGGCCGGATGACGAGGCGGCCGGCCGCGAACCAGGCGATCGTCCCGGCGAGCGCCAGCACCACCGCGAAGGTGGCGAGTCCCGAGGCGAGGACCTCGCGGGCATCGGCCTCGATGCTCGCGCGCGAGATGCCGACGCGGACGAAGGCGCCCTCGCCGCTGCCGCTGTCGCCGTCGCCGTCGACTCGCGCGAACCCCACCACCCGGTCGATGGCGTCCGACCCCCTCGCCTCGACCACGCCTTCGCTGCGTCCGCTCGCCGCCTTCAGGAACTCCGCGACCTCGGGCACCGGCTCCCCGATCCGCTCCGGCAGCGGCGGGTGGCGCACGGCGATCCTTCCCGCGCCGTCCACGAGGGAGAGCACCGCGTCCGCGGGCGGGCGCACGCCCTCGAAGAGCCGCTGCACCCATTGCAGGTCGATGGACACGGCGATCGCGCCGCGCACGGCGCCGTCCGGGCCGAGCAGCGGATGGCCCGCCGCGATCGTGCGGCGCCCGGTGGTGCGGCTGGTCACGAGGCCGCTGTGGGCGAAGACGCGCTCGGCGATCGCGCGGCGGAAATAGGCGCGGTCGGCGATCGTGGCGCCGGCCGGCACCGGGTTCACGCCGCAGACGATGCGCCCGTCGGGAGCGGCGATCACCGCCTGCAGGTAGTTCGACGGGCGCGCGAAGGCCTGCTGCAGGACCGCCTCGCACAGGCCCTCCAGCGGCCTGGCGCGATCGGCCGCCGCCGACAGCGCGACGAGGAGCTGGCGCGTGTGACCCAGCGCCCGCGTGATCTCCGCGGCCGCGAGGCGCGCCACCGCGCTCGCGCCCTCCACGCGCTTCTCGAGCTCGCGCTCGCGCTCGTGCCACGCCGCCCAGAGCGCGAAGCCGAGGAAGGGCAGCAGGCACGCCACCGCCAGCAGCACGAAGCGCTGCGACAGGGTGAGGGGGTTGCGCGGGCGTTGCCGGGAAGTTTCCACGGGCGGACGGGGACATTACCGAACGTTAAGTCGTGGGGAGACAGTACCGCGCCGGCCTCGCCGGGGTCAAGGAAGCGGGGGCGCCGGCGGACGGCGCGCGCGGCGCCGATCAGGGATCCGCGCTCGACAGGGGCCGCGCCACTTCCTCGAGGGGCTTGCGCTCGGCGTTCACGCCGAGCCGCCAGGCCACCGCGCCCGCCGCGATCATCAGGACCGCGCCCAGCGCGTAGCCCGCGGCGATGGCCGCGGGCTCGCCCGTGCCGACGAGCGCGCCGAAGAGCCACGGGGCGCCGATGCCGCCGATGCCCGTGCCGAGCGCGTAGAAGAAGGCGATGGTGAGCGCGCGCACCTCCAGCGGGAAGCTCTCCGAGACGGTGAGGTAGGCGGAGCTCGCCGCGGCGGAGGCGAAGAAGAAGACGAGCGTCCAGGCGAGGGTCTGGGTGGCGGCGTCGAGCAGCCCCGCGACGAAGAGGATCGCGGTGAGGCCCAGGAGCACGCCCGAGATCACGTAGGTCGACGCGATCATGGGCCGCCGGCCCCAGGTGTCGAACCAGCGGCCGAGGACGAGCGGGCCGAGGAAATTGCTCGCCGCGAAGGGCAGGAGGTAGAGGCCCACGTCCTGCGCGGGGACCGCGTAGAAGCGGCCCAGCACCAGCGCGTAGGTGAAGAAGATGGCGTTGTAGCAGAAGGCCTGCGCCGTCATGAGCACGAGGCCCAGCACGGAGCGCCGCGGATAGTGGCGAAAGAGGCTCGCGCCGAGATCGACGAAGCTCGCCGTGCGGCTGCGCACGTGAAGCCTCAGGCGCCGCAGGCTCTCGAGCGGCGGCGTCGGGTGCCGCGCCTCGCGCTCGACCTCGGCCGCGATGCGCTCGGCCTCGTCCTGGCGCCCCTTGAGGAGAAGCCAGCGCGGGCTCTCCGGCAGGTAGCGGCGAAGCAGGAGGATTCCCGTGCCCAGCACCGCGCCGAGCCCGAAGGCCACGCGCCAGCCCATGTCGGGCGGGAGGTTTCCCGGCTGAAGGAGCGCGCTCGAGCCCGCGGCGCCGATCGCCGCGCCGAGCCAGAAGCTGCCGTTCACGGCGAGGTCGGTGCGGCCGCGGTAGCGCGCCGGGATGAACTCCTGGATGGCGGAATTGATGGCGGAGTACTCGCCCCCGATGCCGGCGCCGGTGATGAAGCGAGAGAGCGCGAAGAAGGCGAAGTCCGGCGAAAGCGCGCTCATCGCGGTGCCGGCGATGTACACGCCGAGCGTGATGAAGAAGAGGCGCTTCCTGCCGAAGAGGTCCGTGAGCCAGCCGAAGAGCAGCGCGCCGAGCACCGCGCCCGTGAGATAGGCGCTCGCCGAAAGGCCGACGTCGGATTCCGTGAGGCGCAGCGCCGGGCTTTCCCGCAGCGCGCCCGAGACCGCGCCGGCGAGCGTGACCTCCAGCCCGTCGAGCACCCAGGTGATGCCGAGCGCGAGGATCACCCGCGTGTGGAAATGCGCCCACGGCAGCGCGTCCAGCCGTGCCGGGACGTAGCTCTCGATGATGTGGCGGTCCTCGCGGGCCATCGCGCCTTCCTCCTCCCGGGGGAG
>CALEJW010000069.1 GCA_937898635.1 uncultured Pseudomonadota bacterium | reverse complement strand
AAGAGGAAGCGCGTCCCCCGCCCGCCGGGCCGGGGAAGTCCGGCGACCACGCCCTCGACCTCGAGGTCGCGGCCCTCGAGCGCCGCGGGCAGGGCCTCGGCGAGCCGCGCCTGCGCGCGCCAGGCCGCGAGGTCGTGGCCGCCGGCGAATCCGGCCGCGGCGAGGAGGAGCGCGCGCCCCGCCGCGTGGCGCACGAGCCGCATGGCCAGCAGGGCCGCGGCGGCCGGCGCGAGGAGGCGATGATCGGGCAGCGCGGGCGCCTGCTGCAGCGCGGCCGTGCCGGCCACGAAGGCGGCGCAGAAGAGTCGCAAGGTCGGGAGTCGGGATCGGCGGGTGGCGCCGCTACGCTAGAATCCCTGAACGCGCCACCGACCCGGCGCGCCGACATGATCCGACGCAAGCTCAGGCAGGCCCTCCCCTCTCCCGAGAGCATCCGCGGGCACCGCTGGCTGCAATGGTGCTCCCCGGTGCTCTCGCACCCGCGCCTGTGGCACCTGCACCGCCGGGCGGTCGCGCTGGGCGTGGCGATCGGGCTGGTGACGGGGCTCATTCCCGGTCCCATCCAGATGCTGATGGCCGCGCTCATCGCGATTCCCCTGCGCGCCAACATCCCGGCGGCCGTCTTCACGACGCTCTACACGAATCCCCTCACCTTCGTGCCGCTCTACCTCCTCGCCTACCAGATCGGCCGGCTCGTGACCGGCGACGCCGCGGCCTTCGCGGCCCCGCCCGATCTCGGGTGGAGCTGGGCGGGCCTCACGGGGCTCGTGCCCTCCCTCTTCGCGTGGATCGCCTCCCTGGGCCACACGCTCCTCGTCGGGCTCGCCATCCAGTGCGTCCTCTTCGCGCTCGGCGGCTACGCGCTCACCATGCTCGCCTGGCGCGTGATCGTCACGCTCGCCTGGCGCTCGCGCCGCCGCCGCCGGGCCGGGGCGCCGCCGTGAAGCCCGCCTACTGGGACCAGGCAAAGGCCCACCTCGAGAAGCGCGACCGCGTGCTGCGCCGGATCATCCGCGCGCACCCGGACGCGAACCTGCGCACGCGCGGCGACGCCTTCCGCACGCTCGCGCGCTCCATCGTCGGCCAGCAGATCTCGGTGCACGCGGCGCAGGCCGTGTGGGACCGCTTCGAGGCCCTCGCGGGAAGCGTGGTGCCGGCCCGGGTTTCCCTGCTGGAGGACGATGCCATGCGCGCGGCGGGGCTTTCGCGCATGAAGGTCGCCTACCTGAAGGACCTCGCCGCCCGCTTCCACGCCGGCGACATCCGGCCGCGGCGCTGGTCGCGCATGGCGGACGAGGCGATCGTCGCCGACCTCGTGCGGGTGAAGGGCATCGGGCGGTGGAGCGTGGAGATGTTCCTCATCTTCCACCTCATGCGGCCCGACGTGCTGCCGGTGGGCGACCTCGGCCTGCAGCGCGCGATGGAGCGCCTGTACAACGGCGGCGAGGCGCTCACGAAGGAGGGCATGCGCGAGATCGCGAGGCCCTGGCAGCCGTGGAGCTCGGTGGCGACCTGGTACCTCTGGCGCTCCCTCGACCCCGTGCCGGTGGAGTACTAGGGTGGACGCGCCGCGGCTGGTCCCGCCCTCGGCCGAGCACAAGGAGTCCTATCGCTCGCTGGTGCGCGAGTTCGTCGAGCGCGGGGAACCGCTGGTGCCCTTCTCGCTCGCCTTCCCCAACGAGAACTTCGCCGCCTTCGTCGCGGAGCTCGCGGCCGCCGAGCGCGGCGTCGGCATCCCGGCGGGCTTCGTGCCCCATTCGACGTTCTGGCTCCTCGCCGGCGGCGAGGTCGCGGGCGTCTCGAACCTGCGCCACCGCCTGAACGACGAGCTCCTCATCGAGGGCGGCCACATCGGCTACGGCATCCGCCCGAGCGCGCGGGGCCGGGGGCTGGGCCGGGAGATCCTGCGCCTCACGCTCGCCGAGGCGGCGCGCCGCGGCATCGGCCGCGTGCTCCTCACCTGCGCGAAGGACAACCCGGCCTCCTCGGCCGTCATCGCGGCCAACGGCGGACGGCTCGAGTCGGAGGAGTTCGTCGAGGCGCGCGGCAAGGTGGTGCAGCGCTGGTGGATCGACCTGCCGGAGGCCGGGCCCGGCTAGCGCCGGCGTTCCCGCTCCTCGAGCAGGCGGCGGTACTCGCGCTCCTGGGCCTCGCGCTGGGCCTGCGCGTGGCGCGCGGCGCGGATGCGCTCCTCCTCGAGCTCCTGGCGGCGCAGGTACTCCTTCTGGCGCTCGAGCTCGCGCAGGGCCGCGCGGCGGCTCTCCTCCTCGGCGCGGCGCGCGATCTCCTCCGCGCGGCGCTCCTCGAGGGCCGTGCGCCGCTCCCGGCTTTCGCGCGCGGACTCGGCCTGGCGCACCCGCATCTCCTCGTAGCGGCGCTGGCGGTCGTAGTCGGCGCGCTCGCGCTGGATGCGAAGGCGTTCGCTGCGCTCGCGCGAGAGCGCCGTCGCCTCCTCCCGCCGTTCCTGCCACACCTGCAGGTCCTGCTGGCGTTTCGCCTCGCGCTCGGCGGCGAGGCGCTCCCGCTCGGCCTGCGCCGCCACGCGGGCCTCCTCGAGCCGCAGGCGCTCGCGCTCGTCCGCGCGCTCCTTCCACCAGGCGCCCGCCGCGAGCGCGATGAAGACCGCGAGCATCGCGGGCAGGGCCCAGGAACGGCGCGGGGAAGCGTTCGCGCCGCCGCCCTGCTCGAACGCGGCGAGCTTCGCGTCGTAGGCCTCCCGCTTGGCGGCGACCGTGAGCGTCACGAGCGCCTCGCGCAGCAACCGCTCCTCCTCGCGCTTCTCGGCCGGGCTCGCGGCGTAGGCGGGATCGGCGATCGCCTTCAGCTTGCCCTCGAAGGCGAAGCGGACCACCTGCGCGCTCGCGTCGCGGGCGATGCCGAGAAGTCGGTAGAAGTCGTGCATGGATGCCGGAGGGCGGTGGGATCCGGGACGGATTCTAGCCCGCCTCAGCCGTCGGCGAGGCGCCCGTCGGCCAGGCGCAGGCGCCGGTCCATGCGCAAGGCGAGTTCCGGATCGTGGGTCACCATCACGAAGGCGGCGCCGTGGCGGCGGTTCAGGTCGACGATGAGGTCGAAGACCTGTCCCGCGGTCGCGCGGTCCAGGTTCCCCGTCGGCTCGTCGGCCAGCACGCAGGCCGGCTGCGTGACCAGCGCGCGCGCCACGGCCACGCGCTGGCGCTCGCCGCCGGAGAGTTCCCCGGGGCGGTGATCGAGCCGGTGGCCGAGGCCCACCTCCTCCAGCATCGCCCGGGCGCGCGCGAGCGCGCCGGCCGTGCCGAGCCGGCGGATGGCGAGCGGCATCGCCACGTTCTCGAGCGCGGTGAATTCCGGCAGCAGGTGGTGGAACTGGTACACGAAGCCCAGGGCGGCGTTGCGAAGCTCCCCCAGGCGCCGGGGATCGAGCGCGGCGAGGTCGTGTCCCGCGAGGCGCACGGTCCCGGCGCTCGGCCGGTCGAGCCCCCCGAGCAGGTGGAGAAGCGTGCTCTTGCCCGAGCCCGAGGCGCCGACGATCGCCACCGACTCGCCCGCGCCGACCGCGAAATCGACGCCCTGCAGCACGGGCACCGCGACCGTCCCGAGCCCGAAGGTCTTGGCGAGCCCCGTGCAGGCGAGGACGGCCTCACTCATAGCGAAGCGCCTCCGCGGGATTGACGCGCGCCGCGCGCCAGCTCGGGTAGAGCGTCGCGAGGAAGGAGAGCCCCAGCGCCACGGCGGCCACCATCCAGACGTCGCGCCAGTCGAGCTGCGAGGGCAGCTCGCTGATGTAGTAGACCTCGCGCGAGAGGATCTGGAAGTCGAAGGCGCGCTCGACCGCGGGCACCACCACGTCGATGTTGAGCGACAGGAGCACGCCCAGCCCCACGCCCAGCGCCGTGCCGATCACCCCGATCACCGTGCCCTGCACCATGAAGATCCGCATCACCGTGGCGGGCGAGGCCCCGAGGGTGCGCAGGATCGCGATGTCGGGGTGCTTGTCCGTGACCACCATCACCAGCGTCGAGACGAGATTGAACGCGGCCACGGCCACGATGAGCGTGAGGATGATGAACATCATCCGCTTCTCGATCTGGATGGCGCGGAAGTAGTTGGCGTTCTGCTGCGTCCAGTCGGTCACCTGGACGTCCGCCGGGAGGCTGCGCCCGATCTCGCGCGCCACGCGCGGCGCCTGGTAGAGGTCGGCGAGCTTCAGGCGCACGCCGCTCGCCGCGTCCCCGAGCCGGTAGAGCGCCTGGGCGTCGGCCATGCTCACCAGCGCGAGCCCCGAGTCGTACTCGAAGTGGCCCACGGAGAAGATGCCCGTCACGCGGAACTGCTTGAGCCGCGGCACCAGGCCCGCGGGCGTGACCTGCCCCTGCGGGGCGATGAGCGTCACGCGCTCGCCGCGCTGCACGCGAAGCGCCCGCGCGAGGTCCGCGCCGAGCACGATGCCGAACTCGCCCGGGCGCAGGTCCCCGAGCCGGCCGGCGCGCATGTGGGCGCCGATGTCCGCGACCTCTTCCTCGAGCGCCGGGTCGATGCCGCGCACGAAGACGCCGCGCACCTGCGCGCCCGCGGAGAGGAGCCCCTGGGCGGCCACGAAGGGCGCCGCGGCGACCACCGCCGGGTTCGCGCGGGCGGCCTGCGCCACCTCGCGCCAGTTCGCGAGGGCGCCGTCGATCGCGAGGACCTGGACGTGGGAGGCGACCCCGAGGATGCGGGCGCGGATCTCGCGCTCGAAGCCGTTCATCACCGACATCACGGTGATGAGCGCGGCGATGCCGAGCGCGATGCCCAGCATGGACACCAGCGAGATGAACGAGATGAAGTGGTTGCGGCGCTTGGCGCGCGTGTAGCGAAGGCCGACGAAGAGCGCGAAGGGCTGCAAGAAAGAAAGCGGGCCGGAGGGGGTCGGGAGGGGTGAACGCCGTTTATTATCCACGCTTGCCCGCCATGCCGCTCACCCTGCTCGTTCCCGACCTGCTGCCCCCCGCCGACGCGCCCGAGCCGATGCGCGCGCTGCGCCTGCCGCGGCTGGAGGACTGGCTCGCCCGCGCCGACGCCTCGCGCGCGCCGGGCACGGGCGACGCGTGGCTGCTCGGCCGCTGGGGCCTGGACGCCGACGCGCCCGTGGCCGCCCTCACCCTCGCCGCCGATGGCGGCCCGCGGGAAGGCTTCTGGCTGCGGGGCGACCCCGTGCACCAGCGCGTCGAGCGCGGCGCCCTCGTCCTGCACGATGCCTCGGTGCTCTCCCTCACCCGCGAGGAGGCCGACGCGGCCGTCGCGGAGCTGAACGACTTCTTTTCCGTGGACGGGCTCGAGTTCGTGGCGCCCGTCCCGGAGCGCTGGTACGTCCGGGTGCCCGCCGGCGAGATGCCGCGGACCACCGCGCTCGCGGACGCGGTGGGGCGCAACCCCTTCGGCATGCTTCCCGAGGGCGGGACGCGCCTGAAGTGGCCGGCGATCTTCAGCGAGGCCCAGATGCTCCTCGCGAAGCTCCCCTTCAACGAGGCGCGCGAGGCGGCGGGCCGGCCGGCGCTCAACGCGGTGTGGTTCTGGGGCGGCGGGCACTATCCCGCGGGCCTGAAGCGCGCCTTCGCCTTCGTGGCGGCGCAGGACGCGCTGGCGCGCAGCCTGGCGCTGGCGAGCGGCTGCGCCGTGCAGTCGCTGCCCGCCGGGCTCGCGCAGCTGCCCTCGCGGGAGTCCGCCGAGTGCCTCGCGGTCCTCGACTCGCTGCGCGCGCCGCTTCGCCGCGGCGACGCCGGGGCCTGGATCGAGGCCGCCCGCGACCTGGAACGCGACTGGTTCGCGAACCTGGGAGATGCGCTCGCGGCCTTCGGGCGCCTGCGGATCGTGCTGCCCTCGGCGCGGGATACGGCGGTGTTCGACATCGGCGGCGGCGCCCGCTGGCGCGTTTTCCGTCGCGCGCGCCCCTTCGCGAGCCATGCCTGAGGTCGTCGTCCGCCCGGTCGACGCGGCCGCCTACGCCCGCCTCGCCGAGGCCGGCGTCGCGCCGCGCCTCGCGCGCATCCTCGCCGCCCGCGGGGTGAGCGACGTGGGCGAGCTTTCTCCCGCCCTGCCCGGCCTCGCGCCGCCCGACCGGCTCGCGCACGCGGACGAGGCCGCGAGGCTCCTCGCCGACGCGATCGACGCCGGCGAACGCATCCTCATCGTCGCCGACTACGACGCCGACGGCGCGACCGCCTGCGCGGTGGGCCTCAGGGCGCTGCGGGCGATGGGCGCGAAGGCCGATTTCCTCGTGCCCGACCGCTTCCGCTTCGGCTACGGCCTCACGCCGGAGATCGTGCGCCTCGCGGCCGGGCGCTCGCCGCACCTGCTGGTCACGGTCGACAACGGCATCGCCGCCGTCGAGGGCGTGGCCGAGGCGAACCGGCTGGGCATGCGCGTGCTCGTCACCGACCACCACCTGCCGGGCCCCGAGCTGCCCGAGGCCGCGTGCGTCGTGAACCCGAACCAGGCCGGCTGCGGCTTCCCGAGCAAGGACCTCGCGGGCGTGGGCGTGATCTTCTACGTGATGACGGCGCTGCGCGCGGAGCTGCGCCGGCGCGGGCGCTTCGCGGGCCGGGCGGAGCCGAACCTCGCCGCCCTGCTCGACCTGGTCGCGCTCGGCACGGTGGCCGACGTCGTGCGCCTGGACGCGAACAACCGCATCCTCGTGGCCCAGGGGCTCGCGCGCATCCGCGCGGGAGAGGCCTGCGCGGGCATCGCCGCGCTGCTCGCCGTCGCGGGGCGGGAGCCGCGCCGCGCCTCGTCCCAGGACCTGGGCTTCGTCGTCGGCCCGCGCCTGAACGCGGCCGGGCGCCTGGAGGACATGGCGATCGGCATCGAGTGCCTCGCGACCGACGACCCGGCCACGGCAGCGCAGTTCGCGCGGCGCCTCGACGCCCTCAACCGCGAACGGCGCGAGATCGAGGCGCGGATGCAGGAGTCCGCCCTCGCCATGCTCGAGGGCGTCGAGGCGGGCGACGGGTACTCGCTCACGGTCCACCGGCCGGAATGGCACGCGGGCGTGGTGGGCCTGCTCGCCTCTCGCCTCAAGGACCGCTTCCACCGGCCGGTCTTCGCCTTCGCCGCCGACGCCGACGGCCGCCTCAAGGGCTCGGGGCGCTCCATCGCCGGCCTGCACCTGCGCGACGCGCTCGACCTCGTCGCCAAGCGCGCTCCCGGCATCCTCGAGCGCTTCGGCGGCCACGCGGCGGCCGCGGGCGCGACGCTGCACCCGGAACGCCTCGCCGACTTCGGCGCCGCCTTCGAGGCGGTCGCCCGGGAGCGCCTCTCGCCCGCCGACCTCGCGCAGCGCGTGGAAACCGATGGCGAGCTCGGCCGCGCGGACCTCGACCTCGGCTTCGCCGCCGAACTGCGCCGCATGGTCTGGGGACAGGGCTTCCCGGAGCCGCGCTTCGCGGGACGCTTCGCCGTCGAGGCCCAGCGCGTGGTCGGGCAGAAGCACGCGCGCCTCACGCTCGGGCTCGGCGGCGCCCGCTTCCCCGCCATCCGCTTCGGCGAGACCGGTCCCTTCCCGGGCGCCATCGACGCCGTCTACCGCCTCGACGTGAACGAGTACGACGGCACGCAGTCGCTGCAGCTGGTGGTGGAGCACTGGTCGGCCTGACCCGGGTTCTTCTCCCGCGCCCCACGGGGCGCCGCCGGAACGGCACCCCGCGCCGGTATAATTCGCCGTTTACCCGACCCGAAGACGCCCCGCCGATGGAAGCCGACCAGCTCAACCAGATCGAGAACAGCCTCGCGGACCTCGCCGCGCGAACGGGAGAACTCCGGAGGTATCTTTGACTTCGACGCGAAAAGCGTCCGGCTGACGGAGGTCCGCAAGATCCTCGAGGACGCGAGCGTCTGGAACGACGCCGCGCGCGCCCAGGAGCTCGGCAAGGAGCGCGCGGCCCTGGAGGAGACGGTAGAGGTCATCGGCAGGATCGAGGCGGGACTCAAGGACTCGACGGAGCTCTTCGGGCTCGCCAAGGCCGAGCGCGACGACGAGACGCTCGCCGCCGTGCGGGCCGACGCGGCGGCGCTCGAGAAGCTGGTCGCCGGCCTCGAGTTCCGGCGCATGTTCTCCCACCCGATGGACCCGAACAGCTGCTTCGTGGACATCAACGCGGGCCAGGGCGGCACGGAGGCCCAGGACTGGGCGCAGATGCTGCTGCGCATGTACCTCAAGTACTGCGACAAGCGCGGGTGGAAGGTCGAGATCCTCGAGGAGTCCGACGGCGAGGTGGCGGGACTGAAGAGCGCCTCGATCAAGGTGAACGGGCCCTATGCCTACGGGTACCTGCGCACCGAGACCGGCATCCACCGCCTGGTGAGGAAATCCCCCTTCGACTCCAACGCCCGCCGCCACACCTCTTTCGCGAGCGTGTTCGTCTATCCGGAAGTGGACGACTCGATCGAGGTCGACATCAACCCGGCGGACCTGCGGATCGACACCTACCGCGCCTCCGGCGCGGGCGGGCAGCACGTGAACAAGACCGATTCGGCGGTGCGCATCACGCACCTGCCCACCAACATCGTGGTCTCCTCGCAGAACGACCGCTCCCAGCACCGGAACCGCGCCGAGGCGATGGCGATGCTCAAGGCCAAGCTCTACGAGCTGGAGCTTCGCAAGCGAAACGAGCAGAAGCAGGCCCTCGAGGACACCAAGACCGACATCGGCTGGGGGCACCAGATCCGCTCCTACGTGCTCGACCAGTCGCGCATCAAGGACCTTCGCACCAACCACGAGGTGGGCAACACCCAGGCCGTGCTCGACGGCGACCTCGACGACTTCATCGCCGCATCCCTCAAGCAAGGCGTCTGACCATGTCCGAAGAGAAGAACAACCCGCCGGCCGAGCCGCCCCCGGACGAGAACCAGATCGTCGCCGAGCGGCGCGCGAAGCTCGCCCGCCTGCGCGAGCGCGGCCCGGCCTTCCCGAACGACTTCGTCCGCGAGCACCTCGCGGCCGGGCTCCACGCCGCCCACGGCGCGGCCACGAAGGAGGATCTCGAGGCGGCCCCGCCGCGCGCCCGCGTGGCCGGGCGGATGATGCTCAAGCGCGTGATGGGCAAGGCTTCCTTCGCCACGCTCCAGGACATGAGCGGGCGCATCCAGGTCTACGTGAAGGCGGACGTCCTCGGGCCCGAGGCCTACGAGGACTTCAAGCACTGGGACCTGGGCGACATCGTGGGCGCCGAGGGCACGCTCTTCCGCACGCGGACCGGGGAGCTCACCGTGGAAGTGAGCGCGGTGCGGCTCCTCGCGAAGTCGCTCAGGCCGCTGCCCGACAAGTTCCACGGGCTCGCGGACATGGAGGCGCGCTACCGCAACCGCCACGTGGACCTCATCGTGAACCCGGAGTCGCGCGAGGCCTTCGTGAAGCGCTCCAGGCTCGTGCAGGCGATCCGCGAATTCTTCGTGGCGCGCGGCTACCTCGAGGTGGAGACGCCGATGATGCACGCCATCCCCGGCGGCGCGGCGGCCAAGCCCTTCAAGACGCACCACAACGCGCTCGACATGGACCTCTACCTGCGCATCGCGCCGGAGCTCTACCTCAAGCGCCTCACCGTGGGCGGGCTGGAAAAGGTCTTCGAGATCAACCGCAACTTCAGGAACGAGGGCATCAGCACGCGCCACAACCCGGAATTCACGATGATCGAGTTCTACGAGGCCTACCGGGACTACCGCTACCTCATGGACCTCACCGAGACGCTGCTGCGCGAATGCGCGCAGAAGGTGGCCGGCGGGCTCGTCCTGCCCTACCAGGGCGAGACGATCGACCTCTCGAAGCCCTTCGACCGGCTCACCATGGCCGAGGCGATCGCCCGGTACAACCCGAAGTACGCGCTCGCGGAACTCGCGAAGCCCGAGTACCTGCGGGCGGCCCTGGGGCCCTTCGAGATCGAGGTGTTCCCGACCGACGGCGTGGGGCTGCTGCAGCTGAAGCTCTTCGAGGCGACGACGGAGGCGAAGCTCGTGCAACCCACCTTCATCGTGGCGCACCCGACCGACGTCTCGCCGCTCGCGCGCGCGAACGATGCGGACCCTTCCGTCACCGACCGCTTCGAGCTCTTCATCACCGGGCGCGAGATGGCCAACGGCTTCTCGGAGCTCAACGACCCGGAGGACCAGGCCGCGCGCTTCGCGGCGCAGGCGAAGGCGAAGGAGGCCGGCGACGAGGAGGCGATGTACTACGACGCCGACTACGTCCGCGCGCTCGAGTACGGGCTGCCGCCCACCGCCGGCGAGGGCATCGGCATCGACCGCCTCGCGATGCTCTTCACCGACAGCCCCTCGATCCGCGACGTGATCCTCTTCCCGCAGTTGAAGCCCGCGGACGCGGGCTGAGTCGCCCGGGCCCGGCGCCATGGCGAAGCCCGACGAGACGCCTCCCGGCGCGCCCGACGAGATGCGCGAGCTTCTCGCCCTCTACCTCGGGACGCGCCGCGCGGACTTCGCCCGGCTGGACGAGGCGTTCGCCGCGGGCGACTTCGCGACGATCCGCGCCATCGGCCACGCCTTCCGCGGCTCCTCGGCGCCCTACGGCTTCCCCGAGGCGGGCCGGATCGGCGCCGCGCTCGAGGAGGCCGCCGCCCGCGCCGACCGCGCGGCGGTCGAGGCGCTCCTGCCGCGCCTGCGGGCGTCGCTCCCGCCCGACGGGGACGGCAAGCCCTAGGCAAGCCCGTGCCGGCCTCGCCCACCTACGTCGACGCCTTCCTCCTCGCGATCCTGCCGGTCGCGGCGATCCTGCTCGGCCTCGTGCTGGCGATGCTGCGCCGGCGCGGCGCCGCGCTGGACCGCGCCATGGCCGACCTCGCCGCGGAGCGCGACCGCGTGAGCTTCGCGCTGGAGGGTTCCTCCCTCGCGATCTGGGACCTGGACCTCGTGACCGGCACGGTCTGGCTGAGCGCGAACTGGCGCGAGATGCTGGGCGAGGCGCCGGCGCCGACGCACGTCGCCGCGGCGAGCCTCGCCGAGCTCGTCCACCCCGAGGACCTCGGCGGCGTGCGCGAGTCGGCCATCGCGGCGCTCAAGGGCCGCGCGGAGCACTTCGACGCGCAGTTCCGGTTCCGGGACGCGCGCGGCGGCTGGATCTGGATCCGCAGCCGCGGCAAGGTGACGACCCGCGACGCCGCCGGCCGCAGCCTTCGCGCGAACGGCACGAACGCCGACGTCACGGCGCGGGTGCTCGCCGAGCGCTCGCTCGCGGAGAGCGAGGCGCGCTTCCGGGCGCTCACGGAACTGTCCTCGGACCTCTACTGGGAGATGGACCCCGACTTCCACCTCGTGTCCTGGTCGGCCCCGGCCTGGGCGCGCCGCCGCGATCCGGCGCTGCCCCGGCCCGGGCTCGACGCGCCCGAGCTCACCGAAGCCGACTGGGGCTCGCACCGCGCCCTCCTCGAGGCGAGGCGCGCCTTCCGCGACCTGGAGATCCGCCAGCTCGCGCCCGATGGGCGCGAATCCTGGCTCTCGGCGGGCGCGGTCCCGGTCGTGGACGACCAGGGCGCGTTCCGGGGCTATCGGGGACTCGCGAAGGTCATCACCGACCGCAAGGTCGCCGAGGAGCGGCTTCGCGAGCGCGAGCTGCAGCTTCGCCAGCTCGTGGAGTACATGCCCGCCGCGATCGTCTTCGTGGACCGGAACGAGCGCGTGGCGATCCACAACCGGGCCTTCGCCGAGCTGCTCGGCCTGCCCGAGGACGCGGTGGGCCACCGCAGCGCCCGCGACCTCCTGGGCGAGGAGCGCTACCGCAGCTTCCGTCCCTTCCTCGAGCGGGCGCTCGCCGGGGACGCCTCGCACCAGGAGACGCGGCTCTCCGGCCCGGACGGAAGGCCGATCGACCTGGACGTGCTGCACCGGCCCCTGCGCGGGCCCGGCGGCGACGTGGAAGGGGTGATCGTCCTCGGCATCGACGTCACGAGGCTCAAGGAGGCCGACCGCATGAAGGATCACTTCGTGTCGGTGGTGAGCCACGAGCTGCGCACGCCGCTCACCGCCATGCGCGGCTCGCTGGGGCTGCTCGCGGGCGGCGTGGCCGGCGAACTGCCGGGCGAGGCCGTGCCCCTCGTGACCATCGCGCTGCAGAACTCCGATCGCCTGTGGCGGCTCGTCGACGACCTCCTCGACATCGAGAAGATGGCCGCGGGGCACGTGGACTTCCGCATCGAGCCGCTCGACTGGCGCCCGGTCCTGAAGGAGGCGGTCGCCTCCGGCCGCGGACTCATGCAGCAGTACGACGTCGCCTTCGAGCTCGAGCCCGGGGAGGAACTGCGCGTGCTCGGCGACGCGGACCGCCTGTCGCAGGTGCTCGCCAATCTCCTCCTCAACGCCGCGAAGTTCTCGCCGGCGGGAGGGATCGTGTCGGTCGCCGCCGCGCGCGGCGCGGGCGGCGTCGTGCGCACGCGGGTGCGCGACCGCGGGCCGGGCATCCCGGCGGATTTCCGCGCGCGGCTCTTCCAGCCGTTCTCCCAGGCCGAGTCCGGCGACAGCCGCACGGGAAGCGGGACGGGGCTGGGGCTCGCGATCAGCCGCGAGATCGTCACGCGCCTGGGCGGGACGATCGGCTTCGAGGACGCCCCCGGCGGCGGCACGGAGTTCTGGTTCGACCTGCCCCCGGCGGGCGATGGCAGAATGCGGCCATGACCGCGAAGCCCTTCCAGCGCATCCTCCACGTCGACGACCAGGCGGACATCCGCGGCATCGTGAAGCTCGCCCTCGGCAAGATCGGCGGCTTCGAGGTGTTGAGCTGCGTCTCCGGCGACGAAGCCCTCGCGTCGGCGCCGGGCTTCGGCCCGGAGCTGCTCCTCATCGACATGAGCATGCCGGGAATGGACGGCATGGATCTCCTGCTTCGCCTGCGCGAGGCGGGCATCGGCGCGCCGGCGGTGTTCTTCACGGCGAAGATCCAGGCGAGCGATCTCGAGCGCTACCGCGCGGCGGGCGCGATCGGCACGGTGTCCAAGCCCTTCGACCCCCTGAAGCTCGGCCGCCAGCTCGCCGCCCTGTGGGACGAGAACGGCCCCGGAAGGGCTTCCGGCTCGTGACCGGCGCGCGACCGTCCCGCCCGGGGGCAAGGTAGAATCGTCGGGCACCTTTCCCGCGTTGCCTTCCAGGAGGATCCATGACCCACGACCGCCGATTCCTGCGCGCCCTGCTCGCGACGGCCTTCCTCGCCGGCTCGGTCGCGTTCAGCCCGGCCGCGAGCGCGAAATGCGACAACTGCGGCACCGTCACCGACGTGCGCACGGTGCGCCAGAAGGGCGAGGCCTCCGGCGTCGGCGCGGTCGCCGGCGGCGTCCTCGGCGGCGTGCTCGGGCACCAGGTGGGCAGCGGCCGCGGCAACACGGCTGCCACCATCGTGGGCGCGGGCGCGGGAGCCTACGCCGGCCACGAGATCGAGAAGAGCCGCAACACGAAGACGAGCTACCAGGTCGTCGTGAAGCTGGAGAACGGCAAGTCGCGCACCTTCAACTTCGCGAAGGCGACCAGCTACCGCGTGGGCGACCGGATCAAGGTCGTCGACGGCAAGCTCACCCGCGAGTAGGCCGCGCCGAAGCGCAACCCCGACCCCGAAGGCGCATGGAAAGCGATCCCGGCTCGACGCCCCCGCAGGACCCCTACGACCTCGACTTCACGTCCCTCGTCGAGGACGGGCCCGCCGAGCCGCCGCCGCCCGAGCCGACCCCGGAGCACGAGGAGAACGCGCTCATCGGCGCGAACGCCCTGGGCGAGGACGGGTTCCACGTCGTGCTGGTGCGGCCCCGGGCCGTCCCGCACGCGAACAAGGTCATCATGGTGGTGGACGACGACGCGCCGACGGCGGAGCTCGCGGCCCACGTGCTGCGCAAGGCCGGATTCCAGGCGGTGGTGGCGCTCGACCCGCGCGAGGCCGCGCGGCTCATGTCGCGGGTGGGCGCGCCCGCGCTGCTGCTCCTCGACGTGGAGATGCCGGGCATGAGCGGCTTCGATTTCCTCGCGCGCATCCGCCGCCACAAGCACCTCTTCGACACGCCCGTGATCCTCTTCACGGCCCACGCGGCGCAGCCCGACATCGTGCGCGGCCTGCAGGCGGGCGCCGACGGCTACATCGCCAAGCCGATCACCGCCACGGCGCTCGTGGCGGCCGTGCGCTCCGCGCTCGGCCAGTAGGCTCCCCGGGCGGCCTCAGGCGAGCTCGGCCTCGAGGTCGTGCTCGTCGCTCGCGCGCACGCGAACGCGCGCGAACGACCCCGCCGCCAGGCCACGGGCTCCCTTCACCCGCACCACGCCGTCGATCTCCGGCGCGTCGGCCGCGCTCCGCGCGAGCGCGACGCCGCCTTCCACCCGGTCCACGAGCACCTCGATCTCGCGGCCGACCTTCCCCGCGAGCCGCTCGCGGCTCACCGCGGCCTGCACCGCCATGAAGCGCGCGAGCCGCTCCTGTTTCACGGGCTCGGGCACCGCGCCGGGGAGCGCGTTGGCCTTTGCGCCCTCCACCGGCGAGTAGGCGAAGCAGCCGACGCGGTCCAGGCGCGCCTCGAGGAGGAAGGCGAGCAGCTCCTCGAATTCGGCGTCCGTCTCCCCGGGAAAACCGACGATGAAGGTGGAGCGGATCGCGAGGTCGGGGCAGGCGGCGCGCCAGGCGCGGATGCGCTCGAGGTTGCGCTCGCTCGCCGCCGGCCGCTTCATGAGGCGCAGGATCCGCGGGCTCGCGTGCTGGAACGGAACGTCGAGGTACGGGAGGATCCGCCCGGCGGCCATGAGCTCGATCACCTCGTCCACGTGCGGGTAGGGATAGACGTAGTGCAGCCTCACCCAGGCGCCCAGCCCGCCCAGGGCGCCGCAGAGCTCGGTCATGCGCGTGCGAAGCGGCTTGCCGCCCCAGAAGCCCGTCCGGTAGCGCACGTCGACGCCGTAGGCGCTCGTGTCCTGGGAGATGACGAGAAGCTCCTTCACCCCGGCGCGCACGAGGTTCTCCGCCTCCCGCATCACCTCGCCCACGGGCCGGCTCACGAGGTCGCCGCGCAGGGACGGGATGATGCAGAAGCTGCAGCGGTGGTTGCAGCCCTCGGAGATCTTGAGGTAGGCGTAGTGGCGCGGCGTGAGGCGGATGCCCTGCGGCGGCACGAGGTCGGTGAACGGGTCGTGCGGGCGCGGCAGGTGCGCGTGCACCGCCGCCATCACCTCGGGCGTGGCGTGGGGGCCGGTCACGGCGAGCACCCGGGGATGGGCCTCGCGGACGATGTCGCCCTTGGCGCCGAGGCAGCCGGTCACGATCACCTTGCCGTTCGCCGCGAGGGCCTCGCCGATCGCCTCGAGCGACTCCTCCACGGCCGCGTCGATGAAGCCGCAGGTGTTCACGACGACCAGGTCGGCGCCCTCGTAGGTCGGGGCGATGCCGTAGCCCTCGGCGCGCAGCTGCGTGAGGATGGACTCGGCGTCGACGAGCGCCTTGGGGCAGCCCAGGGAGACGAAGCCCACCTTCGGTTCCCGGGCGGCCGCGCCCGGGCGGCCCTTGCGCGAAGCCAAGGCCGCGCCGCGCTACTTCTTCTTCTTCGCCCGCGGCTTGCGGGCGCCGGCGCGGGTCGCGCGCGCGGGCTTGGGCGCCTCGGGCCCGGGCTCGCTCTCGCCCGGGGGCGCCGCGTAGGGGAAGCCGGAGAAGAGCTTGAGGGCCTGGCTGCGCAGCTCGTCCTGCATGTCGATCACCGCCTTGGCGCCCTTCTCGAGGTAGCCGCCCATCACCTGCGGGATCTGCTGGCCGCCCGTCATCATGTTCGTGAAGGCGTCGGCGGGCATCTTCGGGACGAGGACTTGCGCCTGCGCCTGGAAGCGCTTCTGCGCCTCGTGGAACGCGTTGATGGAGCGCTCGAGGTAGGAGCCCATCAGCCCCTGCATCGAGTGCCCGTAGTAGCGGATGATGTTCGCGAGCATGTCGGTGGAGAACATCGGCACGCCGCCCGATTCCTCCTCGAGGATGATCTGCAGCAGGATCGCGCGGGTGAGGTCCTCGCCCGTCTTCGCGTCCTGCACCTGGAACTCCCGGTACTGCAGCACCAGGTCCTTCACCTCCGCGAGGGTGATGTAGGTCGAGGTCTCCGTGTCGTAGAGCCGGCGGTTGGGATATTTCTTGATGATGCGGAGCGCGGCCATGGTCGGGTCCTCGGGATGTTGCGCTACATCAATCGGGGTTTGTGCAAGGGGTTCCCGGGTTTGGCCGGAACCCCACCAAGTGCTTCATTTTATTACAGTTTGGCATTTTGCGGCAGCGCAGGGACCGCGGTATTGT
Organism: uncultured Pseudomonadota bacterium; assembly: GCA_937898635.1. Lineage (GTDB taxonomy): Bacteria > Pseudomonadota > Gammaproteobacteria > Burkholderiales > Usitatibacteraceae > FEB-7. Next base: position 83,338 of record CALEJW010000069.1, on the reverse strand, counting down.
GCAGCGCAATAATTTTGCCTTGACAGGCGCGCCCCGCCTTCCTAGAATTTGATTGTTGCGGCGCACCATTCCGGCGCGCCGCCGGCCCCGGATGCCCCGACCATGGTGAACCTCGCCGAGCAGATGAACGAACTGAACGCCAACGCGGTGCTTTCCGCCGCGCGCCTGTCGAAGCTCTCGCTCGACGGCGCCGAGCGCCTGATCGCGCTGCAGCTCTCCTTCGCGAAGAGCGCCCTGGGCGACGCGACCCGCAGCGCGCGCTCCGCGGCCGGCACCCAGGACCCGCAGCAGCTCCTGGCGCTTCGCGCCAAGGCCGCCGAGACCGCCATGGGCCAGTGGCTCGAGTACTCCCGCGGCCTCTACGAGGTCGCCTCCGAGACCCAGGCGGAGCTCGCGAAGCTCGCCGAGGAGCGCCTCGCGGGCCTGCAGCGCAGCCTCAACGATTCCGTCGACCAGGCCGCCAGGAACGCCCCGGCCGGCAGCGACGTCGCCGTCGCGGCGATGAAGTCTTCCCTCGCCGCCGCCACCGCGGCCTTCGACACCTTCACCAAGGCCGCACGCCACGCCGCGAGCTTCACCGACGCGGGCGTGAAGGCCGCCGCCGCGCCCAGGGGCAAGGGCCGCCGGTGACACCCGGGCGGCATCGCCCGGCCATCGTCTCCTCCTCCTTTATCGCAAATCCCAAAATTTGGATAAAGGTTCGAACCCCAGGCTGAACCCTGGGGTTTTTTTTTGAAGGGGCCCGTCCGACGGCCCCTCGTCACAAGAAAGGCAAGCACATGGACAGGAAGATCGCACTGGTCACCGGGGGCGTGGGCGGCATCGGCAGCGCCATCTGCAAGAAGCTCGCGCAGCAGGGCCACTTCGTCGTCGCGAACTACGCGATTCCCGGCACGGAGACCAAGTTCCTCTCGAACATGGCCGCGGCGGGGCTGAACGGCGGCAGCACCGCGCTCGCCTTCGGCGACGTGACCGACTACGACGCGATCGGCGAAATGGTCGCCAAGGTCGCGAAGGAGCACGGCCCCGTCGACATCCTCGTGAACTGCGCGGGCATCACGCGGGACTCGACCTTCCGCAAGATGACGCCCGAGCAGTGGCACCTCGTGATCGAGACGAACCTCACGAGCCTCTTCAACGTGACGCGGCACGTGATCGACAGCATGTGCGACCGCGGCTGGGGCCGCGTGATCAACATCTCCTCGGTCAACGCCGTGCGCGGGCAGTTCGGGCAGACCAACTACTCGGCGGCCAAGGCGGGCGTGCTGGGCTTCACCAAGGCGCTCGCCCAGGAAGTGGTGAGGAAGGGCGTCACCGTGAACGCGATCTCCCCGGGCTACGTGGAGACGGAGATGGTCGCCGCCATCCGCGAGGACGTGAGGAAGCAGATCGTCGCGCAGATCCCGGCCGGGCGGCTCGCAATGCCCGACGAGGTCGCCGAATCCGTGGCCTTCCTCGCCTCCGACAAGGCCGGCTACATCACCGGCACGAACCTTTCGGTGAACGGCGGCCTGCACATGTACGCCTAGGCGGAAAAGCTCCCGCCAGGAAAAGAGGGGCGCCCCGCGGGGCGCCCCTTCTCCTTCCCGGTCCGGGGAGGCCGCGCTAGAACATGTGCTGCCCGCCGTTGATCGAGATGTTCGCCCCGGTGATGAACGCCGCTTCCTCGGAGGCGAGGTAGGCGCACAGGCCCGCCACCTCCTCGGGCTTGCCCAGGCGCCCGAGCGGGATCTGCGGGATGATCTTGGAGTCGAGCACCTCCTTCGGGATCGCCATCACCATCTGCGTGCCGATGTAGCCCGGGGAGATCGTGTTCACGGTGACGCCCTTGCGCGCCACCTCGAGGGCGAGCGCCTTCGTGAAGCCGTGCATGCCGGCCTTGGCCGCCGAGTAGTTGGTCTGCCCGAAGGCGCCCTTCTGCCCGTTCACGCTGGAGACGTTGATGACGCGGCCCCAGCCGCGCTCCACCATCGCGTCCACCACCGGCTTGGTCATGTTGAAGACGCTGTCGAGGTTCGTGCGCATGACCGCGTCCCAGTCGACCTTGCCCATCTTCTTGAAGGTCATGTCGCGGGTGATGCCGGCGTTGTTGATGAGGATGTCGATCGGGCCCACCTCCGCCGTGATCTTCGCCGCCGCCGCCTGGCAGGACTCGAAGTCGGCGACGTCGCAGGGGTAGGCGTGGAAGTGGTAGTCGCGGCCCTCCATCTCCTTCAGCCAGTCCTTGTACTTCGTGTTGCCCGGCGAATAGGTGACGACCACCTTGATGCCCATCCGGGCGAGCTTCATGCAGATGGCTTCCCCGAGGCCGCCCATGCCTCCGGTCACGAGTGCGATGCGTTGGGTCATTGTTGTTCCTCCTGGCGGTTCGCTGCTCCCCGCGCGGGGTGTGCGCGCGGCTTCCTTCTCACGGCTTGCCTTCGATCTCCGCGCGCTCCTTCACGTAGCGGCCCGGCGCGGGCTCGAGGGGCGGGTGCCGCGCATCGCCGAGCTTCCTGCGCGCGGCGACGAGCCTGCCGGCGAAGGGCTCGAGCCACGCCGACCAGGGCACCCACCAGCTCCCCGGCACCTCCTTCGACTGCGCGAACCACTTGTCGGCGTCGGCGCCGAGGCGCTCGTTCACCCAGTGGCTCCTCTTGCCCTTGGCCGCGGGATTGATGGAGCCGGCGATGTGCCCGCTCGCCCCGAGGACGAACTTCACCTTCCCGCCCAGGCAGCGCGCGCTCTCGTAGGCGCCCTTCCAGGGCACGATGTGGTCCTCGCGCGCGGCGAAGACGAAGGCGGGGATGTCCACGCGCCGCAGGTCCACCGGCACGCCGCACATCTGGAGCGCGTCGGGCTCGGCGAGCCGGTTGTCCTCGTAGGTGTTCCTCAGGTAGTAGGCGTACATCGGCCCGGGGAGGTTGGTCGAGTCCCCGTTCCAGTAGAGGAGGTCGAAGGCCGGCGGCTGCTGGCCCTTGAGGTAGTTCGACACGACGTAGGTCCACACCAGGTCGTTCGCGCGCAGGCTCGAGAAGGCGCTCGCGAGCTCCGCGCCCGGCACGATCCCGCCCTTGGCGAGCTTCTTCTCGCGCTTCTCCACGAAGTTCCTGTCGATGTAGACGCGGATCTCGCCCACGTCCGAGAACTCCAGGAGCGAGGTCATGAGGGTGAGGCTCGCCACCGGCTTCCTGCGCTTCCTCGCGAGCACCGCGAGGGCGCAGGAGAGCAGCGTCCCGCCGATGCAGAAGCCGAGCGCGTTGACCTTGTCGGCGCCGGTGATCGCGCGCGCCTCGTCGAGCGCCGCGATCACGCCCATCTCCACGTAGTCGTCCCAGGTGAGCTTGTCGAGCGGCGGCTTCACGTTGCGCCACGACACCATGAACACCGTGTGGCCCTGCTCGACCGCGTAGCGCACGAGGGAATTCTCCGGCTGCAGGTCCATGATGTAGAACTTGTTGATGCACGGCGGCACCATGACCAGCGGGCGCTCGCGGACCTTCGCGGTGAGCGGGGCGTACTGGATCAGCTGGATGAGGTCGTTCTCGAAGACGACGGCGCCCTTCGTGAGGGCGATGTTGCGGCCCACCTCGAAGGCGCCCTCGTCGGTCATGGAGATGCGCCCCTTCTCCATGTCGGCCACGAGGTTCTTCATGCCCTCCTCGATCGACTTGCCCCCGCTCTCCAGCGCCGCCTTGAGGGCCTCGGGATTGGTGGCGAGGTAGTTCGAGGGAGCGGCCGCGTCGAGGTACTGGCGCATGAAGAAGCGCATGCGCCGCTTGTCCGCGGCGCCGAGCTCGGCCTCGTCCACAGCCTGCATCATCATCTTCGAGGTGAGGAGGTAGGAGTCCCGGAAGTAGCGGAAGAGCGGCATCGCCTCCCACTCCGGCGCGCTGAAGCGCTTGTCGGCGACGCCGTGGCCGGCCTTCTCCCCGTCGGGCTGGAAGGCCTTCATCCAGAGGTTCACCTGCTCCTGCATGTACTTGCCCTGCAGGTCGAGAAGCGTCTGGGGCTTGGCGGAAACCGACTCGAGCCAGGCCCGGTAGGCTTCCGAGAAGCCTTCCATCACGTGGCGGGTCGGGCTGTCGTCGTGCAGCGAGGAGGCGAGCTTCTGCTGGGACTGGCGGAGCAGGCCGGCGAGGCGCTCGGCATGCGGGGCGTGCGATTTCGGCATGGCGGGGGAGTGGCGCCCGGTTGCGACGCAAACCTTTGGATATTCAGGGATTTTCGCCCTCATTCTGGAGGGTGGCCGCAGGGGTGTCAAGGAACGCGGGAAATCCCTAGTGCGCCTTCCCGAGCGTGAGGTGCACCAGCCAGAGCGTGAGCACGCCGAGCGCGATGAAGGCCACCTGCGCGGCGCTCTCGGCGAGGCGCGTGCGCCGCTGCAGTCCCGGGATGAGGTCCGCGACGGCCACGTAGAGCATGCCCGCCGCGGAAATTGCGAGGACCCGTGGCACCCACTGCTCGGCGGCGGAGAGCGCGAAGTAGCCGAGCAGCGCGCCGGCCACCGCCGCGAGGCTCGACAGGGCGTTCAGCGCCAGCGCCTTCGCCCGGGAGAATCCCGAGTTGAGGAGCACCAGGAAGTCGCCCACCTCCTGCGGCACCTCGTGCGCCGCGATCGCCGCCGCCGTCACCACGCCCAGGCGCGTGTCCGCGAGGAAGGCGCTCGCGATGATCACGCCGTCGGTGAAATTGTGGAAGGAGTCTCCGACGACGATCATCCACCCCGAGCGCCCCGCGTCCGGCGCCGCCCCGCGCGCCGCGTGGTCGTGCCCTCCGTGGCCGTGCACCTCGCCCTCGCCGTGGTGGTGCCGCCAGAGCAGGAGCTTCTCCAGGAGGAAGAAGCCGAGGATGCCGAAGAGGATCAGCGCGGCCGTGGAGCCGGGGTCGCGGGACTCCTCGAAGAGGTGCGGGAGGATGTCCAGGAAGACCGCGCCCAGGAGCGCGCCCACCGCGTAGCTCACGAGCATCGGCACGAGGCGGGCCTGCACGCGGAAGGCGACGAGGGAGGCGAGGAGGACCGAGACCAGGCCGCCCGCGAGGCAGGCGGCGAGGATCCAGGCGAGGACGGGCATGGGGGCGGGCTTATCGCGACCGAGTTGCAATCAGTCTAGCAGTCCCGTCAATCCCCCCCGTCGATCCAGATGAAGGCGCCCAGGCGGCCGCTTCGCCTCGCGCGGCGGTAGGAGAAGAAACGCCGGTGCTCGGTGAAGGTGCAGTAGCCGCCGCCGGAGACCGACGCCACGCCGGCGCGCGCGAGCCGCATCCGCGCGAGCGCGTAGAGGTCGGCCGTGAACTTCCGCCCGGCGCGCGGCGCGAAGGCCGCCTCGGCCTCCCCGTGGACCGCCACGAAGGCCTCGCGGACCTCGGGACCCACCTCGAAGGCCGCGGGCCCGATGGCCGGTCCCAGCCAGGCGAGCACCCGCGCCGCCTCGCCCCCGAGCGCGGCGACGGCGCCCTCGAGGACGCCGGCGGCCAGCCCGCGCCACCCGGCGTGCGCGACCGCCACGCGGGTGCCGTCGTCGCGGCACAGGAATACGGGCAGGCAGTCGGCGGTGAGGACCACGGCCACCCTCCCCGGCTCGGCGGTGACGGCCGCGTCGGCGGCGGGCGGCAGCGCGGGACGCGGACGGTCGAGGTCGGCCACCGCGACGCCGTGCACCTGGCGCAGCCAGCGCGGCGAGGACGGCAGGTGGGCGCGAACGGCGAGGCGGTTGGCGGCGACGCGCGCCGGCTCGTCGCCGCTCGCGAGCCCCAGGTTGAGCGAGCCGTACTCGCCCCGGCTCACGCCGCCCTCGCGCGTGGTGACGAAGGCCCGCACCCGCGCGGGCGCGGGCCAGTCGGGCACGATCCAGTCCGCGGGAAGGCTCATGCCGAGCGCAGCCCGGCGAGGAGCGCCTCGAAGTCGGCCGGAGGATCGGCCGTGAAGCGGGCGAGCTTGCCCGTGCCCGGATGGCGGAAGGCGAGCTTCCAGGCGTGCAGCGCCTGGCGCGGCAGGCGACGCGCGCCCCTCGCGCCGTACACGGGATCGCCTTCGAGGGGATGGCCGATGGAGGCGAGGTGCACGCGGATCTGGTGCGTGCGGCCGGTCTCCAGGTCGCACTCGAGGAGCGAATGCGCCGCGAAGCGCTCCTTCACGCGGAAACGGGTGAGCGCGGGCTTGCCGCCGGGGACGACGGCCATGCGCGTCCGCTGCGAGGGGTGGCGCCCGATCGGCGCCTCCACCCGGCCCTCGGCCGCGACGGCCCCGCGCGCGACGGCGAGATAGGTGCGCTTCACGGTGTGCTCCTTGAGCTGGCGCACGAGATCCTGCATCGCGGCCTCGTGCTTGGCCACGACCAGCAGGCCGCTCGTCTCCTTGTCCAGCCGGTGCACGATGCCGGCACGGGGCAGGCGCTTGAGCGCCGGCACGTGGTGCAGCAGGGCGTTGAGCATCGTTCCCGCCCAGTTGCCGCTGCCCGGGTGCACCACCAGCCCCGCGGGCTTGGCGATCACGAGGACGTCGTCGTCCTCGTGGATCACCTCGAGGGCGATCGCCTCCGGCCGGAAGGCCTCCTCCTCGGGCCGGGGGAGGAAGGTCACCTCGACGCGCTCGCCGCCGCGCAGGCGGTCGCGCGGCCGGGCGCGGGCGCCGTCCACCAGCACCGCGCCCTCCCGGACCAGGTGCGCGAGGCGGCTGCGCGACTCCCGCGGGAAGAGGCGCGCGAGCGCCTGGTCCAGGCGCAGGCCCGCCAGCGCCGGCTCCACCGCGAGCGCGTGCTTCGGGAAAGCGCCCCCGGCGGAGGTATAATTCGCGGGTTTCGCCACGGGATCGACCATGAAGCGAAGTGTAACGGCAGCGCTCATCGCCGCGCTGGGCATCGCCCTCGCGGGCTGCACCTGGCTCGAGGGCAAGAAGGAAGAGCGCCGGGAATGGCAGGCCGCGGACTGGTACCGCCTCGCCAAGGAGGACCTCGACGCGGGCAACTGGCTCGCGGCGGTGAAGCTCTATGGCGAGCTCGAGAGCAAGTTCCCCTTCGGGCGCTACGCGCAGCAGGCGCAGCTCGACACCGCCTACGCGTACTACAAGGAGGGCGACACCGCCCAGTCGATCGCCGCGATCGACCGCTTCATGAAGTCCTACCCGAACCACCAGAACCTCGACTACGCGCTCTACCTGAAGGCGCTCGCGAACTTCCGCGAGGACCTGGGCCCGCTCGCCTCCTTCCTCGGCGGCCAGGATCTCGCCGACCGCGATCCCAAGGCCGCGCGCGAGTCCTTCGAGATGTTCAAGGAGCTGGTGCGCCGCTTCCCCGACAGCCGCTACGTCGACGACTCGCGCCGGCGCATGGACTATCTCGTCGACGCGCTCGCCCGCCACGAGCTGAACGTGGCCCGCTACTACCTGCGGCGCGGGGCCTGGCTCAGCGCCGTCAACCGCGCCCAGGACATCCTGGTGCGCTTCCCCGCCTCGCCCGAGCGCCACGGCGCCCTCGAGATCCTCGTGGAGGGCTACGACCGCATGGGCATGCCGGACCTGCGCGACGACGCGAAGCGCGTCCTCGCGAAGAACTACCCCGAGGATCGCCTCGCGCAGGAAGGCCGCAACCGCTCGAGCTGGTGGCGCTGGCCCTGGTGGTAGGCCCGGCCTAGCCCGCCGCCAGCGCGGCGAGGAGCTCGCGCTGGGCGCAGCGCTTCTTCCCGCTCCCGCGCTTGCGCCGCGCGTAGGTGCCGTCGGAGTGCATCTCCCAGGACTGCGTGTTGTCCTCGAGGTAGGGCTTGAGGCCCTCGCGCGCGATGCGCCGCGCGAGCTTCGGGTCGGACACCGGGAAGGCGAGCTCGATGCGGCGGAAGAAGTTGCGGTCCATCCAGTCCGCGCTCGAGAGCCACACTTTCTCCTCGCCGCCGTTGGCGAAGCGGAAGATGCGCGTGTGCTCGAGGAAGCGCCCGACGATCGAGCGCACGCGGATGTTCTCCGAGAGCTTCGGCACGCCCGGGCGCAGCGCGCACACGCCGCGCACCACGAGGTCCACCTTCACCCCGGCCTGGGAGGCGCGGTAGAGCGCCTCGATCACCGCGGGCTCCAGCAACGCGTTCAGCTTCGCGGCGACCGCCGCGGGCCGGCCCGCGCGCGCGTTCCTCGTCTCGTTGTCTATCGCCTCGATGACCCGCGCGTGGAGCGCGAAGGGCGCCTGCCACACGTGGCGGAGCTTGAGCGCCTTGCCCAGGCCGGTGAGCTGCTGGAACACCTCGTTCACGTCGGCGCAGATGCCCGGGTGGCTCGTGAGGAGGTCGAAGTCCGTGTAGAGCCGCGCCGTGCTCGGGTGGTAGTTGCCGGTGCCCAGGTGCACGTAGCGCATGAGCCGGCCCTCCTCCCGGCGCACCACCAGCGCCATCTTGGCGTGGGTCTTGTGGCCGACCACGCCGTAGATCACGTGCGCGCCGACCTCCTCGAGCTTCGCCGCCCAGTTGATGTTGGCCTCCTCGTCGAAGCGCGCCATGAGCTCGACCACGACCGTGACCTCCTTGCCGGCGCGCGCGGCGTCGATGAGGGTCTGCATGATCACGGAGTCGGTGCCGGTGCGGTAGACGGTCTGCTTGATCGCGACCACCTGCGGGTCGCGCGCGGCCTGGCGGATGAAGTCGATCACCGGCGCGAAGGACTGGAAGGGCCGGTGCAGCAGCACGTCCTGGCCGCGGAGCGTCTCGAAGAGGTCCTTCGCCTTCGCGAGCGCCTTGGGCAGCCCCGGCTGGAAGGGCCGGTACTTGAGGTCGGGCCGGTCGACCTGGTCGGGCACGCTCATGAGGCGCACGAGGTTCACGGGCCCGTTCACGCGGTAGAGGTCCACGGTCGCGAGGCCGAGCTGCTCGAGGAGGAAGGAGGCCATCGCCTCGGTCATGGTGTCGTCGACCTCGAGGCGCACGGCGTCGCCCAGGTGGCGCTGCCCCAGCTCGCCCTGGAGCGCCTTTCGCAGGTCCTTCACCTCTTCCTCCTCGACGAAGAGGTCGGAGTTGCGGGTCACCCGGAACTGGTGGCAGCCCACCACGTTCATGCCCGCGAAGAGCTCGGACACGTGCGCGTGCAGGATCGAGGTGAGGAAGACGAAGTCGTGCCCGCCGCCGGCGACCCCGCGCGGCAGGCGGATCACCCGGGGCAGCACCCGCGGGGCCTGCACGATCGCCGCGCGCGAATCGCGCCCGAAGGCGTCGCGCCCCTCCAGCTCCACGGCGAAGTTGAGGCTCTTGTTGAAGACCCGCGGGAACGGGTGCGCGGGGTCGAGCCCGATCGGCGTGAGGACGGGCATCATCTCGCGGAAGAAGAACTCGCGGACCCACTCCTGCTGCGCGGGCGTCCACGCGCCGCGGCGCAGGAAGCGGATGCCCTCCTTCGCGAGCAGCGGCAGGACCACGTCGTTCAGCAGCGCGTACTGGCGCTCCACGAGCGCGCGCGCGACTTGCGCGACGCGCGTGAAGATCTCGCGCGGGGCGAGCCCGTCGGGGTCGGTCGAGGCGAGCCCGAGCTTCAGCTGCTCCTTCACCCCCGCCACGCGGATCTCGAAGAACTCGTCCAGGTTCGAGGAGACGATGCACAGGAACCTCAGGCGCTCGAGCGCGGGCGTGGCCCGGTCCTCGGCCTGCGCGAGCACGCGCCGGTTGAACTCGAGCGTCTGCAGCTCTCGGTTCAGGAAATGCTCGGGGGAATGGGCGGACACCCGGCGGGGCTGTGTTTTCGGCTTGTGACCCACGATGCTGGGAGCGTTTCGTGACACCTTCGTGACGGCGCGCCGGCTCCGGCGGAGGCCCCGGGAAACTGTGCCATACTGCCCCGGAAAAAGAGGGCGGGCACGCCCGCGCACGGCCCCATGGAATATACCACCCTCGCCGCGGTCGACCTCGGCTCCAACAGCTTCCACCTCGCCGTCGGCCGCGTGGTCGACGACCAGATCTACCCCCTCGACGCGATCAAGGAGACGGTGCGGCTCGGCGCCGGGCTCGGCCCGGACAAGCGCCTGGACGCCCCCGCGCAGGAACGCGCGCTCGCCACGCTGCGGCGCTTCGCCGAGCGCCTCGCCGGCATGCCCCCGGAGTCGGTGCGCGTGGTCGGCACCAACACGCTGCGCGTGGCCAAGAACGCGGAGGAATTCCTGCAGAAGGCCCGCGACGCGCTCGGCTTCCCGATCGAGGTGATCTCCGGGCGGGAGGAGGCGCGCCTCATCTACGCGGGCGTGGTGCATTCCCTGCCGCTGGCGGAGAGGAACCGGCTCGTGGTGGACATCGGCGGCGGCTCCACGGAGTTCATCATCGGCGTGAGGCTCAAGCCCAAGGTGATGGAGAGCCTCTACATGGGCTGCGTGAGCTGGACGCGGCGCTACTTCCCCGAAGGCCGCATCGACAAGAAGTCGATGAAGGCGGCCGAACTCGCCGCGCGCGTGCAGCTCCAGACCATCGTCTCGCGCTTCGAGAAGGAGGGGTGGCGGGAGGCCGTGGCCTCCTCCGGGAGCGCGCGCTCGATCTCGGAGGCGATCGTCGCCTCCGGCCGGGCCGAGCGGGGCATCACCGCCGAAGGGCTCGAGTGGCTGCGCGAGGAGGCGCTCGCCGCGGGCGATATCCGCAAGCTCGCGATCCCCGGCCTGCGCGAGGAACGGCTGCCGGTCTTCGCGGGCGGGCTCGCCATCATGTCCGCGGTCTTCGCCGAGTTCTCGCTGCGGCAGGTGACGATCGCCGAGGGGGCGCTGCGCCAGGGCGTGCTCTGGGACCTCCTGGGGCGCGTGCACCACCGCGACATCCGCGAGGTGACCGTGGACCAGTTCGCGCGCCGCTACCACGTCGACCCGGCGCAGTCGCAGCGCGTGGGCGCGCTCGCTCGCGCCCTCTACCGCCAGCTCGAGCCCGTGCGCGACGAGAAGGGCGCGAGCGCGGAGCTCTTCCTCGACTGGGCCGCGCGGCTGCACGAGATCGGGATCTCCATCTCCCAGGCGGCCTACCACAAGCACTCCGCCTACATCCTCGCCAACGCCGACATGCCCGGCTTCTCCCGCCAGGAGCAGGGGTGGCTGTCGAACCTCGTGCTCGCGCAGCGCGGACGCCTGTCCAAGATGCGCGAGGCGTTCGCGGACGACCCGGCGCTCGCCACCACGGCGCTGTGCCTTCGCGTCTCGGTCATCCTGCACCGCAGCCGGCGCGCGATGAAGCTCCCGGCCCTGAAGGTCGCGCGCAAGGCGAAGGGCGTGCGCCTGGAGGTGGACGGCGCCTGGCTCGCGCGCAACACCCTCGCGGCGGTGGCGCTGGAGGCCGAGCGCGGCGAATGGGACTCCGTGGGGATCGCCTTCGAGGCGACCGGGTCCGGCTAGCGCGCCGCCGGCCGCGCGAGCGTGCGCCGCCCGCGCGCCGTGAGCCACACGCCCGCGAGGATGAGGGCGATCCCCGCGAGGTGGAAGGCCTCGAAGCGCTCGTCGAGGAAGAGCCACGCGAGGAGGCTCCCGAAGGCCGGCATCAGGTGGATGAAGATCCCCGCGACGTTCGAGCCGACCTGCGCCACGGCGCGGTTCCAGAACACGTAGCCGATGAAGGACGGGAAGATCCCCACGTAGAGCATGGCGGCGACGGAGGCGGGCGTGAACTCGACGCGCCCGCCGAGGAAGACGAGCTCCGCGGCGCACAGCGGCGCGAGGAGCGCCACGCCCACCACGCCGCAGCAGGCGAGGAGCGCGAGGCCGGGCAGCACCGCGGGCCGCGTGCGCAGGAGCACCGTGTACACCGCCCAGAAGACCATGCCCGCGAGGACGATCAGGTCGCCGCGGTTGAGCGAGAGCCGCGCGAGCACGGCCGGATCGCCGCCCGTGAGCACCGCCATCACCCCGGCGAGCGAGACCGCGACGCCGACGGCCTGCCCGCGCGTGATCGTGTCGCGGTAGACGATCCAGCCGGTGAGGATGATGAGGACGGGGATGGCGCTGTTCAGGATCACGCCGTTGGTGGCGGTCGTGTACTGCAGGCCCACGTAGGCGAAGGCGTTGTGCAGGCCCGTGCCCCAGAAGCCGATCCAGGCGATCGACTTCCAGTGGGCGACCACCACGGGCCAGTGGGCCCGGATGAGCGGCCAGGCGAAGGGCATCATCGCCGCGACCGCGATCACCCAGCGGATGAAGGTGAGCGTGAGCGGCGAGACCGCGCCGGGCGCGCCGGCCTGCGGGACGATCGCCTTGCCGACCACCCAGTTGAGCGACCAGAAGAGCGAGGTGACGCTCAGCAGGAGGTAGGGCGAGGCGGGCGGGCGCGGCACGACCACCGGGTCAGGTGACGGCGCGGATGGCCGCGAGCGGCGGCGTGTCGATCGCCTTCCGCGTGCCCAGGAGCCCGGCGAGGGCCACGCCGGCCCCGCCCGCGAGGAGCCCCGCGACCGGCACCAGCCAGTCGAACTCGTAGGGCACGCCCAGCACCCGGTCGGAGAGCACCATCGCGAGGCCGACCGCGCCCGCCGCCGCGACGAGCCCCGCGAGGAGGCCGATCGCGAGGAACTCGGCGAGCTGCGTGAGCACCATCTGCCGCCGGCTCGCGCCGAGCGTGCGCATCACCGCGCCCTCGAACACGCGCTCGTCCTGCGTGGCGGTGATCGCGGCGAAGAGGACCACGATCCCCGCGGCGATCGCGAAGAGGAAGACGAACTCCACGGCGCGCGAGACCTGGTCGGAGATGCGCTTGACCTGCCCCATGATCGCGGTGAGGTCGATCACGCTCACGTTCGGGAAGCGGTCCACGAGCCGGTTCACGACCTCCTCGCGGCCCGCGGGAAGGTGGAAGCTCGTGATCCAGCTCGCCGGGTAGGCCTCCAGCACGCCCGGGCTCGCGATCACGAAGAAGTTGGCCTTGAAGCTGTCCCACTCCACCTTGCGAAGGCTCGTCACCTTCGCCGAGAAGCGCGAGCCCGCCACGTCCCAGGCGAGAGTGTCGCCCACGCGGATCGAGAGCGTCTTCGCGATGCCCTCCTCCACCGAGAACTGCGCCTCGGTCGCGCCCGGCTTCCACCAGGCGCCGGCGACGATGCGGTTGTCCGGGCGCAGGGTCCCGGCCCAGGAGAGGTTGAACTCGCGCTCGGCGAGCCGGCGGGCGCGCGGGTCCTCGTAGTCGGCGGGCGTCACGGCGCGACCGCCGATCGCCACGAGGCGGCCGCGGACCATCGGGTACAGGTCCGGGGTGGCGAGACCGAGGTCGGCGAAGTAGCCCTTCACGAGCGGCAGCTGGTCGCTCTGGATGTTGATCGCGAAGCGGTTGGGCATGTCCGCGGGCATCGACTTCTGCCACTTCACGACGAGGTCGGTGCGCACCACCGTGAGGAGCAGCATCGCCATGAGCCCCACGCCGAGGGCCATCACCTGCACGAGGCTCGCGCCGGTGCGCCGGCGCAGGTTCGCGAGCCCGTAGCGCCAGGGCCCCGTCGCCCCCGAGCGCAGCCGCGCGAGGCCGCGGATCAGCGCGAAGCCCGCCGCCGCCGCCGCGCCCAGCGCGAGGGCGAAGCCGCCGATGGCGAGGCCGCCCAGCTTCGCGTCGCCCGCCTGCCAGACGATGAGGCCGGAGAGCGCCGCGAGCCCCAGCGCGTAGGCGGCGAGGCTCGAGGGCTCCGCGACCGCCACGTCGCTCCGGAGCACGCGAAGCGTCGGCACGTTGCGCAGCCGCAGGAGCGGCGGGACGGTGAACCCGAGCACGAGCACGATCCCGATCACCGCGCCCTGCGCCGCCGGACGCACGCCCGGCGCCGGCAGGGCCACGCTGAAGAAGCCGGAGAGCCAGTGCGCGAGCACCGCCTGGGCGCCGTAGCCCGCGAGCGTGCCGGCCGCGCAGCCGGCCGCGGCGAGGGCGAGGAGCTGCCAGGCGTTGATGGCGAAGATGTCGGCCTGCGCGGCGCCGAGGCAGCGCATCATCGCGGCGGCGTCGGTCTGCCGGAGCGAGAAGCGCCGCGCCGCGAGGGCGACGGCGACGGAAGCGAGCACGACCGACAGGAGCGAGGCGAGGCCCAGGAAGCGCTGCGCGCGCTCGAGGGAGACCCGCACCTCGCTCCGGGCGTCGCGCACGCTCTCGATGCGCTCGCCGCGCGCGAGGCCGGGCCGCATCTCGCGGTCGTAGCGGGCGACCGCGTCCGCCTCCCCCGCGACGAGCAGGCGCCAGGTGACGCGGCTGCCCACCTGCACGAGCCCGGTGGCCGCGAGGTCCGCCTCGCTCATGAGCAGGCGCGGGGCGAGGCCGAAGTAGTCGAGCACGCTGTCGGGCTCCCGCGTGATGACCGCGGCGACCGCGAGGCTCGCGTTGCCGACGCGGATCGTCTCGCCCACCCGCGCGCCGATGCGCGAGACGAGCGGCGCGGCCACCCACGCCGTGCCCGGGGCGGGCCCGCCCTCGGCCTCGCGGTCGGGCGCCACGGGAGAGTCGGCCACGCGCAGGCGCCCGCGCAGCGGGAAGGCCCGGCCGACCGCCTTGATCTCCGAAAGGCTCACCCCGGCGGGCCCGGAGACCATGCTCGGGAAGGTGGTGGTGCCCGCGGTCGCGAGCCCGTCGCCCGCGGCGCGCGCCGCGAAGCGTTGCGGCAGCGGGTGGTCCGATATCACCGCGAGGTCGCCGCCCAGGAGCTCGTTCGCCTGGCGGTCGAGCGCGCCGCGCACCCGGTCGGCGAAGAAGCCCACCGTGGTGACGCTCCCCACCGCGACGAGGAGTGCGGCCGCGAGCACCTTCGCCTCGCCCGAGTGGGCGTTGCGCCGGAGCATGCGCATCGCGATGAGGAAGTTCTTCACGGCGCTCTCAGGCGCTCACCACGCCCGCGGCGATGCCCACGCGCCGGTCGCAGCGCCCGGCGAGCGCCTCGTCGTGGGTGACCAGCACGAGCGTCGTGCCGCGCTCGCGGTTCATCCGGAACAGCAGCTCGATCACCTGCGCGCCGGTCGCCGAATCGAGGTTGCCGGTGGGCTCGTCGGCGAAGAGGAGCTTCGGCTGCGTCGCGAAGGCGCGCGCCACCGCCACCCGCTGCTGCTCGCCGCCCGAGAGCTGGCGGGGGTAGTGGCCGAGGCGGTCGGCGAGGCCCACCTGCCCGAGCACGAGCGCCGCGCTCGCCGCGGCATCGGCCGCCCCGGCGAGCTCCAGCGGCAGCATCACGTTCTCCAGGGCGGTGAGCGCCGGCAGGAGCTGGAAGGACTGGAAGACGAAGCCCACGAGGCGCCCGCGCAGGCGCGCGCGGCCGTCCTCGTCCTTCGCGAAGAGATCCTCGCCGTCGATCCACACGCGCCCCGCCGAGGGAACGTCGAGCCCGGCGAGCAGTCCCAGGAGCGTGGACTTTCCCGATCCCGAGGCCCCCACGATCGCGACGGACTCGCCGGCGCGGACGTCGAGCGCGACGTCGCGCACGATCACGAGGTCGTGGTCGGGCGTGGAGACTTGTTTCGTGAGCCCCTCGGCCCGCACAATGGCGCTGCGGCCCGCGACGCCGGCCGTTTCCCGCTCAACTTCGCTCGTTGCGTTCATGGTGCTCCGCTTCGCGCCGACCCCGCCGGCCATCCCTTCGTGAAAGAACTTTCCCGATTCCCGCGGCGCGCGGTACTCGCCCTCGCCGCGCTGCTCGCCGGCCTCGCGGCCGCGCCCGCCTTCCCCGCCGCCCCGCGCACGCTCATGGTCTTCGGCGACAGCCTTTCGGCCGCCTACGGCCTCGCCGCGAGCCAGGGCTGGGTTTCGCTCCTCGCCGGGCGCATCGCCGAGGAGAAGCTTTCCTGGCGCGTGGTGAACGCGAGCGTCTCGGGCGAGACCACCGCCGGCGGGCTGCGCCGGCTGCCGGAGGACCTGCGCCGGCACCGCCCTTCGCTCGTGGTGATCGCGCTCGGGGCCAACGACGGCCTGCGCGGCCAGCCGGTGGCCGCCGCTCGCGCCAACCTCGAGGAGATGATCCGCATCGTCCGCGCCGCCCGGGCCGAACCCGTGCTGGTGGGTCTCATGATTCCGCCCAATTATGGCATCGAATATGCGGGCGAGTTCCGCGAGCTCTTTCCCCGGCTCGCGCGCAAGGCGGGCATTCCCCTCGTGCCGTTCCTGCTGGAGGGCGTGGCCGACCGGAGGGAACTCTTCCAGGCCGACCAGCTGCACCCCGGGGCCGTCGCGCAGCCGCGCATCCTCGACAACGTCTGGCCCGTCCTCGCGCCGCTCCTCGCGCGCCCGGCGCGGCGATGACGCGCCTGCCCGAGGGCCGGGAGCGCCAGGCGTCCCGCGCGGTGCTGCCGCTGGACGCGGCCGGGCTCGCCGGCTTCGACGCGATCCTCGACGCGCGCAGCCCCGCGGAGTTCGCCGAGGATCACCTGCCCGGCGCCGAGAGCTGTCCCGTGCTCGACGACGCCGAGCGCGCCCTCGTGGGCACGGCCTACCAGGAGCGCGGCGCCTTCGAGGCGAAGCGCCTCGGCGCGCCGCTGGTCGCCGCCAACATCGCGCGGATCGTGGCGGGACGGTTCGCCGACCGCCCGCGCGGCTGGCGGCCCCTCGTCTATTGCTGGCGCGGCGGCACGCGCTCCGGCGCGCTCACCCACGTCCTGCGACAGGTGGGCTGGAACGCGGTCCAGCTCGAGGGCGGGTACAAGGCCTTCCGCCGGCAGGTGATGGGCGACCTCGAGGCGATGCCCGCGCGCTTCGGCTTCCGGATCGTGTGCGGCGCCACCGGCTCGGGCAAGAGCCGCCTGCTCGAGGCCCTCGCCGCCAGCGGCGCCCAGGTGCTCGACCTCGAGGTCCTCGCGGCCCACCGCGGCTCCGTGCTGGGAGAGCTGCCCGGCGAGCCGCAGCCTTCCCAGAAGGCGTTCGAGACGGCGATCTGGGCGGCGCTTTCCGCCTTCGACCCGGCGCGTCCCGTGTTCGCCGAATCCGAGAGCCGCAAGGTGGGGCGGCTGCGGGTCCCCGAGGCCCTCATCCACCGCATGCGGGCCGCGCCTTGCCTGCGGCTGGAAGCCACGCCCGAGGTCCGGGTGGCGCTCCTCCTCGAGGACTACGCCCACCTCGTGGCCGATCCCGCGACGCTGCGCGACAAGCTCTCCTGCCTGGCACCCTTGCACGGGTCCGGGCGGATCGCCCGCTGGGACGCGCTCGCGGCCGCGGGCGACTGGCGCGGGCTCGTCGCCGACCTCCTGCAGGCGCACTACGATCCCGCCTACCATCGCTCGACCTTCCGCAACTACGCGGGAGCCGCGACGGCCGGCATCGTCGAGGTCCGGGAAGCCTCGCGGGAAGCCTTCCTCGCGCTCGCGCGGGACCTCGCCGCGGGCGGCGAGCCTAGCGGTCGCGCTTGAGGAAGGTCACGACCTGGCGGTCCGGCGCGTTGCGGGTGCCGCAGTTCTCGCCGCCGAGCGCGAGCTCCGCCTCGTGGAGCAGGTTGATCACGTCCACGTAGTCGCGGTCCTTCACCATCATGAGCGCCGTGCGCCCGCCCTCGTTCCGGGCGGCCGGCTCCGCGCCGGCGCGCAGCAGCACCTCGACCACGCCCGCCTCGCCGTTGCCCGCGGCGTACATGAGGGGCCGCACGCCGTAGCCGATCTTCGCTTCCGGGTCCGCCCCCGCCTCGAGCAGCACGCGGACCACTTCCGGGTATCCCCGGTCCTCGTCGGCGCTGTAGCAGGCGTGGAAGAGCGGCGTGAAGCCGCGCTCGTCCGCCGCATTGGCATCGGCGCCGGCCGCGAGGAGCGCCGACACCATGTCCGCGTCGCCCAGGCCCGCCGCCAGCATGAGCGGCGTCATGCCCCCATCGCCTGCGGCATTCACCGCGTCGCCGCCGGCCAGGCGGCGCGCCGCCCCGACGTCGCCCGCCCGTATCGCCTCGCGCAAACCCTGGTCCATGACCCGCTCCCCGCTCTCTCGTCCGGTCGGGCCATTATGGGCGAGCGCGGGGAGCCGATCAACGGCGCGTTCTTCGCCTCGCCGCGGCAGTTCGGTTAAACTGCCGCGAGCGCTACGAGAGAACCCAGGCATCCGTCCCGCCCAGCCCGGTGTCAGAACGTCCCCAAAAGATCGGCAAGTACGCGATCCTGTCCGAGATCGGCCAGGGCGCGTCGGCCCTCGTCTACGTGGCCGAGGACACCTTCAACGACCGCAAGGTCGCGATCAAGGTGGCCAAGAGCGACGCGGACATGAGCGAGGAGGAGGCCAACCGCTTCGAGAAGCTCTTCCTGAACGAGGCCTCGCTCGCGGGCAAGCTCAACCACCCGAACATCGTCACGGTCTACGACGCGGTCGTCGACGGCGACCTGCGCTACATCGTGATGGAGTACGTGCCGGGAGGCTCGCTCAAGAAGTACTGCACGGAGACGAACCTCCTGCCGGTGCGCCAGGCGGTGCTGGTGATCTTCAAGATGTGCCGGGCCCTCGACTACGCCTTCCAGAACGGCGTGATCCACCGCGACATCAAGCCCGCCAACATCCTCCTGTCGGATCGCGACGACATCAAGATCAGCGACTTCGGCACCGCCAAGATCTCGCACGCGACCCACACGCAGATCGAGGGCTTCCTGGGCTCGCCCGCCTACATGTCGCCCGAGCAGATCAACGAGGAGTCGCCCTCGGTCCAGACGGACATCTACTCCCTCGGCGTCGTGATGTACGAGCTCCTCACGGGCAAGCTCCCCTTCCGGGCCGAGAACTCGGTCACGATGATCAACAAGATCCTGAACGAGGAGCCCGTGCCCCTCAAGCAGCTGCGCCCCGATCTCCCCGACAAGCTCGTGGACATCGTGGCGAAGGCGATGGCGCGCGACGTGCGGGAGCGCTACCAGACCTGGTTCGAGATGGCGAGCGACCTCGCCGACACCTTCCCGCAGCTCGAGCGCTACTCCACGGAGATCAGCTCCACGGAGAAGTTCAACAAGCTGCGCGCGCTCCCGTTCTTCCGCGACTTCCGCGACGCCGAGCTCTGGGAAGTCCTGCGCGGCGCGATCTGGGAGGTGCACGCGCGCGACGAGAACCTGCTCCTCGAGGGCGAGGTCGGGCAGGCCTTCTTCATCATCGTCTCGGGCCAGGTGAAGGTCGTGAAGGACGGCAAGCTCCTGAACGTCCTCAAGGAAGGCGACTGCTTCGGCGAGATGGCCTACCTCTCGGGCGACCGCGCGCGCCGCTCGGCGTCGATCACGTCCGTCTCCGAGGTGCACCTCCTCAAGATCCAGGCCACGCACCTCGAGAGCCTCACCGAGGGCTGCCAGCTGCGCTTCAACCGCGAGTTCCTGAGGACGCTGATCGAGCGGCTGACCTGGACCTCCTCGGTCCTCGCGCAGTTCCGGCGCTGAAGCCGCCCCGCCTCGACTAGGGCGCGGCCAGCAGGCACACGGCCTGCGCGGCGATGCCCTCCCCGCGCCCCGCGAACCCGAGCCCCTCGGTGGTGGTCGCCTTCACGTTGACGCGCGAGGCGTCGAGCCCCAGGTCGGCGGCGATGTTCGCGACCATCGCCGGCACGTGCGGGGCCATGCGCGGCGCCTGCGCGACGATCGTCGCGTCGACGTTCACGGGCACGAGGCCGCGCTCGCGCACGAGGAAGGCCACGCGGCGCAGGAGCTCGCGGCTGTCCGCGTCCCGGTAGCGCGGGTCGCTGTCGGGGAAGTGCCGGCCGATGTCGCCCAGCGCCGCCGCCCCGAGGAGCGCGTCGCAGATCGCGTGCAGCAGCACGTCCGCGTCGCTGTGGCCGAGGAGCCCCTTGTCGTGGGCGATCTCCACGCCGCCTACCACGAGCCGGCGCCCCGCCACGAGCGCGTGGACGTCGTAGCCCTGGCCGACGCGAAAGCCGCTCACGGCGCGCCCGCCGCCTGGCGCGCGAGGATCATCTCCGCGAGCGCCATCTCGTCGGCGAAGGTGACCTTGATGTTCGCGCTTTGCCCCTGGACGATGCGCGGCATCTGCCCGAGGGACTCCACCGCCTGCGCCTCGTCGGTGGCCCGCGCCTCGCGGGCCAGGCCGCGCCGCAGCAGGCCGTAGCGGAACATCTGCGGCGTCTGCGCCCTCCACAGCCCCGTGCGCGGGATCGTCTCGGCCACGCGCATGGATTCCTCGCCGCGCTTGAGCGTGTCCGCGAGCGGCATCGCGAGGAGCCCGCCGACGGGATCCTCGCCCACCTCGTCCAGGAACTGCTCGACCAGCGCGCGCGCGAGGCAGGGCCGCGCCGCGTCGTGCACGAGCACCCAGTCGTCCTCGGCCGCCCGGCCCTCGAGGAGGTCGAGCGCGTTCGCCACGCTCTTGCCGCGCGTGGCGCCGCCCGCGAAGAGGGCCTCCACCTTCTCGGGAAGCAGGCTCCAGTCGTGCGCGCCCCAGTGCCGGTCGAGCGGCGAGAGGATCGCGATCACGTGGTCGATGCGCGGCACGGCGGCGAGCGCCTCCAGCGCGTGGAACATCATCGGGCGCCCGGCGAGCGGCAGGTACTGCTTGGGGAGCGCGTCCCCAAGTCGCGTGCCCTGCCCGGCGGCGGGCACGAGTGCGAAGATCTTCGGCATCGTCGGTTGTCCAGCGGCGATTATCGCCGATTTCCGCCGCGCGCCGCGCCCTCGCCCGGCCGCGGCGGTTGAATCGGGACCGCCGGCGGGTCACACTGCCGGCCATGACGGCGCGGACCTTCCTCATCGCCCTCGCGTTCCTCGCGGCGGGCTGCGAATACCCCGCGAAGCCCGTCAAGCCCCTTTCCGAGGGCGGCAAGCTCGTCGTCCTCACCATCAACGGCCCCGCGACGTGGTACGAGGACGCGCAGGGCCTGCCCGGCGGCTTCGAGCACGACCTCGTCGCGCTCTTCGCGAAGGAACTCGGCGTGCCTCTCGGGTACGACTTCGTGGTAAGCGCGGAGGCCGCCGAGCGCGGGCTCGCCGCGGGCCGCGCGCACTTCGCGGCGGCGCTCCTGCCGAGGAACTTCGACATGCCGGGCGGCCTCGCCTGGGGCCCGTCCTACCGCACGGCGCAGTACCAGGTCGTGTGGCGCACCACCGATCCCCGGCCGCGCTCGCTCGCCGACCTCGCGGGCAAGAGGGTCGGCGTGATCGGCGAGTCCTATGCCGAGCACCTCCTCACCTCGCCGCCGAAGCTCACCGGGCCGATCGAGCGGCTGGACCCCGGCGCCGCGCCGGAGGATCTCCTCGAGCGCCTGGCCGAGGGACATCTCGACGCGGCGCTCGTCGACTCCGCCCGCTTCACCGTCGCGCGCCGGCACTTCCCGCAGATCGACGTGGCCTTTCCCTTCGCGAAGCCCGTGGACTTCGCCTGGCGCGTGGGCACCGTGGACCAGAAGCCGCTCCTCGACCGCATGAAGGTCTTCTTCGCGAGGATCGCGAGGGACGGCACGCTCAAGCGCCTGGAGGACCGCCATTTCTCGCACGCGGCGCGGCTCACGGCGATCGACGCGGGCACGCTCCTCGAGCGCATCAACACGAGGCTGCCGAAGCTGAAGCCCCACTTCCTCGAGGCCGAGCGCGTCTCCGGGTTCGACTGGCGGCTCGTCGCGGCCATCGGCTACCAGGAGTCGCACTGGGACCCGCTCGCCACCTCGCCCACCGGCGTGCGCGGCCTCATGATGCTCACCGAGGAGACGGCCGACCGGCTGAAGGTCGCCGACCGCCTCGACCCGCGCGAGAGCATCCTCGGCGGCGCGCGCTACCTCGCGCTCCTCGCCGCCACGCTGCCGCCGCGCATCCCGGAGCCCGACCGGACCTGGCTCGCGCTCGCGGCCTACAACCTGGGGATCGGCCACCTCGAGGACGCGCGCATCCTCGCGCAGAGGAAGGGCCTTTCGCCGGACAGCTGGCAGGACGTGAAGCTCGCACTCCCCGGGCTCGCGGACCCCGGCACCTTCCAGCAGCTCAAGCACGGCTACGCGCGCGGCCACGAGGCGATGCACTTCGTGGACAGCGTGCGCAACTACCAGGACATCCTCTCGCGCGTCGAGCCCCGCGACGGGCCGCTGCCGCCGCGCCCCGCGGCCGCGCTTCAGGGCTCCGACTCGGCGGCCACGGCCGGCAGGTGAGCGGTGTCGGCCCAGGCCTGCACCCGCCAGCCCTCGCCGTCGAACGCGAGCGCGTTGTAGGAGGCGTTCGGGATCGGGATCGCCCGCGGGTCCTCGAGGGGGATGCCCATCGCATGCCGGTAGAGCGCGGCGAGCACGCCGCCGTGGCAGACCACGGCGAGGCGCCCGCCGGCCGCGTCCCGCGCGAGGGACTCGAAGGCGTCGCGCACGCGCGCGAAGAGCTGCCGGCGGCTCTCGCCCCCCGGCACCACGTAGTCGGGATCCGTCGCGCGCACGCGCGAGAAGATCTCGGGGAACTGGACGCCGACCTCGCCGTAGGTGAGCCCCTCGGCCTGGCCGTAGTTGCGCTCGCGCAGCCGCGAGTCGGCCACGATTTCGTGGCCGGTTCGCGCGGCGATGGCCTCGGCGGTCCGCCAGGCGCGCCCGAGGTCGCTCGAGACCAGGCGGTCGAAGCGCTCTTCGGCGAGGCGCCGCGCGATCGACTCGGCCTGCGCCACGCCCGCGGGCGTGAGCGGGCTGTCGGCGTGGCCCTGGATGCGCGAGGCGAGGTTCCACTCGGTCTCGCCGTGGCGCACGACGACGAGCCGCGTGCTCAAGCGCGCTCGATCCGCTCGACGCCGCCCAGGTAGGGCACCAGGGCGGCGGGCACCGCCACGGAGCCGTCGGCCTGCTGCCCGTTCTCGAGGATCGCCACGAGCGTGCGGCCCACGGCGAGGCCCGACCCGTTGAGCGTGTGGACGGGCTCGGCGCGCCCCTTCTCGCCGCCCTTGAAGCGCGCCTGCATGCGCCTCGCCTGGAAGGCCTCGTAGTTGGAGCACGAGGAGATCTCGCGGTAGGCCTGCTGGCCCGGCAGCCACACCTCGAGGTCGTAGGTCTTGGCGCTCGCGAAACCCAGGTCCCCGGTGCACAGCATCATCGTCCGGTAGGGAAGCTCGAGGCGATCGAGGATCGCCTCGGCATGGCGCGTGAGCTCCTCGTGGGCCTCGGCCGAGCGCTCGGGGTGCACGACCTGGAGGATCTCCACCTTGTCGAACTGGTGCTGGCGGATCATGCCGCGCGTGTCCTTGCCGTAGCTGCCCGCCTCCGAGCGGAAGCAGGGGCTGTGGCAGACGAACCGGAGCGGCAGGTCCTTCGCCTCGAGCAGCGTGTCGCGCACGAAGTTCGTGACCGGGTACTCCGCGGTCGGGATGAGGTAGAGGTCGCGTCCCTCGACCTTGAAGAGGTCGTCCCGGAACTTGGCGAGGCTGGAGACGCCGTCGGCGCACTCGCCGGTCACCATGTAGGGAACGTAGACCTCCGTGTAGCCGTGCTCGCGCGTGTGCACGTCGAGCATGAACTGGGAGAGCGCGCGGTGCAGGCGCGCGAGCGCGCCGCGCAGGACGGAGAAGCGCGCCCCCGAGAGCTTCGCCGCGGTGTCGAAGTCGAGCAGACCCAGGCCCGCGCCCACGTCGACGTGGTCCTTCGGCGCGAAATCGAACACCCGCGGCGCGCCCCGGCGGCGAACCTCGACGTTGTCCTCGCTCGACCTGCCCTCGGCGACCTCCGGGCGCGGGAGGTTCGGGATCGTGCGCAGGAAGGCGTTCAGGCGCTCCTGCAGCGCCGCGAGCGCGGACTCGTTCGCCTTGAGCCCATCGCCGATGCCGCCCACCTCCGCGAGCACGGCGGAAGCGTCCTCGCCCTTGCCCTTGAGGATGCCGACCTGCTTCGAGAGCGCGTTGCGCTTCGCCTGCAGCTCCTCGGTGCGCGACTGCAGCCCCTTCCTCTCGTCCTCGAGGGCCCGGAACCCGGCCTCGTCGAAGGCGACGCCGCGCCGGGCGAGCCCGGCCACGACCGCGGGGAGGTCCTTGCGAAGCATCTGGATGTCCAGCATGAGGGGCGACCGGGGCGAAAGGGGAACCGCGATTATATTCGGTCGCGCGCGCCGGCCGCGCACCGGCGCTAGCGCTTGCCGCCGCCCGCCTCCTCGTCCCGGCGGCGCAGCCAGGCGAGCTTCTCGCGGATCTTCGCCTCCAGCCCGCGCTCGGTCGGCTCGTACCAGCCGGGCGCCTGCATGCCCTCGGGCAGGTAGCGCTCGCCCGCGGCGTGGGCGCCCTCCTCGTCGTGCGCGTAGCGGTAGCCCTTGCCGTAGCCCAGGTCCTTCATGAGTCGCGTGGGCGCGTTGCGCAGGTGCAGGGGAACCGGGCGGCTCGCGTCGCGCGAGACGAACTCGCGGGCGGCGCCGTAGGCGAGATAGACCGCGTTCGACTTCGGCGCCACGGCGAGGTAGACCACGCACTCGGCGAGCGCGAGCTCGCCCTCCGGGGAGCCCAGGCGCTCGTAGACCTCGGCGGCGCGCACCGCCATCTCCAGCGCGCGCGGGTCGGCGAGCCCCACGTCCTCGCTCGCCATGCGGATCATGCGGCGCGCGAGGTAGCGCGGATCGGCGCCCCCGTCGAGCATGCGCACCATCCAGTAGAGGGAGGCGTCCGGGTCGCTGCCGCGCACGCTCTTGTGCAGCGCCGAGATCTGGTCGTAGAAGTTCTCGCCGCCCTTGTCGAAGCGGCGGCCCGCCCGCGAGACGACGCCCTCGACGAACTCCGCGTCCGCGCCGCGCCGGGCGGCGGTGCGCGCGGCGTTGGCCACCTGCTCGACGAGGTTCAGCGCTCTCCGGCCGTCCCCGTCGGCGTACGCCGCGATCCGCTTCCTCGCCTGCTCCGTCGCGTCGATCCCCTCCGCCTCGAAGCCGCGCGCGACCAGGCGGTCCAGGTCCTCCTCGGCGAGGCTCTCCAGCACGTACACCTGCGCCCGCGAGAGCAGCGCGCCGATCACCTCGAAGGACGGGTTCTCGGTCGTCGCGCCGATGAAGGTGAGGAGCCCGCTCTCCACGTGCGGGAGGAAGGCGTCCTGCTGCGCCTTGTTGAAGCGGTGCACCTCGTCCACGAACAGGATCGTCGCGCGGCCGTGGGCATCGCGCGCGAGCCGCGCCCGCTCGACCGCCTCGCGGATCTCCTTCACGCCGGCGAGCACCGCGGAGATGGCGATGAACTCCGCGCCGAAGGCGCGCGCGAGGAGTCGCGCGAGCGTGGTCTTGCCCACGCCCGGCGGCCCCCACAGGATCATCGAGTGGAGCTTTCCCGAGGCGAGCGCCACGGCGAGGGGCCGGCCCTCGCCGAGCAGGTGGCGCTGGCCCACCACGTCCTCGACGCGCGCGGGGCGAAGCCGCTCGGCGAGCGGCACGTTCGCCTCGCCGGCGGCGGAGAAGAGCTCGGGCGAGTCGTTCATCGGGGATCGGGACGGGCGCGGGGCGTGGCGCGCGATGGCGCGCCGCCTAGCGTTTCGGGGCGGCTTCGCCGCCGGGCCGGGCGGCGCCGGGCGCGGGCGCCTCCTCCAGGACGTCGGCGCCCGCGGGCGGCGCGAAGCGGAAGGCGCCCGCGTCCACGGGCGCGTTGGGCCGGAAGCCGGTGAAGGCGAGCCGCGTGCGCCCCCCGAGCGCGTCGTCGAGTTCCATCGCGGCGGGCACGGCGCCGCGCATGCCGATGCGCACGCGCTCGAAGCCCGTGTCGCGCGCCCTGGGCACCGCCTCGAGCCAGTCGAGCCCGTCGGCGCTGCCCGACTCGCGCAGCGTGAACACGGCGGTCACGTCGCCGCGGCCGGCCAGCAGCGCCGCGGGCGTGGCCGAGAGCGCGCGGTCCATGGGGCGCACGCTCACCTGGTTCAGGTCCTCGTCGTGGATCCACAGGCGCGTGCCGTCGGCGACGATGAGGCTCGCGACCGGCTTGTCGTAGGCCCAGCGGAAGCGGTCCGGCCGGGCGAAGGCGAAGGTGCCGCTCGCGCGCTCCACCTGGCGGCCGGACGCGTCGAACACGCGCTGCTCGAAGCGCGCCGTCGCCGTGCGCGTGGAGGCGGTGAAGGCGAGGAAGGCATCGACCGCGCCGGCCGCGGCGGCGCCCGGGACGAGCGCGGCGGCGGCGAGGAGGAGCCCGGCGAGCCTCACTTCTCGGCCCTGGCCGGCGAGAGGATCTCGCGGTTGCCGTTGGAGGCCATCGGCGAGACGAGCCCGGCGCGCTCCATGTCCTCGATCAGCCGCGCGGCGCGGTTGTAGCCGATGCGCAGGTGGCGCTGCACGAGCGAGATCGAGGCCCGGCGGTTCTGCAGCACGATCTGCACCGCCTGGTCGTAGAGGGGATCGGCCTCCCCGCCCGGCCCCTCGCCCCCGGCGTCGGCCTCCGAGAGCTCCGGGTCGTCGAGGATGCCGTCGATGTACTGGGCGCCGCCCTGGCGCTTCAGGTGCTCGACCACGCGCTGCACCTCGGCGTCGGCCACGTAGGCGCCGTGCACGCGCTGCGGGTGGCCCGCGCCCGTGGGCAGGTAGAGCATGTCGCCCTGCCCGAGCAGGCTCTCGGCGCCCTGCTGGTCGAGGATCGTGCGCGAATCGACGCGGGAGGAGACCTGGAAGGCCACG
This sequence comes from uncultured Pseudomonadota bacterium, assembly GCA_937898635.1. Lineage (GTDB taxonomy): Bacteria > Pseudomonadota > Gammaproteobacteria > Burkholderiales > Usitatibacteraceae > FEB-7. The sequence goes on along the minus strand of CALEJW010000069.1, from coordinate 56,945 downwards.
CGCGTGGGCACGTTCGCCTTGATGAGGCCGGTGATCACGTCCACGGAGGGGCGCTGCGTGGCGAGGACCAGGTGGATGCCGGAGGCGCGAGACTTCTGCGCGAGCCGCGCGATGAGCTCCTCGACCTTCTTGCCGGCGACCATCATGAGGTCGGCGAGCTCGTCGATCACCACGACGATGTAGGGCATCGGCTCGAGGACCTCGCGCGCATCCGGCGCGGCGCCGCCGGGATCCCCCGCCACCCCGGGCGGGAGGAAGGGGTTCCTGAGGGGCTGCTTCTTCTCGGCGGCCTCGCGCACCTTGTGGTTGTAGCCCGCGAGGTTCTTCGCCGACACCGCCGACAGGAGCCGGTAGCGCCGGTCCATCTCCACCACGCACCAGTGCAGCGCGGCCGCCGCCTGGCGCATGTCGGTCACCACCGGCGCGAGGAGATGCGGGATGCCCTCGTAGGCCGAGAGCTCGAGCATCTTCGGGTCCACGAGGATCAGGCGCACGTCGGAGGCCGGCGACTTGTAGACGAGCGAGAGGATCATCGCGTTGATCGCCACCGACTTGCCCGAACCCGTGGTCCCCGCGACGAGCAGGTGCGGCATGCGCGCGAGGTCCACGACCACGGGCTTGCCGGTGATGTCCTTGCCCATCGCGAGGGTGAGGTGCGAGTGCATGTCCGCGTAGGCCTGGGAGCCGATGATCTCCGTGAGGCGCACGATCTCGCGCTTGGCGTTGGGGATCTCGAGGCCCATGCAGGAGGTGCCGGGGATGGTCTCCACGACGCGGATCGCCGTGACCGAGAGGGCGCGCGCGAGGTCGCGGGCGAGGTTCACGATCTGCGCGCCCTTCACGCCCACGGCGGGCTCGATCTCGTAGCGCGTGATGACCGGGCCGGGGTAGGCCGCGACCACCTTCACCTGGACGTTGAAGTCGAGGAGCTTCCTCTCGATGAGGCGCGAGGTGTACTCGAGCGTCTCCGGCGTCGGGCGCTCCACGTGGCTGTCGGCCGCGTCGAGGAGCGCGATGGGCGGCAGGGGAGAATCGGGAAGGTCCGCGAAGAGCGGCACCTGCTTCTCCCGCGCCACCCGCTCGCTCTTCGCGATCGCCACCTCGGGCACGGCGATGCGGATGGGCTCGTGGTCCTCGAAGATCTTCTTCGCCTCCTCGACCTTCTCCTCGCGCCGCTGGGCGGCGGCGAGCCCCGCCTCGCGGTCGCGCCTCGCCTCCAGGCGCGCGCGCAGCGCCCCGGCGGCCGCCTCGACCAGGGCGCCGATGGCCTCCGCGAAGCGCAGCCACGACAGCCCCGTGAAGACGCTGAAGGCGGCGGCGAGCACGAAGACGAGGACGAGCGTCGCGCCGGTGAAGCCCAGGCCCGCCATCGCCGGGCCGGCGAGGAGCGCGCCGAGGGCGCCGCCCGGCTGGTAGCCGAGGGCGGCCTCCAGAGAGTGCAGGCGCAGCGCCGCGAGCGCGCAGCTCGAGGCCAGCACGAGCGCGAAGCCGGCGAGCGCCACGGCGACGGAGCGCCGCGAGAGCAGGGTCCAGGTCTCGACGCGCGGATACAGGCGCAGGATGCCCCAGGCGGCGAGCGCCACCCACCACCAGGCCGGCAGCCCGAAGACCTGTAGGAGCAGGTCCGCGAGCCACGCGCCCAGGGCGCCGGCCTTGTTCGCCACCGGCGCCCCCGTGGCCACGAAGGGACCGGCGTCGCCGCCGTGGTAGGAGCCGAGCGCCAGGGCGAGGTAGAGGCCGACGGCGAGGAGCAGGATCCACGCGGCCTCGCGGACTACGCGGGCCAAACGCGGGTTGGGCAGGGCGGAGCGGGGTCGGGGAGCGGTGTCGGCCATCAGGTCGGAACTCGTGATGGCCGATTATAGGTCGCCGGGGCGGCGACCGGCGTGCCCCGTCGCGGGGCTAGAGCGAGGGGGGCAGCTCCCGGTTGATGATGGTGATCGACTTCGACTCCACCGCGATGAAGCCCCGGTCGGAGAGGTCCTTGAGGATCCGGTTCACCATCTCGCGCGAGGCGCCCACCATGTTGGCGAGCTCCTGCTGGGAGAGCTTCTCCCCCACGACGAGCTTGCCGTTGGTGTTCACCGCGAGTTCGAGGAGCGTGCTCGCCACGCGACCGTAGACGTCCATCAGGGCGAGGGTGCCGATCTTGCGGTCGGCCTCGCGCACGCGCTGGGCGAGGACACGCAGCACCATGTTCGCCATGCGCGGGGCCCGCTCGAGGCAGTGCTCGAAGGCGTGGTGGGAGAGGATGAGGAAGGTCGAGGGCTCCAGCGTCGTCACCGAGGCCGAACGCGGCTGCTGGTCGATCATCGACATCTCGCCGAAGAAGTGCCCGGCGCCGAGGATCTTCAGGATGATCTCGCGCCCCTCCTCGTCGCCGATGAAGACCTTCACGCGCCCCGACTCGATCATGTAGAGCGAGTCGCCGATCTCGCCCTCGGTGAGCACGACCGCGTGCTTGGGGTAGCTCTTCTCCACCGCGACGGAGCGGACCACGTCCAGCTCCTGGTCGTTCATCTGGGTGAAGAAGGGAACCGCCTTGAGGGCCTGCGTGCGCTCGCCGACGGCGGCCTTGCGGGGAACGGAAGTCATCGTGCGGTCACTATAGCCAAAAGTCCTTATCTGTCAATTGTTTGTTCTCAACCGGCGGCGAGGTGGGATAATGTCCGCTCCCGTGGCGCGCGACCCGCGCGCCCGCCATCGCCGCAAGACTCCCATGACTTCCCGACACAGCCGCCTCCTCATCCTCGGTTCCGGCCCGGCCGGCTATACCGCCGCCGTCTACGCCGCGCGGGCGAACCTGAAGCCCGTCCTCATCACCGGCCTCGCCCAGGGCGGCCAGCTCATGACCACGACCGACGTGGACAACTGGCCCGCGGACCACGCCGGGGTGCAGGGGCCGGAGCTGATGGAGCGCTTCCAGAAGCACGCCGAGCGCTTCGAGACCGAGATCGTCTTCGACCACATCCACACCGCGAAGCTCGGCGCGAAGCCGATCACGCTGGTGGGCGACTCGGGCACCTACACCTGCGACGCGCTCGTCATCGCCACGGGGGCCTCCGCCATGTACCTGGGCCTCGACTCCGAGCAGGCCTTCATGGGCAAGGGCGTCTCCGGCTGCGCCACCTGCGACGGCTTCTTCTACAAGGGGCAGGACGTCTGCGTGGTCGGCGGAGGCAACACCGCCGTGGAGGAGGCGCTCTACCTCTCGAACATCGCGCGGCACGTGACGGTGATCCACCGGCGCGACAGGTTCCGCGCCGAGAAGATCCTCCAGGACAAGCTCTTCGCGAAGGAGAAGGAGGGCAAGGTCGCGATCGCCTGGAACCACACGCTCGACGAGGTCCTGGGGGACGGCAACGGCGTGACGGGCGTGCGCGTGAAGTCGGTCGCCGACGGCAGGACGCGCGACATCGCCGTCACGGGCTGCTTCATCGCCATCGGGCACAAGCCCAATACCGACCTCTTCGAGGGGCAGCTCGACATGAAGGGCGGCTACATCGTCACCCGCACCGGCCTCGACGGCAACGCCACCGCCACCAGCCTGCCCGGGGTCTTCGCCGCGGGCGACGTCCAGGACCACGTCTACCGGCAGGCGGTGACCAGCGCGGCCACCGGCTGCATGGCCGCGCTCGACGCGGACAAGTACCTGGAGAGCCTTTCGACTTGAAACCCGCCCGCCCGGGCGCCGCTCCGGCGGAAGACGAGGCCGACCTCTTTCGCCGCGAGATGCGGGACGTCTCCCCGGCCCCGCCTTCGGGCCGCGTCTCCCATCGCCGCGAGCCCCCGCCGCCCGTTCCGGTGCAGCGCCTCGAGGACGAGCGCGCGGTGCTCGGCGAGCTCGCGCGCCTGGCGGGAGGCGCCGGCGACATCGAGATCGAGGAGGACCACGCCTACCTGCGTCCCGGGCTGCCGCGCGAGGTGCTCCGAAAGCTCGCCCGCCTGCACTGGGTGGTGCAGGACGAGCTCGACCTGCACGGCCTCACGGGCGACGAGGCGGCGCTCGCCACCGCCCGGTTCCTCGCCGAGGGCGTGCGCCGGGGGCTGCGCTGCCTGCGCGTGATCCACGGCAAGGGCCTGGGCTCGGTGAACCGCGAGCCCGTGCTCAAGGGGCGCATCCGCAAGCTCCTCGCGCGCAAGTCCGAGGTGCTCGCCTACTGCGAGCCGCCGCCCGCGCACGGCGGCGGCGGCGCCGTGATCGTGCTGCTCGACGCGAAGGCGGGGCCGTGAGCCCGACGCGGGTCGCCGCGCTCCTCATCGCCGCGCTCGCGCTCTTCGTCGGCGTGGACAACATGCAGCGCCCGCTCGCCCACCCGGACGAGGGACGCTATTCGGAGATCTCGCGCGAGATGGCCGCGAGCGGCGACTGGGTGACGCCGCGGCTGAACGGCATCGAGTACTTCGAGAAGCCGCCCCTGCAGTACTGGGCGAGCGCCGCGGCCTTCCGGCTCTTCGGGGAGAGCGAGTTCACGGCGCGGATCTACACGGCGCTCTGCGGCCTGCTCGCGCTCCTCGCGGCGGGCTTCACCGCGCGGCGGCTCGCGGGCGACGAGGCCGCCCTGCTCACCGCGGGCGTCCTCCTGTCCAGCCCCTATTTCCTCGGCATGGGCGGCGTCGTGACCCTGGACATGGGCCTCACGGCCTGGACCACCGTCGCGGTGTGCGCCTTCCTCCTCGCCGTCTCGGGCGAGGAAGCCGCGCGGCGGCGCTGGATGCTCCTCGCGTGGGCGGGCATGGCGCTCGCGGTGCTCTCCAAGGGGCTCGTCGGCATCGTCTTTCCGGCCGCCGCGATCTTCCTGCACTGCCTCGCGAACCGCGACTGGGCGCTCCTCGGGAAGCTGGAATGGGCGCGCGGGCCGGCGCTCTTCCTCGCGATCGCCGCGCCCTGGTTCGTGCTGGTCTCGCTCGCCAATCCCGAGTTCCCGCAGTTCTTCTTCGTGCACGAGCACTTCGAGCGCTTCCTCACGAAGGCGCACCGCCGCGAGGAGCCGTGGTGGTTCTTCCTGCCGATCCTCTTCGTCGGCTTCCTGCCGTGGATGCTCATGCTGGTCCCCGCCGCGCGCGACGGCTGGCGCCGCGAGGGCGCGGGCGCGGCCTTCCCCTGGCGGCGCTTCGCGATCCTCTGGTCGGCCTTCGTGGTGCTCTTCTTCAGCGCCTCGGGGTCGAAGCTGCCGGCCTACATCCTCCCGGTGTTCCCGGTCTTCGCCCTGGTCCTGGGCGACTGGCTCGCGCGCGCGCCCGCGAGGAGCCTGTGGAAGCCGGTCGCCGCGCTGGTCCCGCTCGTCCTCGTGGCGATCGCGGTGGCCTGGGGGGCGCCCGAGCGCGCGAGGAACGACTGGACGCGGGAGCTCTACGCCGCGGCCCGCCCGTGGATCCTCGCCGGGCTCGCGATCCTCGCGCTCGCCCTGGCGGCCGGCGCGGCCAAGCTGCGCGCCGGGCGCAAGCGCGGCGCGATCGTCGCGATCGTCGCCGCCTCGATCCTCTTCATCGACTTCGTCGAGGACGGCTACGAGCGCCTCGCGCCGCGGCAGTCCGGCGTCGTGGTCGCAGGCCGCATGAAGCCCCTCCTCGCGGCGGACACCCGGGTCTACTCCGTGGGCTACTACGACCAGACGGTGCCCTTCTACCTCCGGCGGACGGTGACGCTGGTGGCCTACCGCGACGAGTTCGCGCCCGGCCTCGACCGGGAGCCGCGGCTCGCCCTCGCGACGCTCGAGGCCTTCGCCGCGGACTGGCAGCGGCCGGGGGAGGCGATGGCTATAATCCATCCCGACCTCCTCGACAGGCTCACCGCCCGCGGACTCGCGATGACCCTCCTCTACCGGGACGAGCGGCGCGTCCTCGTGCGCAAGCCGTGAACGCCACCGCCTTCTCGCTCGTGATCACGGGCGTGCTGCTCAACGCCGCCGCGCAGCTGCTGCTCAAGGCCGGCACGAACCGCATCGGCGAGTTCGCCTTCACGATGGAAAACCTCGTGCCCGTGGGCCTGAAGGTCGCCGCGAGCCCCTTCGTGCTCGGCGGCGTCGCCTGCTACGCGGTGAGCCTGGTCGTCTGGATCCTCGCGCTCTCGCGCGTGCCCGTCTCCGTCGCCTACCCGATGCTCTCCATCGGCTACGTCGTGAACGCCGTGGCGGCCTGGATGCTCTTCGGCGAATCCCTCGCGGCGCAGAAGCTGGTGGGCATCGGCTTCATCGTGGTGGGCGTCTGGCTGGTGGCCCGCTCTTGAGCGCGGCCTTCCTCCCCTTCGCGCGGCCGGTGATCGACGAGGCCATGGTCGCGGCCGTCGCCGACACGCTGCGCAGCCGCTGGATCGCGAGCGGGCCGCAGGTCGCTGCCTTCGAGGCGGCGCTTTCCGCGTACGCGGGCGGGCGCCCCGTGCGCAGCTTCACCTCCGCCACGGGGGCGATGTCCGTGGCGCTCGAACTCCTCGGCGTGGGTCCCGGCGACGAGGTGGTGACGCCCGCGCAGAGCTTCTTCGCCTCGGCCAACGTGATCGAGCGCGCCGGCGCGAGGGCGGTCTTCGTGGACGTCGAGCTCGCCACGCGCAACATCGACCTCGCGCAGGCCGCCGCCGCCGTGACGCCGCGCACGAAGGCGCTGCTGCCGGTGCACTACAACGCCCCGCTCGACCCGGCGGCGCTCGCCGCGTTCCGCGCCCGGCACGGCGTGCGCGTGCTCGAGGACGCCGCGCTCGCGATCGGAAGCGTGGCCGGCGGGCGGCCCGTGGGCGCCACGGGCGACCTCGTCTCCTTCAGCTTCCACCCGAACAAGAACATGACCACGATCGAGGGCGGCGCGCTCGTCCTGAACGACGCGGCCGAGGCGGCGCGGGCGGAGCGGCTGCGCTTCCACGGCATCGCGCGGCTCCCCGACGGCACGCGGGACCTCGAGATGGCGGGCGGGAAGTACAACCTGTCCGACGTGTCGGCGCGCCTGGGCCTCGCCCAGCTCGCCCGGCTGGGCGAGTGGTGCGCCGCCCGCGAGCGCCTCGCGATGGCCTACTTCGAGGGCCTCGCCGGCGACGAGCTCCTCGGCCCCGAGCGCCTGCCGCCGCGGGAGAACCCGGGGCACAGCTGGAACATGTTCACCGTGCTCCTGCCGCTCGCCGAAATGGCGCTCACGCGCCAGGCGTTCATCGAGGCGATGCGGCGCGAGGGCATCGGCGTGGGCATCTCCTACGAGGCGATCCACCTCACCACCTGCTATCGCGCCCGGGGATGGCGGGAGGGGCAGTTCCCGGTCTCCGAGCGCATCGGCCGCGAGACCGTCTCGCTGCCGCTCTTTCCCGAGATGACGCCCGCGGACGTGGAACGGGTCTGCGCCGCCCTGCGGCGCCTCGTCCGCTCGCGCGGCGCCTGAACGCCATGGACGCGCCAGGCCTTTCCGTCGTCATCCCGGTCTACAACGAGGAAGCGGTGCTGCCCGCCCTCTTCGCGCGGCTCTACCCGTCGCTCGACGCCCTCGGGACGAGCTACGAGGTCGTCTTCGTGAACGACGGCAGCCGCGACCGCTCGGCCGCGCTCCTGCGGGAAGCGTTCCAGCGGCGCCCCGACGTCACCCGCGTCGTGCTCTTCAACGGCAACTTCGGGCAGCACATGGCGATCATGGCGGGCTTCGAGTACTGCCGCGGGGGGCGCGTGGTGACGCTGGACGCGGACCTGCAGAACCCTCCCGAGGAGATCGCGAAGCTCCTCGCGAAGATGGACGAGGGCCACGACTACGTGGGCTCCATCCGCCTCATGCGCCGGGACGCGGCGTGGCGGCGCTGGGCCTCGCGGGCGATGAACGGGCTGCGCGAGCGCCTCACCCGCATCCGCATGACCGACCAGGGCTGCATGATGCGCGCCTACGACCGGGCCATCGTCGACGCGATCCGCTCCTCGCGCGAGGTGAGCACCTATATCCCCGCGCTCGGCTACTCCTTCGCCCAGAACCCGGCCGAGGTGGAGGTCGCCCACGAGGAGCGCGCCGCGGGCGAGTCGAAGTACTCGCTCTACAGGCTGATCCGCCTGAACTTCGACCTGGTCACCGGCTTTTCCGTCGTGCCGCTGCAGCTCTTCTCGCTCTTCGGCATCGGCGTGTCGATCGTCTCGCTCGGCGCCTACGTCGTGGTGATCGCGCAGCGCATCCTCGCCGGCGGGGGCGACGGGCTGTGGGTCATCTGGGACCGCGACATCCTCGCGTTCTTCCTGGTCGGCGTCGTGCTCTTCGGCCTCGGTCTCGTCGGCGAGTACGTCGGGCGCATCTACCAGCAGGTCCGGGAGCGGCCGCGCTACCTCGTCCAGGCCGTCCTCGAGAAGCGCGACGCGTGAGCGCGACGGCGGCCGTCTTCGCCTACCACGACGTGGGTTGCCGCTGCCTGTCCGTGCTGCTCGAACACGGCGTGCAGGTGCCCCTCGTGGTGACCCACCGCGACGATCCCGCGGAGAACGTCTGGTTCGGGAGCGTCGAGGCGCTCGCGCGCAAGGCGGGGCTCGCGGTCGCCACCCCGGACGATCCGGGCGAGCCCGCCTTCGTCGAACGCCTCGCGCGGCTCGCGCCGGATTTCCTCTTCTCCTTCTACTACCGCCGGATGCTCCCGCCCGCGGTGCTCGCGACGGCCCGCCGCGGCGCCTACAACCTGCACGGCTCGCTCCTGCCGAAATACCGCGGCCGCGCGCCGGTCAACTGGGCCCTCGTCCACGGCGAGCGCGAGACGGGCGCGACGCTGCACGAGATGGTCGCCAGGCCCGACGCCGGCCGCATCGCCGGCCAGGAGGCCGTGCCCATCGGCGAGAACGACACGGCCGCGGAGGTCTTCGACCGCGTGACGGGGGCCGCGGGACGGGTCCTCGCGCGCGCGCTCCCGGCGCTCCTCGCGGGCACGGCCGAGTTGAGGCCCCAGGCGCTCGCCGAGGGGAGCTACTTCGGCGGCCGCCGGCCCGAGGACGGGCGCATCGACTGGTCGAAGGGCGCGCACGCGATCCACGACCTCGTGCGCGCCGTGGCGCCGCCCTACCCCGGCGCCTTCACCACGCTCTCCGGCCGGCCTGCCCGCGTGCTTCGCACCTGGTGGGGCGAGCCGCCGGCGCTGCCGCCGCGCCCGCCCGGCAGCATCGCCGTGGCGCAAGGCAAGGCCTGGGCCTGCTGCGGCGACGGGCGCTGGCTGGAGATCCGCGAGGCGGAACTGGAGGGCGAGGGCCCGCTCGAGGGAAAGGCGCTCGCCGCGCGCTTTGCCCCCGGCGGGGAGCCCATGGGACAATTCGCCTTCGGCTGACGAGGCGCCACCGGCGCTTCGGGCCGCGCGAAGGCCACCACGGAACATCATGAGCAAGCGCATCTGCATCCTCGGCGTCAACGGCTTCATCGGCCACCATCTCTCCCAGCGAATCCTCGCCGACACCGGGTGGGACGTGTACGGCATGGACATGGGCTCGGACCGCGTCGCGGACCTCCTCGCGCACCCGCGCTTCCACTTCTTCGAGGGCGACATCACGATCAACCGCGAGTGGATCGAGTACCACATCCGCAAGTGCGACGTGATCATCCCGCTCGTGGCGATCGCCACGCCCGCGACCTACGTGAGGGAGCCCCTCAAGGTCTTCGAGCTGGATTTCGAGGCGAACCTGCCGATCGTGCGGTCCTGCGTGAAGTACGGCAAGCGCATCCTCTTTCCCTCGACCTCCGAGGTCTACGGGATGTGCCGCGACGAGCGCTTCGACCCCTACGCTTCCGAGCTGGTGCTCGGGCCCATCGACAAGCAGCGCTGGATCTACTCCTGCTCCAAGCAGCTCATGGACCGGGTGATCTGGGCCTACGGCGCCATGGAGAAGCTCGACTTCACGCTCTTCCGCCCCTTCAACTGGATCGGCGCGGGGCTCGACTCGATCCACACGGCCAAGGAAGGGTCCTCGCGCGTGATCACGCAGTTCCTCGGCCACATCGTGCGCGGCGAGCCGATCAAGCTGGTCGACGGCGGCTCCCAGAAGCGCGCCTTCACCTTCATCGACGACGGCATCGACGCTCTCATGCGCATCATCGAGAACCCGGAGGGCGTCGCCTCGGGGCGCATCTACAACATCGGCAACCCCGCGAACAACTTCTCCGTGCGCGAGCTCGCGACCATGATGCTCGCGCTCGCGAAGACCTATCCGGAGTACCGCGACAGCGCCTCCCGGGTGAGGATCGTCGAGGTGAGCTCGGACGACTACTACGGCAAGGGCTACCAGGACGTGCAGAACCGCGTGCCCGCCATCGACAACACCATGGCGGAACTCGGCTGGGCGCCGAAGGTGGACATGGCGACCGCCCTCGCCCGGATCTTCGATTCCTACCGCGCCGCGATCGAGGACGCGCGGGCGCTGGCCTCCTGAGGTGGCGGACATGGCAAAGCCGGTCGTCGGCGTGGTGATGGGCTCCCAGAGCGACTGGGAGGTGATGCAGCATGCGGCGAAGGTGCTCAAGGACTTCGGCGTGCCCTTCGAGCACCGGGTCGTCTCGGCGCACCGGACGCCGGACGCGATGTTCGAGTACGCCCAGAGCGCGCGCGCCCGGGGCCTGCACTGCATCATCGCGGGCGCGGGCGGCGCCGCCCACCTGCCGGGGATGATCGCCTCGAAGACGACGCTTCCCGTGCTGGGCGTTCCCGTGCCCTCGAAGCACCTCGCCGGGCAGGATTCGCTCTACTCGATCGTGCAGATGCCCAAGGGCATCCCCGTGGCGACCTTCGCCATCGGCGAGGCGGGCGCGGCCAACGCCGGCCTCTTCGCCGTGAGCCTGCTCGCGGCGGGCGACGCGGCGCTCGCCGGGAAGCTCGCGGCCTACCGCGAGGAGCTGCGCGAGACCGTCGCGGCCATGCAGCTCCCCGACGTGCTGTGATCGAGCCGGGCGCGACCCTCGGGCTCCTGGGCGGGGGCCAGCTCGGGCGCATGTTCACGGTCGCGGCGCGAACGCTCGGCTACCGCGTCACGGTGCTCGACCCCGATCCCCTGTCCCCGGCCGCGGAGTTCGCCACGGGGCACCTGAACACCGCCTACACGCACCCGGTGTCGCTCGCCGAGCTGGCGCAGACCTGCGCCGCGGTGACGACGGAATTCGAGAACGCGCCGGCCGAGGCCCTGCACGCGCTCGCGCAGACGACCCTCGTGCGCCCGAGCGGCAACGCGGTCGCGGTGGCCCAGGACCGCAGCCGCGAGAAGGCCTTCCTCGCGGCCCACGGGCTGCCCCTGGGTCCCTACGCGGACGTGCGCGCCGAGGCCGATTTCGACGCCGCGCTCGAGCGCGTGCGCCTGCCCGCCCTCCTGAAGACGGCGCGCTTCGGCTACGACGGCAAGGGGCAGGCGACGATCGCCTCCCGCCGCGACCTCGAGCGCGTCTTCGCCGACTGGCAGCGCGCGCCCTGCGTGCTCGAGGAGCGGCTCGACCTCGAGCTCGAGATCTCGGTGATCCTCGCGCGCGCCGCCGGCGGCGAGGTGGCGGTCTTCCCGGTGGCGGAGAACCGCCACGCGCGGGGGATCCTCGACCTCACGATCGCGCCCGCCCGGATCCCCGCGCCGCTCGCGGCCGAGGCCACGGCGCTCGCTTCCCGCCTCGCCGGGGCCCTCGACTACGTGGGCGTCCTCGCCGTGGAGATGTTCGTGGTGGCGGGCCGCCTGCTGGTGAACGAGATCGCGCCGCGCCCGCACAACAGCGGGCATTTCACGATCGACGCCTGCCGCACCTCGCAGTTCGAGCAGCAGGTGCGCGTGCTCTGCGGGCTGCCGCTGGGCGACCCGACGCAGCACACGCCGGCGGTGATGGTGAACCTGCTGGGCGACATCTGGGGCACGGGCGAGCCGCGCTGGGAGGCGGTGCTGGGCCACGCCGGGGCCCACCTGCACCTCTACGGCAAGCGCGAGGCGCGCCCGGGGCGCAAGATGGGCCACGTCACCGTCTGCGAACCCTCCCTCGAGCGCGCGCTCGAGGTGGCGGTGCAGATCCGGCGCGACCTCGGCATCGCGGACCCGCCGCGCCTGAATCCGAACCCGGCGTCCGCCGCGTCCCATGGGGATCGCGAGCCACCAGGAGACCCCCCATGACCGACCGCCGCAAGCTGATCGCCACCTTCGCCGCCCTGGCCGCCCTCGCCGGCCTGCCCGCCGGGGCCTTCTTCGGCGCCGACACCATCGCCGCCTCCGGCAAGGTGGTGCAGGAATCGCGCAACGTCACGGGCTTCACCGGCGTCGATCTCGCCGTCCCCGGCACCCTGGTCATCCGCCAGGGCGGCGCCGAGTCGGTCTCGATCGAGGCCGACGACAACCTCCTGCCGGAGATCGAGACGGTGGTCGAGCGCGGGAAGCTGCGCATCCGCTACGCGCGCAAGATCAACGCGACCGGCCGCCCCACGATCCGGATTCTCGTCACCGGCCCCGCCTTCGACGCCCTGTCCGTCTCCGGCAGCGGGGACATCGTCTCCGAGTCGGTGAAGTCCGGCTCCCTCGCCCTCGCCGTCGCCGGCACCGGCGACATCCGAATCGCCCGGGTCGAGGCGGGCAAGCTCTCCATTTCCGTCGCGGGCAGCGGTGACGTCAAGGTCGCCGGGCGGGCCGACGAGATGACGACCAAGATCGCGGGCTCGGGCGACATCGAGGCCGGGCGGCTCGAGACGCGGCGCTCGAAGCTGAGCATCGCGGGCTCGGGCGACGCCACGCTCTGGGCCAGGGAAACGCTGGAGGTCTCCATCGCCGGCAGCGGCAGCGTGCGCTACCACGGCGATCCCGAGATCACGAGGCGGGTCGCCGGCTCGGGCAGCATCAAGCGGCTCGGCCCCGCACCCTGAGGCATGTTCGGCTGGCTGGGCAGGCGCGGCGAGCCACCCCCCATCGACGAGGGGCTCTGGGAGTCCGCCACGCTGCCCTACCTCTTCATGCGGGGCATGCCGGCGCAGGACTCGGAGCGGCTGCGCGCGCTCTCCGGCCGTTTCCTCGCGGCGAAGCAGTTCTCCGGCACCCACGACCTCGAGATCACCCCGTTCATGCACGTGCAGGTCGCGGCGCAGGCCTCGATCCTCGTGCTGGAGCTCGGGCTCGAGTGGTACGACGGCTGGAGCGAGGTGATCGTCTACCCGGGCCAGTTCGCCCCCGAGCGCGAGATCGTCGACGAGGCGGGCGTCGTGCATCTCGTGAACGACCCGATGGCAGGGGAGGCCTGGCTCGGCGGGCCGGTGATCCTCTCCTACGAGGACGTCGCGATGGCGGGCGACGAGGACGCGCGCGTGGCCGGCTACAACGTGGTGATCCACGAGTTCGCGCACAAGCTCGACATGCGCAGCGGAGAACCCAACGGCTGCCCGCCCCTGCACGCCGGGATGTCGCTCGCCCGGTGGCGCGAGGCCTTCGCCGGCGCCTACGGGGACTTCCGCCGGCGCGTGGAAGAGGCCGAGGAACGGGAGGAGCGCGACGGGGGCCGGGCGCTCGACGAGCTGCCGATCGACCCCTACGCCGCGGAGAATCCCGGCGAGTTCTTCGCGGTGGTGTCGGAGGCGTTCTTCGAGACGCCGGAGTGGCTGGAACCGGCCTACCCGGCGGTGTACGGCGAGCTCCGGCGCTTCTACCGCCAGGATCCGCTCGCGCGGCTCGGCGCCGCGACTGCCTAGGAAAGGCGGCCGGCGCGGCCGCTCAGAGGAAGAGGACGGCCGGGAAGACGGCGATCGCGAGAACGATCAGGATCCACTCGCAGTTCCACCGCTTCAGGTGGCCCGTGTAGTGCAGGATGATCGCGGCGATCGCGAAGACGTAGAAGGCGGCGAGAAGCATGCGTTTTGTCTCCCGGGAGTGCGCGTCAGGATAGCAGGAAAGCCCCCGGGGGGCCTAGACCGCTTCCTCGCCCGTCTCGCCGGTGCGGATGCGAACCACCTGCGGCACGTCGCAGACGAAGATCTTGCCGTCGCCGATCTTGCCGGTGCGGGCGGCCTTCACGATCGCCTCGATCGCCTTCTCGACCAGCGCGTCGCCGACCACGACCTCGACCTTCACCTTGGGCAGGAAGTCGACCACGTACTCGGCGCCGCGGTAGAGCTCGGTATGGCCCTTCTGCCGCCCGAAGCCCTTCACCTCGGTCACCGTGAGTCCGGACACCCCGATCTCCGAGAGCGCCTCGCGCACCTCGTCCAGCTTGAACGGCTTGATGACGGCTTCGATCTTCTTCATGGCGGTCAGGTCCCGGGTCGGAACCCCGATGTTATCGGATAGCGCCAGTCCTTGCCAAAGCCGCGGGGCGTGATGCGAACGCCCGGCGGCGCCTGGCGGCGCTTGTACTCGTTCACGCGGATGAGGTGCACCACGCGCCGCACGGCCTCGGCGTCGTAGCCCAGCCCCACGATGGTCTCGGGCTCCATGTCCTTCTCCATGTAGCGCTCCACCACGGCGTCGAGCACCTCGTAGGGCGGGAGGCTGTCCTGGTCGGTCTGGTCCGGGCGCAGCTCCGCCGAGGGCGCGCGGTCGATGACCCTCTGCGGAATGACGCGGCCGAGGCTGTTGCGCCAGTTGGCGAGGCGGTAGACGAGCGTCTTCACCACGTCCTTGATGAGCGCGAAGCCGCCGGCCATGTCGCCGTAGAGGGTCGCGTAGCCCGTGGCCATCTCGCTCTTGTTGCCCGTGCTCACCACCATCCAGCCGAACTTGTTCGAGAGCGCCATGAGGAGCGTGCCGCGGGTGCGCGCCTGGAGGTTCTCCTCCGTCGTGTCCTCGGGCAGGCCCGCGAAGGCGGGCGCGAGCTGGGCGCGGAACGCCTCCACCACGGGCCGGATGGCGATCTCGGAGTACTCGAGCCCGAGGAGCCCGGCCATCTCGCGGGCGTCCTCGATGCTCATCGCGGCGGTGTAGTCCGACGGCATCATCACCGCGTGCGTCCGCTCCGGGCCGAGCGCGTCGACGCAGATGGCCGCGACGAGCGCGGAGTCGACGCCGCCGGAGAGCCCCACGAGCACGCCGGGAAAGCGGTTCTTCTCGACGTAGTCGCGAACGCCCGTCACGAGCGCGCGGTAGATCGTCTCCTCCTCCGTGAGCGGGCGGGCCAGGGGCCCGGCGAGGCTCCCGTCCTCGAAGGTCACGATGTCCACCGCCTCGCGGAAGGTCTCGCCCTGGTAGCCGAGCGTGCCGTCGTCGCTGAAGCCGAAGCTCGCGCCGTCGAAGACGAGCTCGTCCTGCCCGCCCACCCAGTGCACGTAGAGCAGCGGCAGGCCGGTCTCCTTCACCCGCGCGCCCATCACCTCGTAGCGCTGGGCGAGCTTGTTGCGGTGGTAGGGCGAGGCGTTGATGGACAGGAGCAGCTCCGCGCCCTGCGCCTTGGCCTGGGCCGCGGACTGCGGGAACCAGAGGTCCTCGCAGATCGTGAGGGCGATCCGCCGGCCGCCGGCCTCGAAGACGCAGGCGCGGTCGCCGGTGGCGAAGTAGCGCTTCTCGTCGAAGACGTTGTAGTTGGGCAGGCGCTGCTTGAAGTAGATCGCCTCGATCGCGCCGCCGCGCAGGACCGAGGCGGCGTTGTAGCGCGTGCGTCCCTCGCGGTGCGGGTGCCCCACGACCACCGCGATCTCCGGCGCGAACGACGCGAGCCCGAGGAGCTCGCGCTCGCACAGGTCGCAGAAGTCATTGCGCAGGAGAAGGTCCTCGGGCGGGTAGCCCGAGAGCGCCATTTCCGGCGTGACCACGAGGTCCGCGCCGGCCGCGCGCGCCTCCTCGATGGCCTTGCGGATCCGGGCCGCGTTGCCGGCGAAGTCGCCCACGGTGGTGTTGATCTGGGCGACGGCGATCTTCATGGGGCGGGAAACCTGGCGGGAGGGGCCGGCGGCAGCGGCGGACGGATAGAATCGGGTGGCCCATTATAAGTCTCCCGACCCTTGCCCGAGCCCGTCCGCCTCGTCGAATCCCTCGACGGCATTCCCGCCGAAGCCTGGGATGCGCTGCACGACGGCAACCCGACGCTCTCCCACGCCTTCCTGGACAGCCTGCACCGCTCGGGCTGCGCCTCGCCCGCCACCGGCTGGGCGCCCCGCTACCTCACGCGCTGGGAGCACGGCTCGCTCGCCGGGGCCGTGCCGCTCTACGCGAAGGCGCACTCCTACGGCGAGTACGTCTTCGACTGGGCCTGGGCCGAGGCCTACGAGCGCCACGGGCTCGCCTACTACCCCAAGCTCCTCGCCGCGGTTCCCTTCACGCCCGTGACGGGGCCGCGGCTGATGGCGCGCTCCGGCGCCGTCCGGGAGGCGCTCGCGCGCGACCTGGTGGAGCTCGCAAAGCGCGAGGGCGCCTCGTCGCTGCACGTTCTCTTCCCCGACGAGGCGGAGGCGCCGGCCCTGCGCCGCGCGGGGCTCATGGAGCGAAGCGGCGTGCAGTTCCACTGGCGAAATGCCGGCTACGGGAGCTTCGACGATTTCCTGGGCGCCCTCTCGCAGGAAAAGCGCAAGAAGATCCGCCAGGAGCGGCGCAAGGTGGCCGAATCGGGCGTCGTGATCCGCCGCGCCACCGGGCACGAGGCGAGCGAGGCCGACTGGGACTTCTTCGCGGACTGCTACCGCCGCACCTACCGCGCGCACCGCTCCACGCCCTACCTCACGCGGGAGTTCTTCGGCATGCTCGCGCGGCGCATGCCCGGGGGCGTCCTCCTCGTGATCGCCGAGCGCGAGGGACGGCGGGTCGCGGCCGCCCTGGACCTCTTCTCGCCCTGCGCCCTCTACGGCCGCTACTGGGGCGCGGTCGAGTTCGTGCCGGGGCTGCACTTCGAGGCGTGCTACTACCAGGCGATCGAGTTCGCGATCGAGCGCGGCATCGGGCGGGTCGAGGGCGGCGCCCAGGGCGAGCACAAGCACGCCCGCGGATTCCTGCCGGAGAAGACCCGCTCCTTCCACTGGCTCGCCCACCCGGCGTTCGCGCGGGCGGTGGACGACTTCCTCGCGCGCGAAGGCGCGGGCGTGGCGGGCTACGTGGACGAGCTGAACGAGCGCTCCCCCTTCCGCAAGCCCGGCGCCTAGGGACGCGCGCCTATTTCCAGGCTTCGGCGAACTCCCGCCAGTGCGTCGCCTTCTGCTCGGCCAGGAACGCGCGGAAGAGGGCCATCTCCTTGTCGTAGGCGGCGGGCGAGAGCGCGCCGCGCATTCTCTGGAAGCGCTGGAACAGGAGGTAGGTGTTGGCGACGTCGGTCTCGCAGTAGTCGCGGATGGCCTCGATCCTTCCCTCCCGCCAGGCCGGCCACACCTTGGCGCCGTCCATGCCCAGCTTGCCCGGCAGGCCGCAGAGCCGGGCGATGTCGTCGAGCGGCGCGAAGGCGCGGTTCTGGTAGCCCGCGAGGAGGTCCATGAGGTCCACGTGGCGGGCGTGGAAGCGCGAGATGTAGTTGTTCCACTTGAAGTCCTTGTCGTCCTCGCCGAGGTCCCAGTAGCGCGGCGCGGCGATGCCGTGGAAGAGCGCGCGATAGTGGAGCACCGGCAGGTCGAAGCCGCTGCCGTTCCACGAGACGAGCTGGGGCGTGTACTTGTCGATGCCGTCGAAGAAGCGCCGCACCAGCTCGGCCTCGTCGTCGCCCGCGGCTCCCAGCGACCAGACGCGCACCGCCTCCCGGTCCCTCAGCGCGCAGGAGATCGCGACCACGCGGTGCAGGTGGCAGGGCAGGAAGTCGCTGCCCGTCGCCTGGCGCCTGCGCTGCGCGGCGAGCTCCGCGACGGCCTCGTCGGAGGCGTCCGCCGCGAGGTCCCACGCGCGGCGAAGGCCGGCCACGTCCGGAACGGTTTCGATGTCGAAGACGAGGATGGGAGCCATGGGCGGGGACGCGCAATGCTATGGTCGGGGGAAGCCAAGACTAGCAACGAATGCGTGCGCCGCGCAAAGCCGGAGGAACCGTGAGCGAGACGAACCTGAAGGTGGTGCTGGACTCCCGACCCGCCGGGCGGGTGGAGCCCGCGAATTTCCGCTTCGTCGAGGAAGCGGTGCCGGAGCCCGCCGAGGGCCAGGTGCTCATCCGGGTGAGGTGGCTCTCCCTCGATCCCTACATGCGCGGGCGAATGAACGAGGCCAGGTCCTACGCCGCGCGCGTGGAACTGGGCGAGACCATGGTGGGGGGCACGGTGGGCGAGATCGTCTCCTCGCGCCACCCGGGCTTCGACGCGGGCGAGAAGGTCCTCGGCACGCAGGGCTGGCAGCGCTTCGCGCTCTCCGACGGCAAGGGGCTCGTGAAGATCCCGGACCCGCGACTGCCCGAGACCGTCTGGCTGGGCGCCGCGGGCATGCCGGGCATCACCGCCTGGATGGGTCTCACGCAGATCTGCACCCCGCGCCCGGGCGAGACCGTGGTGGTGTCCGCGGCGAGCGGCGCGGTGGGCAGCGCCGCGGGCCAGCTCGCCCGGCTCGCGGGCTGCCGCGCCGTGGGCATCGCCGGCGGCCCGGCCAAGTGCGACTACGCGGTGAAGGAGCTCGGCTTCGACGCCTGCATCGACTACAAGGCGGACGGGCTCGACGCGGCCTTGCGGGCCGCCGCGCCCACCGGCGTGGACGCCTATTTCGACAACGTCGGCGGCGAGATCCTCGACGCGGTGCTCCGCCGGGTGAACACGGGGGCCCGGATCGCGCTGTGCGGCCTCATCGCCGGCTACGAGGGCAAGGACATCCCCATCCGCAATGTCTTCTCGCTCCTCGTGAACCGGGTGCGCCTGCAGGGCTTCATCGTGAGCGACCGAATGGACCTCTGGCCCGGCGCCATGCGGGAGCTGGCGGGCCACGTGGCCGCCGGGCGGCTGAAATACCGGGAAACGGTCGCGGAGGGCCTCGAATCGGCGCCCGGGGCCTTCATCGGACTCCTCAAGGGCGAGAACTTCGGCAAGCAGCTCGTCCGGGTGGACTAGCGCGACTCAGGCCGGGAAGACCCCGGTCGAGAGGTAGCGGTCGCCGCGGTCGCAGACGATGTGCACGATCACCGCGTCCTTCGCCTGCGCGCTCACCTGGAGGGCCGCCGCGAGCCCGCCGCCCGAGGAGATGCCCGCGAAGATCCCCTCCTCCGCCGCCAGGCGCCGCGCCATTTCCTCGCTCTCCGGCTGCGATACCTCGATGATGCGGTCGACCCGGGCGCGATCGTAGATGCGCGGCTGGTAGGCCTCGGGCCACTTGCGGATGCCCGGCACGCTGGCCCCGGGCCCGGGGTGCACGCCCACCACCTGGATCGCGGGGTTCTTCTCCTTGAGGAAGCGCGAGACGCCCATGATGGTGCCCGTGGTGCCCATCGTCGCCACGAAGTGCGTGATCCGCCCCTGCGTGTCGCGCCAGATCTCCGGACCCGTGCCCGTGTAGTGCGCGAGCGGGTTGTCGGGATTGGCGAACTGGTCGAGGATCACGCCCTCTCCCGCATCCCGCATGCGCTCGGCGGTGTCGCGCGCGAGTTCCATGCCGCCCTTCTCCGCGGTCAGGACGAAGCGCGCGCCGAAGGCGGCCATGGTCTGGCGGCGCTCGACCGAAAGGTGCTCGGGCATCACCAGGACCATCCGGTAGCCGCGCATCGCCGCGGCCATCGCGAGCGCGATGCCCGTATTGCCGCTGGTCGCCTCGATGAGCGTGTCGCCGGGCCTGATCTCCCCGCGGCGCTCCGCGCCCAGGACCATCGAGAGCGCCGGCCGGTCCTTCACCGACCCCGCGGGGTTGTTGCCTTCGAGCTTCGCGAGGATCGCGTTGGTCGTGCGGCCCGGGATCCGCTGCAGGCGCACCAGGGGCGTGTTGCCGACGAACTGCTCGAGGGTGGGGAACATGGGCTAGTGGCCTCCGGCCGGCAGGACGACGGCCTCGATGTCGTCGAAACCGACGGTGCCGCCGCCCTCCACCAGCAGCGCGATCTCGACCTGGTGGGTCCCCGCGGCGATCTCGATCTCGGCGACCTCGCGCCGCCAACCCGGGCCGCGCGCAAGAGTGACCTGCCGGTGGCCGATCACGCGGCCGCCGACGGCCTGGAGCATCACCATCGGTCCAGCCCCCGCGCCTTCCTCGAGGTCTTCGGTATTGACCGAGGCCGATACGCGCACGCGCTTGCCCACGAGGCCGTCCGCGAGGAACACCTGGGTCACGAGCGCCCAGGGCTCCGGCCTCACGCGCGTCACCTGGAGGAAGCGGCCGTTGGAGCCCGCGTCCCGGGCGAGCGAAAAGCGGAACGACCCCGTGTCCGAGTGCATGGTGCACCACCAGGACGGCGGGCATTCCCGCCCCGGCGACGGATCGGCCTCGAAGCCGGCGTTGGCCGCGAGATTGCGGGGAGCCGGCGCAGGCGTCGGCGATGCCGGCGGGGCGACCGGCGCGCTCGCACAGGCGCCCGCGAGTGCGGCGATCGCCAGCGCGGCTCCGAGGACCCGCAGGGAATGCCTCAAGCGCCCTCCCCGGCCGCCAGGCGCGCGGCCACGTAGCGTCCGACGCCCTCGTCCACCCCGAGGAAGGGCTCGCCGTATCCCGCCGCACGGAGCGCGGACATGTCCGCCTGGGTGAAGCTCTGGTACTTGCCGACGAGCTGCGGCGGGAAGGCGATGTACTCGATGATCCCCGCCGCCTTCAGTTCGTCGAGCGAGGCCGGGGCCTCGCCGCGCGCGCGGCGCACCGCGTTCACCGTGGCGCAGGCCACGTCGTTGAAGGACTGCGCCCGCCCGGTGCCGACGTTGAAGATCCCGGAGATCTCGGGGTGGTCGAGGAAGAAGAGGTTCACCTTGACGGCGTCCTCCACGCTCACGAAGTCGCGCACCTGCTCGCCCGGCCCGAAGCCGCCGCTGCCCTCGAAGAGGCGCACGCGACCCTCGGCGACGTACTGGTTGAAGAAGTGGAAGGCCACGGAGGCCATGCGGCCCTTGTGGGTCTCGCGCGGGCCGTAGACGTTGAAGTAGCGGAAGCCCGCGACCTGCGCCGTGCGCGCGGCGAGGCGGCGGCGGACCACCTGGTCGAAGAGGAACTTCGAGTAGCCGTAGACGTTGAGCGGGCGCTCGTGCTCGCGCGACTCCCGGAACGTGCGCCCCGCGCCGTACACCGAGGCCGAGGAGGCGTAGATGAACGGGACCTCGAAGCGCTGGCACCAGTCGAGGAGGTCGCGCGAATGGCCGTAGTTGTTCTCCATCATGTAGCGGCCGTCGGCTTCCATCGTGTCCGAGCACGCGCCCTGGTGCAGGACCGCGGCGACATCCGTGTCGAGCTCGTCGGCCCGGACGCGCCCGATGAAGTCCAGCTTGTCCAGGTAGTCGGCGATCTCGCAGTCGGCGAGGTTGGGCATCTTCTCCGCGCGCGTGAGGTTGTCCACGGCGACGATGTCGGTCACCCCCCGCGCGTTGAGCGCCTTCACGATGTTGGAGCCGATAAAGCCGGCGGCCCCGGTGACGATCACTTTCATGGGCTGGTTCCTGCGGCTTTCGTCCAGGGATCGGCGGCGAGGCTCTCGAGGAGCTCCGCCGGGTGCACGACGGCGGTGCCCAGCTTGCCCACGACGATCCCGGCCGCGTGATTGGCCACCCGCATCGCGGCGTGGAGATCGGCGCCCGCGGCGACCATGAGGGCGAGCGCGGCGATCACGGTGTCGCCCGCGCCGCTCACGTCGTAGACCTCGCGCGCACGCGTGGGCTCGCGCACGGCTTCCGTGGCGGTAAAGAGGCTCATGCCGTCCTCGCTGCGGGTCACGATGAGGGCGTCGAGGGCGAGGTCGGCGCGCAGCTTCTGCGCCCGGCGCGCGAGATCCGCCTCGTCGCTCCACCGCCCGGCCACCTCGCGGAACTCGCCCCGGTTGGGGGTGAGCACCGTGGCGCCCCGGTAGCGCGTGTACTCGGAGCCCTTGGGGTCCACGAGGACGGGCTTCCCGTGGGCGCGGGCGAGTTCGATCATCCGAGTCACGTGAGCGAGGCCGCCCTTGCCATAGTCCGACAGGACGACCGCGTCGGCCTCGTCCACCAGGCGCTCGAACTCGTCCAGCTTCGCGGCGAGGACCTCGTGGCCCGGGGCGCGCTCGAAGTCCACGCGCAGGAGCTGCTGCTGCTGGCCGATCACCCGGAGCTTCACCGTGGTCGAGAGCCCGGCGTCGCGGTGCAGCGAGGCGCGCACGCGCGTCTGCGCGAGGATCCTCTCGAGCGAGGCGCCGGCCTCGTCGTCGCCGATGACGCTCAGGAGCGTGGCCTCGCCGCCCAGCGCCTC
Organism: uncultured Pseudomonadota bacterium; assembly: GCA_937898635.1. Classification (GTDB taxonomy): domain Bacteria; phylum Pseudomonadota; class Gammaproteobacteria; order Burkholderiales; family Usitatibacteraceae; genus FEB-7. The sequence goes on along the minus strand of CALEJW010000069.1, from coordinate 34,800 downwards.
GATGTTGCGGGCGACGTTGGCCGCGCCGCCCGGCCGCTCCTCGGTCCTCCTCACGAGGACCACGGGCACCGGAGCCTCGGGCGAGATCCGCTCCACGTCCCCGAACCAGTACCGGTCCAGCATGACGTCGCCGACCACGAGCACGCGGCGGCCGTCGAAGCGGGGAAGCGCGGCGCCTTTCATGGCCGCCCGACCGGGAAGTACTCGAAGCCGTGCGCGCGCACGGCGGCCGGCTCGTAGAGGTTGCGCCCGTCGAAGATCACCGGCGCGGCCAGGCGCCTGGCGAGCTCGTCGAAGTCCGGGCTGCGGAAGGCCTTCCACTCCGTGACGATCGCGAGGGCGTCGGCGCCCGAGGCGGCCTCCAGCGCGTCCGCCGCGAACCGCACGCGGGCTTCCCCCGCGTAGGCCTTGCGCGCCTCGGGCATCGCGACGGGGTCGTACGCGCAGACCTCGGCGCCCCGCGCGAGGAGGCCGGCGATGACCGCGCGGCTCGGCGCCTCCCGCAGGTCGTCCGTGTTCGGCTTGAAGGCGAGTCCCCAGAGCGCGAAGCGGCGCCCGCCCAGGTCCTCCCCGAAGCGGCGCACGATCTTCTCGACCAGGACGCCCTTCTGGCGCTCGTTGGCCTCCTCCACCGCGCGCACCACCTTGAGGTCCATCCCGCACTCGTGCGCGGTGCGCAGGAGCGCGGAGACGTCCTTGGGAAAGCACGAGCCGCCGTAGCCGGTGCCGGGATAGAGGAAGTGGTAGCCGATGCGCGGGTCGGAGCCGATGCCCCTCCTCACCTGCTCGATGTCCGCGCCGAGGCGCTCGGCGAGGAGCGCGAGCTCGTTCATGAAGGAGATGCGGGTGGCGAGCATCGCGTTGGCCGCGTACTTGGTGAGCTCGGCCGAGCGGATGTCCATCACCTGGAGGCGCTCGTGGTTGCGCTGGAAGGGCGCGTAGAGCTCGCGCATCGCCTCGATCGCCTCGGGGTCGTCGGCGCCGATCACGATGCGGTCGGGGCGCATGAAGTCGTCGACGGCCGCCCCCTCCTTCAGGAACTCGGGGTTCGAGACCACGGAGAAGGCGTGCGTGGAGCCCCGCGCCGCGAGCGTCTTCGCGATCTCGGCGCGGACCTTGTCCGCGGTTCCCACCGGCACGGTGGACTTGTCCACGACCACGCGCGGCCCGTCCATGTGCGTGGCGATGGCGCGCGCGGCGGCGAGGACGTACTGCAGGTCCGCCGAGCCGTCCTCCCCGGGCGGCGTGCCGACGGCGATCATCTGCAGGCGGCCGTAGCGCGCGCCTTCCGCGGGGTCGGTCGTGAAGGACAGCCGCCCGGCCGCCGCGTTCGCGCGCACGATCTCCCGCAGGCCCGGCTCGAAGATGGGCACCTCGCCGCCGCGAAGCATGGCGATCTTGCGCTCGTCCACGTCGAGGCAGAGCACGTGGTTGCCCACGTCGGCCAGGCAGGCGCCCGTCACGAGGCCGACGTAGCCGCTGCCGACGATGCTCACTTTCATGTCCGGGTCTCCCTGCCCGCGATCGAGCCTGCGATGTCCCGGACGGTGGCCGCGGGATCGGCCGCCTGCGTGACCGGCCGGCCGATCACGAGGTAATGGGCGCCGCGGCGCACCGCCTCCTCCGGCGTCACGACGCGGGACTGGTCCGCCTTGGCGTCCCCGGGAAGGCGGATGCCGGGTGTCACCGTCACGAAGTCCGCGCCCAGCGCCGCGCGAATCGCCGCCGCTTCCTCGGCCGAGCAGACCACGCCGTCGAGGCCGCTCGCCGCCGCGAGGCGCGCGAGGCGCTCGACGTTTTGCGCGGCGCTTCCGGCGAAGCCGATGGCGCCGAGGTCCGCGTCGGCGAGGCTCGTGAGAACGGTGACGCCGATGACGAGCGGTGGCCGCGGGAAGCCCGCCACGGCCTCCCGGGCCGCGCGCATCATCGCGGCCCCGCCGCTCGCGTGCACGTTCAGCATCCACACGCCCAGCCGCGCCGCGGCGCGGCAGGCACCGGCCACGGTGTTGGGAATGTCGTGGAACTTGAGGTCGAGGAACACCTCGAAACCGCGCTCGCGCAAGCGGCCGACCACGGCCGGGCCGGCGGCCACGAAGAGCTCCTTGCCGACCTTCACGCGGCAGAGCGCCGGGTCGAGGCGCGAGGCCATCGCGAGCGCGGCGTCCGCGTCGGGGAAGTCGAGGGCGACGATGATCCGCCTACTGTCCAATCTGCATCCTCGCGAGGTGGCGGCCCGCCGACTCCAGCTCGGCGGTGCGCCGCGGGGGGAAGGTCTCCCAGCCGCCGCAGGCGGGGCATTGCCAGAAGAACTGGCGCGCCTTGAAGCCGCACTGCGAGCAGAGGTAGACCGACAGCGCCTGGGCGTGGGAGTGCACCAGGGACTTCATGAGCTGCAGGTCCTGGCGGCGATCCGGCGGCGCGCGAAGGAGCTCCGCGTCGATCAGGCGGTCAAGGCCCACCAGCGTGGGGTTGCGGCGCACCTCGTCGCGCACCAGCCGCCAGGCGGCCTCGTCGCCTTCGTGCTCCGCGCTCGCCTGGTAGGCGACCGTGAGGAGGTCGAGCCCCGGGTAGCGGTTCTGCAGGCCGAGGACGAGGCGCAGGCCCTCGTCGGGCCGCCCGAGCGCCTTGTAGCTGTCCACCATGCCCTCGGCGGCCAGCCCCAGGTAGGACGCGTCCTGGGATTCGACCGCCTTCCACGCGGCGATGGCCTCCTCGTGGCGGCCGTCGCGCGCGAGCCACTCGCCGCGCAGGAGGTTCGCCCGCACGCACTTGCGGTTGGCCTCCAGCGCGCGGTCGAGGAGTTCGCCGGCGGCCTCGTGGCGCCCGTGGATGCGCTCCGTGATCGCGAGCTCGCAGTAGTAGTTGGCGATCTCGCGCTGGTAGTTGCGCTTGGCGCTCGCCTCGAGCTTGCGCGCGGCGCCGATGGCCTTCTCCCAGTCCTTTTCCTGGATGTAGATGTCGAGGAGCGGGCGGTGTACCTCGGGCGACGGATGCGTCTCGGCGAGCTTCTCCAGCACCGCTTCCGCGTGGTCGAGCAGGCCCGCCTTGAAGTAGTCCTCGGCGAGCTCCACGGAGGCCTTGCGCCGGTCCTCCTCCGGGAGATCCTCGCGCGCCACGAGGTCCTGGTGCATGCGGATCGCGCGGTCCACCTCGCCGCGGCGGCGGAAGAGGCTGCCCAGCGCGAACTGCAGCTCCACGGTCTGCGGGTTTTCCTTGGCGACCTGCAGGAAGGACTCGATCGCCTTGTCGGGCTGCTCGTTCAGCAGGAAATTGAGGCCCCGGAAGTACGACGAGGGCATCTGCCGCGATTCCGACAGCAGGCTCTTCAGGTCCACGCGCGCGGCGACCCAGCCCATGCCGAAGAACACCGGCAGGGCGAGGAGCCACCAGAATTCAAACTCCATGGGCGTCCGGCGGCGCGGCCGGCAGCGGCGCCGCGGCGGGCGCGACGGCGGGCGCAGCGGCCTGCGCCTTGCGCGCGGCCTTGCGAAGGCGGCCGAGCTCGCGGCGCTGGCGGACCACGGTCGGCAGCCACGCGAGGAGCCCCACCACGACGCCCACGACGAACGCGACCAGCACCACGAAGACGAGCGGCGACTGGGTGGACTGCCCGGGCAGGCCGTGCAGGTCGACCAGGTGGCTGTTCTTGAGCGCGAACCAGACGAGGACCAGCACGATCGCGATGCGCAGAACCCAGGCGAGCGCTTGCATGTCCCTTGTCCGGAAAGAGGTCGAAAAAAAAGCGGCAGGGCACATTTTACCCCGCCGCCCGGTGATTTCAGCCCGGCCGCAGCCGGTCATTCATGGGAATCGACGCGCTCCCGCAGCTCCTTGCCGGCCTTGAAGTGCGGCACGTACTTGCGCGGCACCTGCACCTTCTCGCCGGTCTTGGGATTGCGCCCCACTCTCGGGGGGCGGAAGTTGAGGCCGAAGCTGCCGAAGCCGCGGATCTCGATGCGGTTGCCCGAGGCGAGGGTGTGCGCCATCGCGTCGAGCATGGTCTTCACCGCGAGCTCCGCGTCCTTGGGCGCCAGTTGACTGTGCCGCGCGCTCAGCAATTCGATGAGCTGTGACTTGGTCATGGCGTGCGAGTCCCCCCCTTGCATGGTGGCTCTTCGTCCCTATTCCTTGGACCCGCCGCCGAGCTTCGCCTTGAGGAGCGCGCCCAGGTTGGTCGTGCCGGCGCTCGAGCTGCTCTCCGCGGCCATCTTCTGCAGCGCCGCCGACTCCTCGGCCGCGTCGCGCGCCTTGATCGAGAGGTTGATCGAGCGGTTCTTGCGGTCGATGTTCACGATCACGGCCTCGATCTCCTCGCCCTCCTTCAGGTGGGCGCGCACGTCCTCCACGCGGTCGCGGGAGATCTCGGAGGCGCGAAGGTAGCCCTCGACGTCCTTTTCCAGCTCGATCACCGCGCCCTTGGACTCGATCGACGCGACGCGGCCCTTCACGACGCTGCCCTTGTCGTGGATGGTGACGTAGTTGCCGAACGGGTCGCCCTCGAGCTGCTTGATGCCGAGCGAGATGCGCTCGCGCTCGACGTCGATCGAGAGCACCACGGTCTCGACCTCCTCGCCCTTCTTCATCTCCTTCACCGCTTCCTCGCCGGAGGCGTTCCAGGAAAGGTCGGAGAGGTGGACCAGGCCGTCGATGTTGCCCGGGAGCCCGATGAAGACGCCGAAGTCGGTGATCGACTTGATGAGGCCCTTCACCCGGTCGCCCTTCTTGTGGTTCATGGCGAACTCGTCCCAGGGGTTGGGCATGCACTGCTTCATCCCGAGGGAGATGCGGCGGCGGTCCTCGTCGATCTCGAGGATCATGACCTCGACCTCGTCGCCCAGCGAGACGACCTTCGCCGGGTGCACGTTCTTGTTGGTCCAGTCCATCTCGGAGACGTGCACCAGGCCCTCGATGCCGCTCTCGATCTCGACGAACGCGCCGTAGTCGGTGATGTTGGTCACCTTGCCGAAGAGGCGCGTGCCCTGCGGGTAGCGGCGCGAGATGCCGATCCAGGGGTCCTCGCCGAGCTGCTTGAGGCCGAGCGACACGCGGTTCTTCTCGGCGTCGAACTTGAGGATCTTGGCCTGCACCTCGTCGCCGACGGCGAGCACCTCGGTGGGGTGCTTCACCCGGCGCCAGGCGAGGTCGGTGATGTGCAGGAGCCCGTCGATGCCGCCCAGGTCCACGAACGCGCCGTAGTCGGTGATGTTCTTCACGATCCCCTTCACGACCGCGCCTTCCTTGAGCGTCTCGAGGAGCTGCTGGCGCTCGACGCCCGCGGTCTCCTCCATGACGGCGCGGCGCGAGACCACGACGTTGTTCCTCTTGCGGTCGAGCTTGATCACCTTGAACTCGAGTTCCTTGCCCTCGAAGTGCGAGGTGTCCTTCATCGGCCGCAGGTCCACGAGCGAGCCGGGCAGGAAGGCGCGGATGCCGTTCACCATGACGGTGAGGCCGCCCTTCACCTTGCCGGAGACCACGCCGGTGATGATCTTGCCGCCTTCGAGCGCGCTGTCGAGCTCGGACCACGCGGCGAGCTTCTTCGCCTTCTCGCGCGAGAGCTTGGTGGCGCCGAAGCCGTCCTCGAGGGCCTCGATGGCGACGGAGACGAAGTCGCCGGGCTTCACCTCGAGCTCGCCGCGGTCGTTCTTGAATTCCTCGGTGGAAATTGCGCTTTCGGACTTCAGTCCCGCGTTCACGATGACCACGTTCGGGTCGACCGAGATGACCTCGGCGGTGATCACTTCGCCCGAGCGCATTTCCTGGCGCGTGAGGCTTTCCTCGAAGAGGGCGGCGAAGCTTTCGGGGGCGGGGGTGGGGTTGGTGGATTGGGACAGCATGGGAGAGAACCTGGGCTTTCGTTTCTGCACGGCCTCGCGGCCGTGTACGGTTGAAATTAGCCAACCGGGGGCAGTTTCCCCGTCCCGGGCGAAGGCCGCGGGCCGAAGGCTGCCTAACCGATTGACACCTTTGGGCTTTTGGCCCGGCTGGGGGGAGTTTCCTATTCCGAGGCGCGTTCCCGGTACCACGACAGCACCTGGTCGACCGCCTGGTCGATGCTGAGGCGCGTGGTATCGAGAAAAAGCGCGTCGGGATAATGCCTTAGCGGTGCCACGGGCCGGTTGCTGTCGCGCGTGTCACGCTGCCTCAGATCCTCCACAACGTCCGGCATTTTGGCATACATTCCCTTTTCCATCAACTGCTTATGCCTGCGTTCCGCGCGCACCGGCACTTCCGCGGTCAGGAAGACCTTGAGGCGAGCGTCCGGAAACACCACGGAGCCCATGTCGCGCCCGTCCGCGACGAGGCCGGGCGCGGCCCGGAATCCCCGCTGGCGCTCGAGCAGCGCCTCGCGCACGGCGGGGCTCGCGGCAACCCGCGAGGTCGCGCCGCTGACCGCTTCCGTGCGGACCGCCTCGGTCACATCCTCCCCATCCAGCCATAACTGCCCGTCGCGAAAGGAGATTTCCATCTCCCGGGCGGCCCGGGCGAGGGAGGCGGCGTCGTCCAGGGGGACCGCCCGGCGCAGGGCGCGAAGCGTGACCAGCCGGTAGAGCGCGCCGCTGTCCAGGTAGCGAAACCCGAGGGCGGCGGCGACGCGTTCGGCCACCGTCCCCTTGCCGGAGGCGGACGGGCCGTCGATCGCGATCACGGGAATGTCATTGGCCATGTCGATTGCCGATACGAAGACGATTGTCCCGGGCTTTCCCGGACCCGTCCCGGGCCCGAGGCCGGGGCGGGTTCAGGACACCACGCCCGACCACGCCTCGAAGAACGACGGAAAGGTCTTGGAGACGCACCCCGGATCGTTGATCCGGACCGGGACGGGTCCGAAGGCGGCGAGCGCGAAGCACATCGCCATGCGGTGGTCGTCGTAGGTGTCGACCTCCACGCGGCCCGGCGCCGGCGCCGCGGCGGCGGCCGCGAACGCGGGCGGCGGGACGATCCCGAGGCTGTCCTCGCCCTCCTCCACCTTGGCGCCGAACTTGCGCAGTTCCGTCGCCATTGCCGCGAGGCGGTCGGTCTCCTTCACGCGCCAGCTCGCGACGTTGCGAAGCCGCGAAGGCCCGCTCGCGAAGAGCGCGAGCACCGCCGCGGTCATGGCCGCGTCGGGAATGGCGTTGAGATCCGCGTCGAGGGGCACGAGGGGCGGCCGGCCCCGGACCTCGATCCAGTCCTCGCCGGAGGCGACCTGGCCGCCCATCGCCTCGATCACCTCGGTGAAGCGCACGTCGCCCTGCAGGCTCGCGCGCCCCACGCCCTCGACTCGCAGCGGGCCTCCCCCCAGCAGCCCCGCCGCGAGGAAGTACGACGCGGACGAGGCGTCGCCCTCCACGTCGATCGTCCCGGGCGAGGCGTAGCGCGCCCCCGCGGGCACGACGAAGGCCTGCGCGCCCGGCGTGGCGACCTCCACGCCGAAGCGCCGCATGAGCGCGATCGTCATCTCGACGTAGGGCCGCGAGATCAACTCGCCCTCGACCTCGACCCGGACGCCGCCGCCGGTGGCCCCGAGGGCGAGCAGCAGGCCCGTGAGGTACTGGCTCGAGACGTCGCCGCGGACCCGCACCACGGCGCCTTCGGGCCTTTCGCGCGGCGAGATCGCGAGCGGCGGGTAGCCGGGCTTCGCCGCGTAGTCGATGCGTGCCCCCGCCTGGCGCAGCGCGTCGACCAGGTCGCCGATGGGCCGCTCGTGCATGCGGGGAACGCCCTCGAGGCGGTAGTGGCCGTCGCCGAGCGCGAGCGCCGCCGTGAGGGAGCGGAACGCCGTGCCCGCGTTGCCCAGGAAGAGCGTGGCCGACTTGCGCGGGAATCCGGCGGGCGCGCCCGTCACGGTCCATTCCCCCGGCCCGCCCGGGACGAGCGCCACGCCCAGGCGCGCGAGGGCCTCGCGCATCACCTGCGTGTCGTCGGAATCGAGGAGGCCGCGGATCCGCGTCGTTCCCCCGGCCACGGCCGCGAGGAGGAGCACGCGGTTCGAGATGCTCTTCGAGCCGGGAAGGCGCACCGTGCCCGCCGCCCGCACGGCGTGGGGGAGGTCGAGATGTTCCATGCTCACTCGTCCGAGGTGCTGCGCCGGCCGCCGGCCCAGGCGCGGCGGGCGTTGCGCGCCTCGGTCATCAGCCGCTGCAGCCCCGGCCCGTCGCCCTTCTCCACCAGCTCGCGGAAGACGGCGACGCGGGCCGCGTAGCGGTCCATCTCGGCGAGCAGCGCCTCGCGGTTGGCGAGCGCGATGTCGCGCCACATCTCGGGGGAGCTCGCCGCGATGCGCGTGAAGTCGCGGAAGCCGCCCGCGGCGAAGCCGAGCAGTTCCGCCGCGTCCGGCCGCGACACGATCTCGGAGACGAGCGCGAAGGCGAGCAGGTGCGGCAGGTGGCTCACCGCGGCGAAGGCGCGATCGTGCGCCGCGGCGGGCATCTGCGTCACCCGCGCCCCGCAGGCTTCCCAGCACGCGCGCACGAGGGCGAGCGCGTCCGGCTCGGTCGCGGCCTCCGGCGTGAGCACGACGCGGGCGCCGCGGAAGAGGTCGGCCACCGCCGCCTCCACGCCGCTCGCTTCGCGCCCGGCGATGGGGTGGCCCGGCACGAAGGCCGGCATCCGCTCGCGAAGTTCGGCCGCCGCGGTGCGCACGACGTCCTCCTTGGTGCTGCCCGCGTCGGTGACGACGGCGCCGGGCGCCAGCGAGCGCGACACGTCGTGGAGCACCGGCCCGATGGCGCGCACCGGCACCGCGACGAACACGAGATCGGCGCCGGCGGCGGCCTCCGAGACCGACTGCGCCGCCGTGTCGATGACGCCCAGCGCCGCGGCGCGCTCGAGGGCCTGGGCGTCGCGGTCGAAGCCGACCACCTTCGCCACCGCGCCCGCGCGGCGCATCGCGAGGGCGAACGAGCCCCCGATGAGGCCGACGCCGACGACCGCGACCGTCTTCACCCGGCGCAAGGCGGGCTCACCCTTCCCGGAGCGCGCGCGCGAGCGCGGCGAGCACGCGCTCGTTCTGCGGCGCCGTGCCGACGGTCACGCGCAGGTGCTCGGGCATGCCGTATCCCGCGATCGGCCGGACGATCACGCCCTCGCGCAGGAGCCTGTCGTAGACACGGGCGGCGTCGCCGACGCGCACGGCGATGAAGTTCCCCGACGAGGGGATGTAGGAGAGCCCGAGACGCTCGAATCCCTTCGCCAGCTGCTCGAGCCCGGCGGCGTTGACGCGCCGGCTCTCGGCGATGAAGGCCTCGTCGCCGAGGGCCGCGGCGGCCGCGACCATGGCGAGGTGGTTCACGTTGAACGGCTGGCGGACGCGGTTCATGAGCTCGGCCACCTCGGGGTGCGCGAGCCCGTAGCCCACGCGCAGCCCCGCGAGGCCGTAGGCCTTCGAGAGCGTGCGCGAAACGACGAGGTTCGGGAACTGCGCGAGCCATCCGGTCGTGGGCGAGCGCTTCTCCGGCGGCAGGTATTCGCCGTACGCCTCGTCGAGCACCACGAGCGCGGTGTCGGGCACCGCGGCGACGAAGTCGCGCACCTCGTCCCAGGCGACGAAGGTGCCCGTCGGGTTGTTGGGGTTCGCGACGAAGACCAGCTTCGTGTCGGGCCGGATCGCCGCGGCCATCGCCGGGAGGTCGTGGCCGTACTCCTTCGCGGGCACCTCGATGCCGCGCGCGCCGACCGCCTGCACGACGAGCGGGTAGACCATGAAGGCGTGGCGCGAGTAGACGGCGGAGTCCGCCGGCGTGAGGAAGGCGCGCGCGGCGAGCTCGAGCACGTCGTTCGAGCCGTTGCCGAGCACGATGTGCTCCGGGCCGACGGCGAGGCGGGCCGAGATCGCGGCCTTCAGGTCGTGGCCGCTGCCGTCGGGATACCAGGACAATTCGCCGAGGGCGCCGCGGATCGCCTCCATCGCCTTCGGGGAGGAGCCGAGGGGATTCTCGTTGGAGGCGAGCTTGAGGATGTCGGCCTCGGCGAGGCCCAGCTCGCGCGCGGTCTCGGACACGGGCTTGCCGGGAACGTAGGGCGCGATCGCCCGGACGTTCGCCGGGGCGAGATCGCGCGGGCTCCTCGCTCCGGCGTTCAGCGGCACGGGCGCCCCATGGCGGCTAGAGGACGGCCATCGGGTAGGAGCCGAGCACCTTGAGGTAGCCGGCGATGCGCCCGACTTCCTCGAGCGCCGCGGCGACGTTGGCGTCGTCCCGGTGGCCCTCGATGTCGACGAAGAAGAGGTACTCCCAGAGCGCGACCTTGGACGGGCGCGACTCGAACTTGGTCATGGAGACGCCCCGCCCGGCGAAGGGCGTGAGCATCTCGTAGACGGCGCCCGCGCGGTTGCGCGCCGAGAGCACGAGGGAGGTCCGGTCTCGCCCCGAGGGCTTCGGCTCGTAGTCGCCGAGGATCAGGAAGCGCGTGGTGTTGTTGGGCTCGTCCTCGATGTTGGAGGCGATGAGGCCGAGCCGGTAGTACTCGGCCGCGCGGTCGCCGGCCACCGCGGCGGTGCCCGGCTCCTCCGCGGCGCGGCGCGCGGCCTCGGCGTTGCTCGCGACCGCGACGCGCTCCGCGTTGGGCACGTTGTTGTTCAGCCACTCGTGGCACTGCGCGAGCGACTGGCTGTGGGAGTAGATGCGGCGGATCGAGGACGGATCGAGGCCCGCGTCCGTCGCCATCAGGTGGTGGTGGATGCGGATCAGCACCTCCCCGCACACCTTGGCCGTCGTCTGCGGCATGAGGTCGAGCGAGCGGCCGACGGCGCCCTCGGTGGAATTCTCCACGGGCACGACGCCGAAGTCGGCGCCCCCCGACTCCACCGCGCGGTACACCTCGTCGATGGAGGGCATGGGACGGGTCACGGCGGCCAGGCCGAAGTGCTTCATGGCCGCGCTCTCGCTGAAGGTTCCCGCCGGACCGAGGTAGGCGACGGTGATCGGGCGCTCCAGCGCGAGGCAGGCCGACATGATCTCGCGGAAGAGGAACGCCACGGTCTCCCCGCCCAGCGGGCCGGGATTGCGCTCCTTGATCCGGCGCAGGACCTGCGCCTCGCGCTCCGGGCGGTAGGCCTGCCCGACCTTGAGCGTGCCGATGGCTCGCGCGAGGCGCGCGCGCTCGTTCAGGCGCTCGAGGATCTCGCCGTCGACGCGGTCGATCTCGCCGCGCAGGCGGTCCAGCTCCTCGCTCACGGCTTGGCCTCCGCGAGGGGCGGCACGAGACGCACCGACAGCACGCCGGGAATGCGGGAGAGCTCCGCGAGGACCCCGTCGCCGACCTCGCTGTCGAGGTCCACGAGGGTGTAGGCCATCTCCCCCTTGGACTTGTTCACCATGTTGTGGATGTTGAGGCTGCTGCGCGCCATCGTAGTCGAAATCATCCCGAGCATGTTGGGCACGTTCGCGTTCGCGATCGCCACGCGGTGCGGCGACTCGCGCGGCATCTCCACCGCCGGGAAGTTGACGGCGTTCCTCACCGTGCCCTCCTCGAGGAAGTCGCGCAGCTGGTCGATCACCATGGCCGCGCTCGCCTCCTCCGCCTCCTCGGTGGAGGCCCCCAGGTGCGGCAGCGCGACGATGCCGCGCCGGCCCGCGAGACCGGGGCTGGGGAAGTCGCAGACGTAGGACTTGAGCCGGCCCTCGGCGACGGCGGCGACGACGGCCTCCTCGTCGACGATGGCCGCGCGCGAGAAATTGAGCAGTACAGCCCCGGCAGGCGCAAGGGCGAGGCGGCGCGCGTCCGCGAGGTGGCGGGTCGTGTCGGTGAGCGGCACGTGAAGCGTGACGAAGTCCGCCGCGGCGAAGCACTCGTCCACGGAGGCGACCAGGCGCACGGGCGCGGGCAGCCGCGAGACCGTCTCGGCGGTGACCAGCGGATCGTAGCCCACGACCCTCAGCCCGAGGCGAAGGGCCGCGTCGGCCACCAGGCCGCCGATCGCGCCCAGGCCGACGACGCCGAGCGTCTTGCCGCGGACCTCGACGCCCGCGAAGGCCTTCTTGCCCTCCTCGACCCGGCGCTCGAAGTCCGGCCCCGGCGCGAGGGCGCGCACGCCGTCGATCGCGTCCACGAGGTTGCGCGCGGCGACGAGGATCGCGGCCATCACCAGCTCCTTCACCGCGTTGGCGTTCGCGCCCGGCGCGTTGAAGACGGGGACGCCGCGGCGGCTGAGGTCAGCCACCGGGATGTTGTTCACGCCGGCGCCGGAGCGCGCGACCGCCTTCACGCTCGCCGGCACCGCCCGCGCCTCGAGCACGTGGGAGCGCAGCAGGATCGCGTCGGGATCGGCGAGGCCGGGCTCCACGCGGTAGGCGTGCGGCGGGAAGCGCCGCAGGCCCTCGGCGGAGATCGCGTTGTAGGTGGCCACCCGGAACGGCGCGGGCGCCGGCGGGGCGGCTCGCTCCCCGGGCGATGTCTTCGAAAGGCTGGACACTCGGGACGCGCTCGGCTTCGCTAGCCGTGGCGGCGCGCGAAGTCCCCGAGGAATTCGACGAGCGCGGCCACGCCCTCGATCGGCATGGCGTTGTAGATCGAGGCGCGCATGCCGCCCACGGAGCGGTGGCCCTTCAGCTGCGAAAGCCCCCGCGACTCGGCCTCGGCGAGGAAGCGCGCGTCCAGGGCGGCGTCCTTCAGGCGGAAGGGGACGTTCATGCGCGAGCGGTCCTCGCGGGCGACGGGACTCTCGTAGAAGCCGCTCGCGTCGAGCGCGCCGTAGAGGAGCGAGGCCTTGGCGACGTTCTCGCGCTCCATGGCCGCGAGCCCGCCCTTCGCGAGCAGCCACTTGAAGGTGAGGCCCGCGAGGTACACGGCGAAGGTGGGCGGGGTATTGAGCATCGAGTCCGCGTCCGCCTGCAGCTTGTAGTCGAGGACGTTGGGCGTGTCCGGGAGGGCCTGGCCGATGAGGTCCTCGCGCACGATCACGATGACGAGGCCGGCCGGCCCGATGTTCTTCTGCGCGCCGGCGTAGATCAGGCCGTAGCGGGAGACGTCGACGGGCCGCGAGAGGATGTGCGAGCTCATGTCGGCCACGAGCGGCACCTCCCCGGTGTCCGGCGTCCAGTGGTACTCGACCCCGCCGATGGTCTCGTTCGTGCACACGTGCACGTAGGCGGCCTGCGGCGAGAGTTTCCACGAGGAAGCGGCGGGGACGCAGGTGTACTTCCGGTCCTCGGAGCTCGCGGCGAGGTTGGGCTTGCAGTACTTCGCGGCCTCGGCGAAGGCCTTGCGCGACCACTCGCCGGTCACGACGAAGTCGGCCTGCGTGCGGCCCCGGAGCAGGTTCATGGGCACCGCCGCGAACTGCGCGGTGGCGCCGCCCTGCAGGAAGAGCACCTTGTAGCCCGCGGGGATCGCGAGGAGCGAGCGCAGGTCCGCCTCGGCCTCGGCCGCGAGGGCCACGAACTCCTTGCCGCGGTGGCTCATCTCCATGACGGACATGCCCAGGCCGTGCCAGTCCAGGAGTTCCGCCCTCGCCTGCTCGAGCACCGCCGGGACGAGCATCGCCGGTCCCGAACCGAAATTCCACACGCGCATCGCGCCCTCCCCTTCCCGCGGCCCGTCAGGCGGCCGGCGCGTCGCCGCCGGGCTCCCCGGCGTGAGCGCCGTTTCCACCGTTGCCATTGCCGTTCTCCTCGTCGTCGCGGTCCAGCACCGACTGCAGTCCGGAGAGCTTCTCGCCCTCGCCCAGGTTGATGAGCGTGACGCCCTGGGTGGAGCGGCCCATCTCGCGCACCTCCTTCACCCGCGTGCGGATGAGGACGCCGCCGGAGGTGATGAGCATGATCTCGTCGTCGGGGGACACCAGCGTCGCCGCCACGACCTTGCCGTTGCGGGGCGAGGTCTGGATCGCGATCATGCCCTGCGTCCCGCGCCCGTGGCGCGTGTACTCCGCGATGGGCGTGCGCTTGCCGTAGCCGTTCTCGGTGGCCGTGAGGACGCTCTCGGCCTCGTCGCCGGCGACCAGGAGGGCGATCACCTTGCCGCCCTTGGCGAGGTTCATGCCGCGCACCCCGCGCGCGCCGCGGCCCATCGCGCGCACGTCGTTCTCGTCGAAGCGCACGGCCTTCCCCTCGTCGGAGAAGAGCATCACGTCGTGCCCGCCGTCGGTGAGCGCCACGCCGATGAGGCGGTCGCCCTCGTCCAGGTCCACCGCGATGATCCCGGAGGTGCGCGGGCGCGAGTACTCGGAGAGCGCGGTCTTCTTGACCACGCCCTGCTGCGTCGCGAAGAACACGAAGCGGTCCTCGACGAACTCGCGCACCGGCAGGATCGCGTTGATGCGCTCGTCCTCGTCCATCTTGAGGAGGTTCACGACGGGCTTGCCGCGGCTCGCGCGGCCGCCCTGGGGCACCTCGTAGACCTTGATCCAGTACACCTTGCCCTTGTTCGAGAAGCACAGCACGTAGTCGTGCGTGTTGGCGATGAAGAGCTTCTCGATGAAGTCGTCCTCCTTCGTCGTGGTCGCCTGCTTGCCGCGCCCGCCGCGCTTCTGCGCCCGGTACTCGTCGAGCTTCTGGCTCTTGATGTAGCCGGTGTGGGAGAGCGTGACGACGACGTCCTCGGGGGCGATGAGGTCCTCCATCGACAGGTCCTGCCCGTTCACCACGATCTCGCTGCGGCGCGCGTCGCCGAACTCGCGCCGGATCTCGCCGAGCTCGTCGGCGATGATGCGCGTCACGCGCTCGGGCTTCGCGAGGATGTCGAGGAGGTCCTCGATCGCGGCGATCACCTCGCGGTACTCCGAGAGGATCTTGTCCTGCTCGAGCCCCGTGAGGCGCTGAAGCTGCATCTCGAGGATGCGCTGGGCCTGGACTTCGGAGAGGCGGTATCCCGCGGCGGCGAGGCCGAACTCGCGGGGCAACGCCTCCGGCCGGTACTGATCGGCACTCGCCCGCGCGAGCATCTCCTCCACCAGCGGCGAGCGCCACTGCCGCCCCATCAGCGAGACCTTCGCCGAGGCGGGCGTGGGCGCGGCCTTGATGAGGGCGATCACCTCGTCCACGTTGGAGAGCGCGACGGCGAGGCCCTCGAGCACGTGCCCGCGCTCCCGGGCCTTGCGCAGGTCGTAAACCGTGCGGCGCGTGACCACCTCGCGACGGTGGCGCAGGAACGCCTCGAGGAACTGCTTGAGGTTCAGGAGCTTCGGCTGGCCGTCGAGGAGCGCCACCATGTTCATGCCGAAGGTCTCCTGCATCTGCGTGAGCTTGTACAGGTTGTTCAGCACGATCTCGGCGACCTCGCCGCGCTTCAGCTCGATCACGAGCCGCATGCCCTTCTTGTCCGACTCGTTGCGCAGGTCGGCGATGCCCTCGATCTTCTTCTCGTGCACGAGCTCGCTGATGCGCTTGAGGAGCTGGTCGCCGCCGACCTGGTAGGGCAGCTCGTCGACCACGATGGCCTGCTTGCCGGCCTTCTCCATCTCCTCGACGTGCGCCCGGGCGCGCATCACCACGCGGCCCCGTCCCGTGCGGTAGCCCTCCTTCACGTCGGCGGTGCCGTAGATGATGCCGGCGGTGGGGAAGTCCGGCGCCGGCACGATCGCGATGAGGTCCTCGATGTCGATCGCGGGGTTCGCGAGCACGGCGAAGCACGCGTCCACGACCTCGTTCAGGTTGTGCGGCGGGATGTTGGTCGCCATCCCCACCGCGATCCCCGACGAGCCGTTCACCAGCAGGTTGGGCAGGCGCGCCGGGAGGATGAGCGGCTCGGATTCGCTCCCGTCGTAGTTGGGGCCGAAGTCGACCGTCTCCTTGTCGAGGTCCGCGAGGAGCTCGTGGGCGACCTTCGCCATGCGGATCTCGGTGTAGCGCATGGCGGCGGCGTTGTCGCCGTCGACGGAGCCGAAGTTGCCCTGGCCGTCGATGAGCGGGTAGCGCAGGCTGAAGTCCTGCGCCATGCGCACGATCGTGTCGTAGACCGCGGTGTCGCCGTGCGGGTGGTACTTGCCGATCACGTCGCCCACGATGCGGGCCGACTTCTTGTAGGCCTTGTTCCAGTCGTTGGACAGTTCGTGCATCGCGTAGAGCACGCGGCGATGCACGGGTTTCAGGCCGTCCCTCGCGTCCGGGAGCGCCCGCCCCACGATCACGCTCATGGCGTAATCCAGGTAGGAGCGGCGCATCTCCTGCTCGATGCTGATCGGGTGGGTTTCCTTGGCGAATTGTTCCATGGGCGAGGGAGTGGAAGCGAGCCGGCCCGGCACTTCCGTGCCGAAACCTAACCGCTTGTTTTAATTGTGTATTTCAGGATCGACAAAAGTGAAATCCTAGCACACTCGCGGGCCTCGCCGCCACTCGGCGAAAGGCCCGGCGCCGTGTGGCGCAAACGCAACCGGGAAGGCCGATTGTTGCGCAAAACCCACTCTTGGTTGTGGACCCGAGGGGGCTTTGTGTATGATTGTGCGAGTCGTTTCAGGCGCGAGCCTAGAAAAAGCCTGGCATCAAAAAATCATCCAAATCTCTTGGGAGTTCCAATATGAAGATTTCCTCGATTGGGAAGCTGCTGCTCGGGTCCGTCGCCGCCGCGGCCCTGGCTTCCGGCTCCGCGCTCGCCGATGTGAACGTCGCCACCGACGCCTCGGGCACCCCGGTCCGCGATGCCTCGGGCAATTGCGTCCTGTCCTCCGGCCTCGCCCACCCCGACTGCCAGCCTAAGAAGGACGCCCCGGCGCCCAAGCCCTCCTCGCCCGCCGCGCCCACGGCGCCCGCCGCGCCCGCGAAGCCCGCCGCGCCCGCCGCCAAGCCCGCGCCGGCCTCCGTCAAGCAGGCCGTGGTGATCCAGGCCGACGCCCTCTTCGACTTCGACAAGTCGGTCGTGCGTCCGGACGGCAAGAAGAGCATCGACGAGGCCCTCGCGAAGCTCAAGGGCGTGGACGTGGAACTGGTGATCGCCACCGGCCACACCGACTCGATCGGCACGGAAGCCTACAACCAGAAGCTCTCCGACCGCCGCGCCGCGGCCGTGAAGGAGTACCTGGTCTCCAAGGGCATTCCCGCCTCGAAGATCACGACCCTCGGCAAGGGCGAGTCCCAGCCCGTGGCGACCAACAAGACGAAGGACGGCCGCCAGAAGAACCGCCGCGTGGACATCGAGTTCAAGGGCGTGAAGCAGTAAGCCCTCCGGAACCCGGCAGAAAACCCCGCCCCGGCGGGGTTTTTTGTTCCAGCGCCATATGCAACAGGCCGACTGCCTGATCCACGCCGCCTGGATCGCTCCCGTCGAACCGGCGGGAACGCTCCTCGAGGGGCACTCGATCGCCGTGCGCGACGGGCGCATCGCCGCCCTCCTGCCCGAGCGCGAGGCCCGCGCGGCCTTCGCGGCGCCGCGCGAGGTGCGCCTCGACCGGCATCTCGTCATCCCGGGGCTGGTGAACCTCCACGGCCACGCGGCGATGGCGCTGCTGCGCGGCGTCGCGGACGACCTTCCCCTCATGACCTGGCTGAAGGAGCACGTCTGGCCCGCGGAGGCGCGGCACGTGGGTGACGAGTTCGTCCACGACGGCAGCCTCCTCGCCGCGGCGGAGATGCTGCGCGGCGGCACCACCTGCTTCAACGACATGTACTTCTTCCCCGAGGCGACGGCTCGCGCGGCGCTGCGCGCGGGCATCCGGGCGAGCCTGGGCATGATCGCCGTGGAGTTCCCGAGCGCCTACGCCCCGGACGCCGCGGGCTACCTGCACAAGGGGCTCGCGATGCGCGACGCCTACCTCGGCGAGGAACTCCTGAGCTTCTGCCTCGCGCCGCACGCGCCCTACACGGTGAGCGACGAGACGCTCTCGAAGATCGCCACGCTCGCCGAGGAGATCGACTCGCCGGTCCACACGCACCTTCACGAGACGGCGGACGAGATCGCGCACGGCCTCGCGGAGCACGGCGTCCGGCCCCTCGAGCGCCTGCGCCGCCTCGGCCTCGTCGGCCCGCGCCTCATCGCCGTGCACGCGGTCCATCTCGAGGATCACGAGAAGGACCTGCTCGCGAGGCAAGGCGCCTCGATCGCCCATTGCCCCTCCTCGAACCTGAAGCTCGCGAGCGGCATCGCCCCGATCGCGTCCTGCCGCGCGCGGGGCATCACCGTCGGCCTCGGCACCGACGGCGCGGCGAGCAACAACCGCCTCGACGTCCTGGGAGAGATGCGCACCGCCGCCCTCCTCGCCAAGGGGGCGAGCGGCGACGCGCGGGCGCTCGGCGCGCACGAGGCGCTGCGCATGGCCACTCTCGACGGCGCGCGCGCGCTGGGCCTCGACGCGCGGATCGGCTCGATCGTTCCCGGAAAGCTCGCGGACCTCGCCGCCGTGGAACTTTCCTCGTTCGAGACGCTCCCCTGCTACGACCCCGTCTCCGATCTCGTCTACGCGGCGGGGCGGGAACACGTGACGCACGTGTGGGTGGCCGGCGAGGCGCGGCTCGTGGAGCGGCGCCTCACGGGCCTGGACGAGGACGAGATCCGCGCGAAGGCCGCCTGGTGGCGGCAGAGAATCCGGAGCACCGCATGAACGCACAGGCCCGGCAGGGCCCCGCCCCGAACGCCGACGCGGCCGAGCTCGCCAAGTTCGGCGCCCTCGCCCACCGCTGGTGGGATCCCGAGAGCGAGATGTTCGGGCCGCTGCACCGCATGAATCCGCTTCGCCTCGCACATGTCGAGCGCCTCGCCGGCGGCCTCGCCGGCAAGCGCGTGATCGACGTCGGCTGTGGCGGCGGGATCCTCGCCGAGTCGATGGCCGCGAAGGGCGCGCGGGTCACGGGCATCGACCTGGGCGGGAAGTCCCTCGAGGTGGCGAGGCTGCACCTGCTCGAGAGCGGCCTGGAGGTCGACTACCGGCTGCAGTCCGCGGAGGACGCGGCCGCGACCGACGCCGCCGCCTACGACGTCGTGACCTGCATGGAGATGCTCGAGCACGTGCCCGACCCGGCGAGCGTCGTGGCGTCCTGCGCGCGCCTCGCCGCGCCCGGGGGTTGGGTGGTGTTTTCCACGATCAACCGCAACCCGAAGTCCTTCCTCCTCGCGATCGTCGGCGCCGAGTACGTGCTGCGGCTGCTGCCGCGCGGCACCCACGAGTACGCGAAGTTCGTCACGCCCTCGGAGCTCGCGGCGCACTGCCGCGACGCCGGTCTCACGGTCCGCGACGTCACGGGATTGCGCTACAACCCGCTCACCCGGGTCTTCGCGCTGGGGCCCGACGCCGGCGTGAACTACTTCCTCGCCGCGCGGCGCGATTGATGCGCCGGGCGCGACGGCCGCACCGCCGGCCATGAACGGGGGAGACATCCGCGCGGTCCTGTTCGACCTCGACGGGACGCTCGCCGACACCGCGCCGGACATGATGCGCACGGTGAACGCGATGCGCACCGCGCGCGGACTCGACGCCGTCCCGCTCGAGCTCGTCCGGCCGCAGGTCTCGCGGGGAGCGCGCGGCATGATCGGCGCGGCCTTCGGCATCGGCCCGGAGGACGCGGCCTTCGCCGCGATGCGCGAGGAGTTCCTCGGCCTGTACGCGGGGAACCTCTGCGTCGAGACGCGACTCTTCCCGGGCATGGAGACGCTCCTCGGCCGCCTGGAGGAACGCCGCATCGCCTGGGGCGTGGTCACGAACAAGTTCGAGCGCTTCGCGCGCGGCGTGATCGAGGGCCTCGGGCTCGCCTCGCGGATGGCGGTCCTGGTCGGAGGCGACACCTGCGAGCGCGCCAAGCCGTTTCCCGACCCGCTTCTGCACGCGGCGCGCGCGCTCGCGATCGAGCCGCGCGCGGTCCTCTACGTGGGCGACGACGAGCGCGACGTGCAGGCCGCTCGCGCCGCCGGGATGCCGGTCCTCGCCGCGGGCTACGGCTACCTCGGCGACGGGCCCGCCGTGTCCCGCTGGGGCGCCGACGCCGTCGTGGATTCGCCGGAGGACATCGCACGCTGGGCCGGGTTCGAAGGTCCTTGAATCGGGGAGCCGCAGCCCCCATTTGCAGAGGGTGCGGTGGCCATGCCATCGCCGCGCGCGTAGAATTCGCGCTGCAACACCCCGGTTTCCGGGGGCGACCTGGTTTCGACAGGTGCAATGAAGCAGGCAGGGCATGCCGAGCGCCAACGCCTCGTAAAACCGCTGGAATCGCAAACTTAACTGCGAACGACGAAACGTACGCCCTGGCCGCTTAATCCCGGCCAGCTCCGCACCAGTCTTTCCATGGGCTGGGCCAGTTCACCGGCTGCGGAGTCATACACATGGAATCGGAATTCATCGCGTCACTTGGTGAAGACCTAAACCAATAGGTGGCTCGCGGGAAAGGCCGGGCGCCGGTTCGTGGCCGACTCGCTAAAGCGGAACAACCGGCTACGCATGTAGAACTGTTTGTGGAAGGGCGTCTGGACGCGGGTTCGATTCCCGCCGCCTCCACCATCCTCCCGAAGCCCGGACGCGTTCCGGGCTTCGTTTTTTTGGCGCGTGGGACCTTCGTCCCATCGCATGCGGTGCGCCCGTTGACACGGGTCAACCGTCCGCGCGCCTCGCTCGATAAGCTGGTCGTGATATTCGCGGCGGCACTCCCTGGCCGCCGGAGTTGCGCCGCCTGGCGCCTCCCGCGGCCGCGTCCGCCGGAGACCCGTCCATCCACGAAGCGGAGGCAACGCCATGAAAGTCACTCGCAGGACCGTCCTCGCAACCCTTCTCGTCTCGGCCGGGCTGGCCATTCCCGCCCTTGCGCCCGCCTCGGCGCCCGCCCCCTCCCCGAGCTACCCGCCCGCCGTCGGCAAGTACGTCGCGGAGACGAAGAAGCAGATCAAGACCATCAAGCTCGAAGAGTTCCGCGCCGCGCTGGACAAGAAGCAGCTCGGTCTTATCGTCGACGTGCGCGAGGAGGACGAGTACAACGACGGCTTCGTGCCCGGCGCGATCAACATTCCCCGCGGCCTGATCGAGTTCCGCATCTGGAAGAAGGTCGGGTTCCCGGAGGCCGTGGACATGAACAAGCGCCTCACGCTCTACTGCGCGACCGGCGGGCGCTGCTCGCTCGCGACCAAGTCGCTGCAGGACCTCGGCTTCACCAACGTGGTTTCCGCCGACATGAAGTTCGAGGAGTGGGTGAAGGCCGGACACCCGGTCGAGAAGCCCGCGAAGAAGTAGCCCGAGCCGGCCGGCGAAGCCGGCGCTTTCCCGGGGACGCGTCCTCCCACGCGTCCCCGTTTTCGTTCAGAAGCCGAGCGCGCGCATCCCCTGGTAGAAGGCGAAGCTCGCCGCCCAGGCGAGCACGAGCGGCCACGCCACCGCGAGCGCGGTGAAGGCGAGGCTCCTCGATTCGGCGCGAAGCGTGGCCACGGTGGACAGGCACGGCGTGTAGACGAGCGTGAAGATCATGAAGCTCGTGGCCGCGACCCAGTCCATGGACTGCGCGAGCCCCGCGGCGAGCGCGTCGCCCTCGAGCCCGTAGATGACCGCGAAGGCGCCGATCACGACCTCCTTCGCGACGAAGCCGAAGAGGAGCGCCACGGCGAGCTTCTCGTCGATGCCGAGCGGGCCCAGGAGCGGCTTCGTCGCCGCCCCGATCCAGCCCGCGAGCGTGTCCGGACCGGCCGGCGCCGCGCCCGCGGGCAGGTGCGTGAGGAGCCAGACCGCGACCACGCCGAGGAAGATGAAGGTGGTCGCCCGCCTCAGGAAGTGCTTCACCTCCACCCAGCCGCGCAGCCACACCTGCCGCACGGTGGGCATCCGGTAGGGCGGCAGCTCGATCACGAAGGGCTCCCGGCTCTCGAAGCGGCGGCGGAAGACAAGCGCCGTCACGATGACGGCGGCGAAGCTCGCGAGGTAGAGCCCGAAGAGCACCCAGGGCGCGCGCGAAGGCGCGAGGACCGCGGCCGCCACGAACACGAACACCTGGAGCCGCGCCGAGCACAGGGACATCGGGATGGTGAGCATCGACAGCAGCCGCATCGGGCGGTCGCGCATCACGCGCGTGCCCATGATCGCCGGCACGTTGCAGCCGAAGCCCATGAGGAGCATCACGAAGGCGCGCCCGTCGAGCCCCAGCCTCGCCATCAGCGCGTCCGTGAGGAACGCCGCGCGCGAGAGGTAGCCGCTGTCCTCGACCGCGGCGAGGAAGAAGAAGAAGAGCACGATGAGGGGCACGAAGGCCGCGACCGTGCCCACGCCCGCCCAGATGCCGTCGAGCATCAGGCCGCGCAGGAGTTCCGGCAGCGGCGCGAGGAGCGGCTCGAGCGCGAGCCGGCGCACCGCCTCGAAGAGCGCCTCGACCCCGTCCTGCATCGGCGAGCCCAGCCAGAACACCGCCTGGAAGACGGCGAGCATCGCGAGGAAGAAGAGCGGAAGCCCCAGCCAGGGGTGCAGCACGAGGCGGTCGATGCGGTCCGAGGCCTGCTCCGAGAGCCGTTCGGGCACCACGACGCTCGCACGCAGCAACGCCTCGATCTCCTCCTCGCGGCGGTGATCCTCCGCCAGGGCGGCGCGGACGGCCGCTTCGCGCGGCGGACCGGCCTCGTCGAGCACCCGGGCGAGCGCGGCCACGCCCTCCGGAACTCCCGTGCCGAAGCGGCCCGACAGGGCGGCCACCGGGAGACCGAGGCCCCGGGAGAGCCTTCCCGCATCGATCTCGATGCCGTAGCGCTTCGCCTCGTCGGCCATGTTGAGGAGCACCAGCGCGGGTAGGCCCAGTCCCTTCACCTGGAGCGCGAGCGCGAGCTGCCGGTCCACCTGGGAGGAGTTGATCACCACCGCCACCGCGTCGACGCGGGCGGCTTCGAGGAAGTGGCGCGCGACGAGCTCGTCTTCCGAGAACCCGTGCAGGTCGTAGAGGCCGGGCAGGTCGACCAGTTCCACCATGTGGCCGCCCACCAGGACCCGCGCCGTGGCGAGATCGACCGTCACCCCCGGCCAGTTGCCCACGCGGGCCTGGGATCCGGTCAGGCGGTTGAAGAGCGTCGACTTGCCCGTGTTGGGCATGCCGATGAGGGCGACCCGCTTCATGGACTCGCCGCCCGGGCGCGATCTCAGGGCGCCAGTGGCGCCACGGCCCGCAGGGACACGCCGCCGGCCTCCCCTTGCCGCAGGGCGACCTCCGTCGTCCCCAGGCGCACGTGCAGGGGCCCCCGCAGGCTTGCGCGCCGCAACAGGAGGACCGCCCGGCCGGCCCGGAAACCGAGGGCTGCCAGGCGCTGCCGGAGGCCCTCGGGGCCGTCCACGGCGGCAATGACCCCGGATTCACCGGGCGTGAGCTGGGAAAGGGGCCTGCGAGCGGTCATGGGATTTGGTTTATGAGAGCTATTCCTATTTGCATCATACTACCGCGGATGCGGCGGTGCACCAATTGCGTTAGCGCAAAGGGGACCGGGAAAAGCGGACGGGCGGCCCGAAGGCCGCCCGTCCGGGGTTGCACGCCGGGAAGCGCCGGGCGGCGCCTCCCGGTCCGGCGCTAGCGGATCATCGCCATCCACGGCAGCCCGAGGAGCAGGAAGGCCGCGATGAAGATCACGCCGAAGATCGCCCCCATCACCCAGTAGTCCTTGGCGGGGAGGTAGCCGGAGCCGTAGTAGACCGGGCTCGGGCCCGTGGCGTACGGCGTGAGCATGCCCATGATCCCGAGGGTGAGGCAGAGCAGGAGCGAGAACTGCGCCATGTCGAGCCCGGGGATCGTCGTGCCCACCGCCAGCATCACCGGCAGGAGCGCGGTGACGTGCGCGGTGATGCTCGCGAAGAGGTAGTGGGTGAAGTAGAACACCAGCACCAGCACCACCATGGCGGTGAAGGGCGAGTAGCCCGCCATGCCGGCCGCCACGCCGTCCGCGAACCACTTCACGAAGCCCACCTTGCTCAGGCCGCCGGCCAGCGCGACGAGGGTCGCGAACCAGGCGAGGGTGTTCCAGGCCGCCTTGTTCGAGACGATGTCGTCCCACGTCACCACGCCCGTCACGAGCATGAGCGAGATGACCACGAGCGCGACGGTGGTCGCGTTCATCACGCCGCCGCCGAAGATCCAGAGCGACAGGGCGATGAGCACCAGGACCGCGAGCGTGATCTCGCGCCCGGAGATGCCGCCCATCTTCGCGAGTTCCTCGCCGGCCCAGCGCGGGACTTCCTCGCCTCGCTTCACCTCGGGAGGATAGATCCAGTAGGCGATGAGGGGGATGAGGACGAGCAGCAGGACGCCCACCGGGGCGATCGAGATGAACCACTGCGCCCAGGAGATGTCGACGTTGGCCGTCTTCTTCACCAGCTCCAGCGCGAGGAGGTTGGGCGCGAGCGCCGTGAGGAACATGGAGCTCGTGACGCAGGTGGCGGCGATGGCCACCCACATCAGGTAGGAGCCGATGCGGCGCGCCGACGGATCGTTCGGCTTCGAGTCGTAGAGCGCGGGGAGGTTGCGGATCACGGGATAGATCGTCCCGCCGCTCCTCGCCGTGTTGGACGGCGTGAAGGGCGCGAGGAGCGTGTCGGCGATCGTGACCGCGTAGCCGAGCGTGAGGGTGCGCTTGCCCATCGCCTTCACGAGGACGAGCGCGATCCGGCGCCCGAGCCCCGTCTTCTCGTAGCCCAGCGCGAACATGAAGGCGCCGAAGATGAGCCACACGGTGCCGTTGGAGAATCCGGAGAGCGCCCACTTGAGGCTTTCCGCGACCGGCTTGAAGCCGGGCTTGGCGAGCTCCGCGGGCGAGAAGAGCACCCACGTGGACAGGACCGCGACGAGCGTCACGCCGATGAGGCCGATGGCCCCGCCCGGCAGCGGCTCGACCATGAGCCCGACGATGACCCCCGCGAAGATCGCGAAGAAGTACCACGCGAACTGCGCAAGGCCCTCGGGCGCGGGCAGGAGCGCGAGGACGACGGTGACGGTGACGGGCAGCAGCGCCCGCCAGGGGAAGCCCGCGTGGGGCGCCTTTTCGGCCAGCGCCCGGGAGGGCGTGGAGCCGGGTGCGACGGTGGACATGATGATTTGCCTTTCGCGTTCGATCGCGGACATCGCGACCTCTCGCGAAGGATTCTCGTGCTGCACACCCGCAAAAACTTGACGCGGCGCAAGCGCGCGAGCGCGATTGCGCGTTCCGTGGGTCCATCGTCCAACGGGACTGCGGGCCCGCGCGCCGGGGATGGCGCGCGTCGTTGGCCCTTGGGACTACGCCGGCGCCGTGCTCAGGCGAGCCCCTGCTTGAGCATCTTGCGGCGAAGGAAGGCGATCTGCGTCTGCAGCGGCAGCTGCTTCGGGCAGACGTCGTGGCAGCCGAGGAGCGACATGCAGCCGAACACGCCGTCGTCGTCGCCCACCAGTTCGTAGAAATCCTCGTCGGTGCGCGTGTCGCGCGGGTCGAGCCGGAAGCGCGCGATCTTGTTCAGCCCCACGGCGCCCACGAAGTCCTCGCGCATGCGCGCCGTGCCGCAGCCGGCCACGCAGCAGCCGCACTCGATGCAGCGGTCCAGCTCGAAGATCTCCTCGGCGAGGTCGGGGTCCATGCGTTCCTCGATCCGCCGGAGGTCGATCTCGCCCTGCTTCGCGTGCACCCAGGTCTCCAGGCGCTCGCTCATGCCGCGCATCCACTTGCCGGTGTCGACCGAGAGGTCGGCGACCAGCTCGAATACCGGCAGGGGCGCGAGCGTCACCTCGGCGCCGAGGTTCTTCGTGAGCGTGCGGCAGGCGAGGCCCGGGCGCCCGTCGATCATCATCGCGCAGCTGCCGCAGATGCCGGCACGGCAGACGAAGTCGAAGGCGAGCGAGGCGTCCTGGCGGTCGCGGATCTCGTTCAGGGCGATGAAGAGGGTCATCCCCGCCGACTCCTCGAGCTCGTAGCTCTGCAGGCGCGGCTTGTCGCCGGGAAGCCGCGGGTTGTAGCGCAGGATCTTGAAGGTCAGCTTGCGGGGCGCGTTCGCGTCGGCCATCGTCGGCTCCTCAGAACGGTTCGTCGATGCGCTCGTTGCGGCCGCGCAGGACCGACGGGAGCAGCTGGTCGTAGGGCATGAGCGCCTGCTGGAGCGCGAAGCGGTCCGCGGCGGCGGCCTTCGCGGCCTCCACTTCGGCCGCCCGCGCGGGCGTGTCCGGGTGGTCGATGTAGTCCTTCGCGCCGTAGCCCCGCCAGCCCGGCGGCAGCTCCATGCGCTTCACGTCCAGGGGCTCGTAGTCGAGCGTGGGCAGGGTGTCGGCGTCGCTCTTCCAGGTGGCGAGCGTGCGCTTGAGCCACTCGGCGTCGTTGCGGCGCGGGTAGTCGGAGCGGAAGTGCGCCCCGCGGCTCTCGGTGCGCACCGAGGCGCCGTAGGCGATCGTGAGCGCGAGCTTGAGCATGCGCTGCACCCGGTAGGCCGTCACCAGCTCCGGGTTCGGCCCGGGGGCGGAGGACTTCACGCCCACGTTGCGGCTGCGCGCGAGGAGCTTCTGGAGCCCGTCCACCGCCCGCTCGAGCTCGGGGCCGGTGCGGAATATCCCCACCAGCGAGGTCATGAGGTCCTGCATCTCGAGCTTGAGCGCCGAGGGATCCTCGCCGCCGCGGCGGTTCACGATCGCCTCGAGCTTCGCCTTCTCGCGCTCGACGAACTCCTCGACCAGCCCGATGGGCACGGTGGCCGCGTTCTCCGGCCTGTCGCAGAAGTCGGCGATGAACTCGCCCACGATCATGCCCGCGACGACCGTCTCGGCGACCGAGTTGCCGCCCAGGCGGTTGAAGCCGTGCATGTCCCAGCAGGCCGCCTCGCCCGCGGAGAAGAGCCCCTTCAGCGTCGGGCTCTCGCCGGTCGGCTTCGTGCGCACGCCGCCCATCGTGTAGTGCTGCGCCGGGCGCACCGCGATGAGGTCCTTCACCGGGTCCACGCCGAGGAAGTAGTGGCAGATGTCCCAGACCTCCCGCAGGTTGTGGCGGATGTGGTGCTCGCCGAGGAGCGTGATGTCGAGCCACAGGTGCTCGCCGAAGCGCGACTTCACCCCGTTGCCCTTCTTGATGTGCTCCTCCATGCGCCGCGACACCACGTCGCGGGAGGCGAGCTCCTTCTTCTCGGGCTCGTAGTCGGGCATGAAGCGGTGGCCGCTCGCGTCCTTGAGGAGCCCCCCGTCTCCGCGGCAGCCCTCGGTCACGAGGATGCCGGCCGGGAATATGGCCGTCGGGTGGAACTGCACCGCCTCCATGTTGCCGAGCGCGGCCATGCCCGTCTCCATGGCGATCGCGTGGCCCATGCCCTCGCAGATGACGGCGTTGGTCGTGGAGCGGTACAGGCGCCCCGCCCCGCCGGTGGCGATGGCGGTGGCCTTGGCGACGTAGGCGAGGATCTCCCCCGTCGTGAGGTCCCGCACCACGGCGCCCAGGCAGCGCCCGCCGTCGTGGATGAGGGCCAGCGCCTCCTTGCGCTCGTGCACCGGGATCGAGTCGGCGATGGCCTGGTCGGCCACCGCGGTGATCATCGCGTGTCCCGTCGCGTCGGCCACGTAGCAGGTGCGCCACTTCTTGGTGCCACCGAAGTCGCGCTGCGCCACCGTCCCGTGCGCCTCGTCGCGCTCGGTGATCGTGACCTTCTGGCCGTTGATGACGACCTGGCGGTCGCCTTTCCGCACGCGGCTCCAGGGAACGCCCCACGCGGCGAGTTCCCGCACCGCCTTGGGCGAGGTGTTCACGAACATGCGCACCACTTCCTGGTCCGCGCCCCAGTCGGAGCCCCGGACCGTGTCCTCGAAGTGGACGTCCTCGTTGTCGCCCTGCCCCTTGGCCACGTTGCCGAGGGAAGCCTGCATGCCGCCCTGGGCGGCCTTGGAGTGCGAGCGCTTGGCCGGCACGAGGGACAGGATGAGGGCCTCGTGGCCCCGGCGCTTCGCGCCGATGGCGAGCCGCAGGCCCGCGAGCCCGCCGCCGATGACCAGCACGTCGGTGTAGACGATCTTCATTGCGCCTTCTCCTTGGGGTCCGGCAGCACCCACGAGGGCGTGTAACGCTCGCCCACGCGGTCACGGTGCTCGTAGCCGATCTTCATGTACGCGCCGAGCGTCGCGAGCCCCAGCGCGAGGAAGAACGCGGTGAGGAGCCACTTGGCGGCCTTCAGGCGCCTGCGGCTCGCCGCCGGGTCCTTGCCCTCGAACCAGCCCCACTTCACGCACAACCGGTACAGGCCGATCCCGCCATGCAGTTCCACGGCGAACAGCATCACGAGGTAGATCGGCCACCAGCGGCCCGACCAGACGCGGTCCGCGGAGCCGTAGGGGCCGATGTCGCCGGGGTGCATGAGCATCTGGTACAGGTGCACCGCCGCGAGGAAGAAGAGGGCGAACCCGGTGAGGAACTGGACCCACCAGAGCGTGGTGTCGCCGTGGTCCATGAGCGCGCGATGGCCCGTGAACGCCCGGTACTGCCGGTAGTTGGCGGGGAACTTGCGCATCGCGAGGAAGGCGTGGAGCACCACGAGGGCGAGCACCCCCGCGACGACCCCGGAGACGACGACGGGGTAGGCGGTGCCGAGGATGAAGTAGCCCTCGAAGAACTTGGTCACCGCCCACATGGCGTCCTTGCTCAGGAGGATCGTGGAGACGAAGAACATGTGGCCCCACATGAAGAGCCCGAGGGCGAGGCCGCTCGCGCTCTGCGCGAAGTCCATCCGGGCGGGCCACCGGCTCTTGCGCGGCCGGTCGGCGAGGCCGACGCCGGCGATGACGTTCTGGCTGGAATCCATGTAAAAACCTCCGTGCGTCCCGGCGGGCGGGACTGGGCCCGGCCACTGTGCCGCGTAACGGGTGGGTGCCGGTTGACAGGGGTCAAACGGCAGCCCTCCGGAAGTCCTTCCCCGGGGTCCGCGCCGGGTCGCGATAGAATTCCCCACCGCCCCCGCCCCCCTCCCCTTGATCGACGTCATCATTCCGGCCTACCGCGGCCTCGCCGAGACGCGCCGCTGCGTGGAAAGCGTCCTCGAGGCCCCGGTGCGCGTCGCCCACGAGGTGGTCGTGATCGACGACGCGAGCCCCGAGCCCGGCCTGGCGGAATGGCTGCGGGACCTCGCGGGGGGCGGTCGGATCACCCTGCGGGTCCACGGGCGCAATGCGGGCTTCGTCGCCTCCGCGAACGAGGGGCTGGGCCTTCACCCCGACCGCGACGTGTTGCTCCTCAACAGCGACACCGTGGTCGCCGGCGACTGGCTGGACCGGCTGGCCGGGCACCTCGCGCGCGACCCGCGCGCGGGCACCGTGACCCCGTTCTCCAACAACGCGACGATCTGCAGCTACCCGCTCTTCGCACAGGCCAATGCCCTGCCCGAGGGCACCACCCCCGCGACGCTCGACGCGGCCTTCGCGCGGGCGAACGCGGGCGAGGCCGTGGAGATTCCCACCGCGGTCGGCTTCTGCATGCTCATCGCGCGGCGCTGCCTCGCCGAGGTCGGTGCCTTCGACGAGGCCGCCTTCGGCCGCGGCTACGGCGAGGAGGTCGACTTCTGCATGCGCGCGGCGCGGGCCGGCTGGCGGCACCTGCTGGCCGCCGACACCTTCGTCTTCCACGAGGGCGAGGTGTCTTTCGGCGGCGGCGCGCAGGACATCCGCAACCGGGCCCAGGCCATCGTCGACGAGCGCTACCCGGAATTCCAGGTGCGGGTGCGCGCCTTCCTCGAAAGCGACCCCCCGCGCCCCTGGCGCGAGCGCGCGACGGCCGCACTGCGAAGCCCCTGCGCATCCCGCCCGGCAGGCTTCCTCGATCGGCTCCGGGGCCTGCTGCCCGGGCGGCGCTGAGGAGCGCCGCCGGGGCTCGCCCCGGGCGGCTCGGTGTATCATTCGCCGACTGCGGCAGCCACCCCCCGGCACGATGGACGAGCGCCGGCACGACGAGAAAAGCGAGAGACCGTGGCCCTGAAAGCCCGCTGGATCCCGAAGTTCACGTTGAACGACATCGTCCGCGCCGCGATCGGGGTCGCGGTGGTCGCCTTCTTCCTCGCCCACGAGGCGGAGTGGAAGGAGTTCCGCTTCCTGCAGCAGCTCGAGCTCTGGGCCTACGACGCGAGGATCCGCCTCTTCCTGCCCAAGACGCGCGACACCCGCGTCGTCATCCTCGACATCGACGAGAAGAGCCTGAACGCCGAGGGCCGCTTCCCGTGGCCGCGCAACAAGCTCGCGACCATGCTGAAGCAGCTCTTCGAGCGCTACCAGGTGCGCACCGTCGGCTTCGACATCGCGCTGCCGGAGCCGGACACGAGCTCGGGCCTGCCCATCTTCGAATCGATCGCCCGGAACGAGCTCAAGGACAACGAGGAGTACCAGGCCTTCCTGCGCGGCGCGCGCGCTTCCCTCGACTACGACCGGATCCTGGCCGACGAGATGACCAGGTGGCCCGTCGTGCTGGGCGTGGCGATGGGCGGCAAGGAGGACATCGCCGGCGTCCTGCCCCCGCCCGTGTTCGACGCGAAGGCCCTCGGCAACGTCCAGTACCGCTACTACACCTCGACGGGCTTCAGCGGGAACATCCCGATCCTGCAGCAGGCGGCGACGGCCACCGGCCACTTCTACCCCGCGCTCGACAT
The DNA here is from genome assembly GCA_937898635.1 of uncultured Pseudomonadota bacterium. GTDB lineage: Bacteria > Pseudomonadota > Gammaproteobacteria > Burkholderiales > Usitatibacteraceae > FEB-7. The sequence continues at coordinate 4,391 of CALEJW010000069.1, read as the reverse complement.
CGACGGCATCACGCGCCGCGTGCCGATGTTCATGCGCTTCAAGGACGGCTTCTACGAGGCCCTCTCCCTCGCCGTCGCGCGCACCTACCTCGGCAACGCCCCCGTGAAGATCGTCCTGGACGAGCCGAGGAAGATCGGCGGCGGGCTGGAGGGCTGGATGCGCTCGATCAAGATCGGCGAGATCGAGGTGCCGCTCGACCGCGCGATGACCGCGATGGTTCCCTACCGCGACACCGGCGGCTTCCGCTACGTCTCGGCGACCGACGTGATCCGCGGCACGCTCCCGGCCGACGAGCTCAAGGACAAGATCATCGTCGTGGGCACCTCGGCGCAGGGCCTGGTGGACCTTCGGGCGACCTCCGTGCGCGAGGACCTGCCGGGCGTGGAGGTACACGCGACGCTCATCGCCGGGATACTCGACGGCACCATCAAGAACCGCCCTCCCGAGGTGCTCGGCATCACGATCCTGCTCCTGGTCCTCGTGGGCGTTCCCCTCGCGATCCTCCTGCCGCATCTCTCGGCGACCTGGTCGACGGCGGTGGTCGCCGCCCTCTTCGCGGTGCTGGTCGGGGCGAACCTCTACCTCTGGCAGTCGAAGAGCTGGGTCGTGCCCATCGCCTCGCCGCTGCTCATGCTGGGAATCCTCTACTTCCTCAACATGGTCTACGGCTTCTTCGCCGAGGCGCGCTCGCGCCGGCTCATCACGGGGCTCTTCGGCACCTACGTGCCGCGGGAGCTGGTGGCGGAGATGTCGAAGAACCCGGGCGAGTACTCGATGAAGGGGGAGAGCCGCGAGATGACGGTGCTCTTCTCCGACGTGCGCGACTTCACCTCGATCTCCGAGGGGCTCTCGCCCGAGGGCCTCAAGGACCTGATGAACACCTACCTCACGGTGATGACGCAGAAGGTCCAGGAAAAGCGCGGCACCATCGACAAGTACATCGGCGACGCGATCATGGCCTTCTGGGGCGCGCCGCTCTCCGACCCCGACCATGCCACCCACGCGCTCGAGAGCGCGATCGCCATGCAGAAGGGCTTGCGCGAGCTCGATGCGCCCTTCGCCAAGCGCGGCTGGCCGGTGCTGCACATCGGCGTGGGCCTGAACTGCGGGCTCATGAACGTGGGCGACATGGGCTCGAAGTTCCGCCGCTCGTACACCGTGATGGGCGATGCGGTGAACCTCGCCTCGCGGCTCGAGGGGCTCACCAAGGAGTACGGCGTCGGCATCCTCGTGAGCCAGAACATCGTGAAGGCCGTCCCCGGCTACGTCTTCCGCGAGATCGACAAGGTGCGCGTGAAGGGCAAGCTCGAGGGCATCGCGATCTTCGAGCCGCTCGGGCGGCAGGAGGAGCTGGGCCCCGAATCGCTCCAGGAAGTCGACCGCTTCCACAAGGCGCTGCAGGCCTACCGGGCCCAGCGCTGGGACGACGCGGAAAATCTCCTCAAGAACCTCGCCTACGCCGCGCCCGAGACGAAGTTCTACAAGCTCTACCTCGAGCGCATCGCGCACTTCCGCCGCAACCCGCCGCCCGCGAACTGGGACGGCGTGTTCGTCTTCACCACCAAGTAGCCGCCCGCGCCGCCCGCCGGCGCCCCGCCATGGCCGAACCCACCGCGGTCCGATACCCCTTCGCCGACGAGATCCCCGCGCCCGGCGCCGCGATCGAGGTCGCCCCGGGCGTGCGCTGGATCCGCATGCCCCTGCCCTTCGCCCTGGACCACATCAACCTCTGGCTCCTCGAGGACGGCGACGGGTGGACGATCGTGGACACGGGCTACGGCTCGGAAGCCACGCGCGAGCTCTGGGAGCGGGTGCTGGCCGGCCCCATGGGCGGCCGCCCGGTGAGTCGCATCGTCGTCACCCACTACCACCCCGACCACGTGGGCAACGCCGCGTGGCTCGAGGCGCGCACGAACGCCCCCGTCTGGATGACGAGCGCGGAGTTCCTCTCCGCCCACGCGGCCCGCGACGACGCCGCGGGCTTCGACCGCGCCACGGGCATCGATTTCTTCGGCCGCAACGGGCTGGACGTCTCCGCGATCCCCGAGAAGGCGAGGACGGGAAACTTCTACCGGCGCGGCGTGCCGGAGTTGCCCCGGCGCTACCGGCGGTTGATGCACGACGACACCCTCCGGATCGGCGCGCACGACTGGCGCGTCATCTGCGTCTTCGGGCACGCCCCGGAGCACGCGGCGCTGCATTGCCCGTCCCTCGGCCTGCTCATCTCCGGCGACCAGGTCCTGCCGAGGATCACGACGAACGTCGGGGTCTGGGGCAACCAGCCCGAAGCCGATCCCCTTCGGCTCTTCCTCGCCTCGTTCGCGCGCTTCGCCGGCATCCCCGCCGGGACGCGCGTGCTGCCGTCCCACGACCGGGTCTTCGAGGGCCTGCACCCGCGGATCCGGGAGTTGCGCGCGCATCACGCCGAGCGCCTGGAAAGGCTCGCCGGCGCCTGCGCGAGCCCGGTCACGGCGTTCGAGGTCCTGCCGGTGCTCTTCAGCCGCAAGCTGGACGAGCACCAGATGGGCTTCGCGATGGGAGAGGCGATCGCGCACCTGCACTACCTCGAGTCCGAGGGTGTCGTGCGCCGCATCGACGAGGGCGAGGAGATCCGTTTCGTCCGGCTCCCGCCCGCCGCGTCCCCGAGCTAGGAGAGGGAGCGCATCGCGCCCTCGAGGCCCGCGAGCGTGAGGGGGAACATCCGGCCGTCGAAGAGGCGCCGGATGTTCTCCGTGGTGACCGTCCAGCCCCAGTGCTCTTCGGGAACCGGGTTGAGCCAGGCGGCCCTTGGCCACGCGAGGAGCGCACGCGCGAGCCAGGCGCGGCCCGCCTCGTCGTTCCAGTGCTCGACGCTGCCGCCGGGCTGCTCCAGCTCGTAGGGACTCATCGCGGCGTCGCCCACGAAGATCGCCCGGTAGTCGTGCCCGTACTTGCGCATGACGTCGACCGTCGGGATGCGCTCCCGGCTCCGGCGGCGGTTGTCCTTCCACACCGATTCGTAGACGCAGTTGTGGAAGTAGAAATGCTCGAGGTTCTTGAATTCCGTGCGCGCGGCGCTGAAGAGCTCCTCGACCACCTGGATGTGGTCGTCCATCGTGCCCCCCACGTCGAGGAAGAGCAGCACCTTCACGGCGTTGTGCAGCTCGGGAACGATTCGCAGGTCCAGCCAGCCCGCGTTCCTCGCGGTCGCGCCGATGGTGCCGGGCAGGTCCAGCACCTCGGGAGCGCCGGTCCGCGCGAAGCGCCGCAGCCTTCTGAGCGCGAGCTTCACGTTGCGCACGCCAAGCTCCCGGTCGGCGTCGTAGTCGCGGAAGGCGCGCGCGTCCCAGACCTTCACCGCGCGGCGGTTGCGGGACCGGTCCTGCCCGATGCGCACGCCCTCCGGGTTGTATCCGTAGGCGCCGAAGGGCGAGGTGCCCGCCGTGCCGATCCACTTGGAGCCCCCCTGGTGGCGCTTTTCCTGCTCCTCGAGGCGCTCGCGGAGCGTCTGCATGAGCTTCTCCCACCCGCCGAGGGCTTCCACGAGCGCCTTTTCCTCCTCGCTCAGGTTGCGCTCCGCGAGCTTGCGCAGCCACTCCGCGGGGATGTCCTTCACGAGTTCGTCCGGCACGGCGCCGACGCCCTTGAAATAGGCGGAAAAGGCGAGGTCGAAGCGGTCGAAGTAGGCCTCGTCCTTCACGAGCGCGGCGCGGGAGAGCACGTAGAAGTCGTCGACGCTGCCCGAGACCACGCCCGCGCGCAGGGCCTCCAGGAGCGTGAGGAACTCCTTCACGCTCGCCGGCACGCCGGCCTTGCGGACCGTGAAGTAGAAGTCGACGAGCACGGGCGCTACGCCGCCTTCTCGAGCATCGCCTTCAGGCGGTCGAGCGCCTCGCTCCAGAAAGCCTTCTGGGCCTCGCGGGCGCGGCCGTCGGCGAGCTTGTCGTGCTGGACCTGCACGCGGCTCCTGCCGGCGCCCGCCGGGTAGAAGTTCACCTCGACGCTCGACCCGCCGTCCGTCCAGGTCATGCGCAGGGACTTCGCCTGCGTCGAGCGCTTCACCGCGACCGGGGCGGCTCCGAGCCACAGCGAGCGCAGCCCGGGGTCGGACCATGCGCCGAAGAGCCGGTCCACGGGGGCGAGCATCGTCCGCGAGGCGCTGGCGGAAAAGCCGTCCGGCTTCTGGAAGGCTTCGCGCAAGCCCCGGGCCTGCTCGTAGCCCACCGTCACCATCTGGCTCCACCAGCCGGGGACGCCGAACTTCCGCGCGAGCATTTCCGCGATGGCCTTGTGCGGCATCTTCGCCGCGCCTGCCTTGTCGAGGACGGCGAGCCACTGGTCCCACGCCTTGCCGGTGGCCCTCGCCACGGCGTCGGTGCCGACGCCGGCGAGCCGCATCGCCTCGCCGGGA